>CAYLKA010000023.1:0-33079 GCA_964384125.1 uncultured Gammaproteobacteria bacterium | reverse complement strand
GATGTTTGGCACAGCAAGGCCGATCAGGATTAGCCGTTTCCAGCTCCGTGACACGCCTCCCTCCTCCTGTTAGTCCTCAATGGTAGTTAGGTGTGAGGACTCTTAGTGGTGGCCGACTTGGGGACAGGCGACCAATCCGAGACCTCCAAGATCCAAACTAGGGTCCAGGCCCCGGACAGGAAGGAACCCGATGATCTTCATCACTAACTACAAGTTCAAGTCGCATATGAGCGATGACGAGTTATCCGAGTTACTCGCTGCGTTCATGGAACACGGCGAGCCCGGAGAGACCATCGGCCACTACCAGGCTGCCGACCGCAGCTACGGAGTCGTTATTTCCGAGGTAGAGGACTTGGCTGAGGTTTACAGCACCCTGCAGCACTATCAGCAGTGGATCGACTTCGACAACAAGGCCATGCTGCCTATCGAGAGCGTCGTCCCGCTCCAAATGGCGTACCTCGGAATGTCGGCCGACTAGGCACCCAGATCCGCGAGTTTTGAGACATTGCGAGGCATGGATCACCTAGTGGACGGAAAACGACATGGCCGAGAACCTTGAGCCAGTCCTCCAAGGGGTCTGCCGCTCTTCACGCACCTAGCGTCCGGATAGGAACGATGCACGCAGCGTGGGGCACAAACACTTGGATCGCCTAATCAACTCTCGAGTTGTTCAAGGTCGATCTTGCCACCCGCAACAAGTACCGAATAACGCTCAAAGTCCTGTTGTGCGGCCGTTTCCAGCGGAGTGTGGGGGACGTCGCCAATAATGCGTCGAAGCCCATCATCGGAGAGATCTGCTGGGTAAGGAAGGGGTGAGTTCTCTGCGTGTGTGAGCTTTGCAGGTGGGTACGACGTCTTTAGAAATTGGACGAATTCGGATACCTCGATCACATCGCCCCGGAGATTGCAAACACCTGCGCCCCGGTGGCCAGACCTCGCGGAGGCAATGAAAGCCTGAGCAACATCATTTGCATGCTGTAGGGCAACTAGCCCATCGAATCGGATGTGGAATGGCACATTTGCCGCCACGGCAAGGATCGCTTTTGCGAAATCAGCAGTCATCCCTTGATCGCGGGCCACTCCATAAACGCAGTAGGGACGAAGACCGACACTACCTATATCCCAATCACGCCAATAGATGTCTGCTGTGGATTCATTTGCAGCCTTGTACACGCCGTACAAAGTCTTCGGCAATAAGGGAACATCGTCCCCTAGTGGCCGTTCGGTGTACTGACTGTCATCTCCGAGCACCGCTAGTGAACTCGCGTATGAAAAATGGGTGATCCCGGCGGCCCGGACGGCCTCGAACATGTTGACCGTGCCAGTTACGTTGACCGCAGAGCCACGAGCTGGCGCAGCCTTGCAAAACGGAATCTGGAGGCCGGCCAGATGCACTATGTGCGTAACGCCGTTTGATCTGACCAACTCGCAGGTCGCGTCGGTATCAGTTACATCAAGCAGTTGCCAGGTGATCTGGTCAAGCTCCTTCGGTGACATGAGAAGTGCTGGTCGTGTCGGTGTCGTATCAAGGTCCGCAGCGATCACCTTTACGCCTTCCTTGACCAGGTTTTTCAACACCCACGAGCCAATGCAGCCCATCGCGCCTGTAACAAGGAAAGTTTCGTTCAACACGTCGTCTCGCCCTCCGCCCTTCAGGTCCTGTTCCAGGCTGACCCTGTCACCATTTGTCTAGATGTTATATATTGTCACCTACGGAATTGTAAGGTCCTGTTCCATCTCCACTTCCTATCTCGGAGTTGGTCACACCGATTCGGAATTAGGTGGTCTTTCTAAACCATGAGGACTGCTTCATCAGCAATTCGCTCCATGCCCCGGTCTGGTATCCGGGAAATCATGGACGTCGCTATGGGTATGCCGGACTGCATAAGACTTGAGGTAGGAGAACCAAACTTCACTACCGCCCCGCACATCATCGAAGCCGCTCATCACGCTGCCCTAGAAGGCCATACCAGGTACACCGACAACTCAGGCATCTTCGAACTCAGAGCCGCTATAGCCGAACAGGCCGAGGAGTCAACCGGTCGAGAGGTGCTTCCAGAACAAATCATTGTGACCTCAGGGGCCATGGGTGCACTCTTTTCGACCCTTACCTGTCTGCTGGACCCTGGTGACGAAGTAATAATTCTGAATCCTTCGTGGCCGAACTATCAGATGCAGTTGCAGTTATTAGGCGCTACAGCCCGAGTAGTTGAAACCTCGTCAGAGAACGCTTATTTGCCCACGATCCAACAACTCGAAGAGGCAACCAACGCCGCCACCAAAGCCCTCCTCATCAACACCCCATGTAACCCAACGGGGGCAATGTTCTCTGGTGATCTGTTAAACGAAATCGCACAGTTTGCTAGGCGCGCCGACCTTTTTCTGATCGCAGATGAGGTCTACAACCGAATCACCTTTGAGGAGCCCCAGATACCGACTGCCTGTTATGACACAGACGGCCGCGTGGTGAGCATTAACAGTTTCTCCAAGACCTACGCGATGACTGGCTGGCGTGTGGGCTACGCAATCGCTCCAGCAAGTCTTGCCCCCCTGATACGCAAGTGCCAGGAGCCAACAGTCGGGTGTGTCAACGCTCCCGCCCAATATGCATGTCTCGCTGCCCTTACCGGACCGCAGCATCTCGTCGAGGAGATGAGGATTGCTTATCTAAGTCGCCGAGACATCGCCCTTGAAATGCTCTCGCAAGCAAATATTCCGGTTTGCACACCGGGTGGCGCCTTCTATCTATGGGTCGATGTATCCCAGTCCGGAAGGACGGCCAAGGACTTTTCGCTAGACCTGATTCACAACCATCAGGTGGCCATCGTCCCCGGGACCACATTTGGAGCCGAGAACAGTGATCGGGTCCGGATTTCACTGGCTTCCGATGCGAGCGATCTCCAGGAAGGGCTTCGTCGCCTGATCTCAGAGCTCAAACGTTAATTAGCTGGGGAGCAAGCGGACTCAGAGGGGTACAAGGACCGGAAGGTCTCTTCGGTCGCCGGCGACCAAGCGTCCCCAATTGGCAACAACAACTTGCACTGGCTAACCGGAGAGCACGGGGTTCCTTTGGAAACAAAGATGTGAGCCTGGTCCACCCGCCAGTGCAATATGTATGAGTAGACGGTCGGAAAGGGACTGTGACTACAAATACCAGTCTCGCCGTCATCGTGACTCGAGAGCAGATCTAAGACATCCTCGACCCTCTCAGCCTCAGCAAGGCGGCTCGAAGACGAGCGGAGTCTGAGAGCGCTAGTAGTTGTGTCCTGGTCTAATTCGGTGGCTCCAAATGAAATGTGGTGATTCGTGCGCGTATGACGATCGTCGTAAAGTTCCACTGCGATGTCGCTACCCCGCACCTCCAAGCCAGCAATAGCCTCTTGGTCAATAAGGACAAGATTCGCGCACCAGTAAGGACCATCCTGGACCGCGCTTTTCACTGCCCTGATTGCCGAACCGATGTCTTGTCCTTTGAGCAAAGCAACCTCGGTCAGTAGGTCATAGTTCGCTCCCCCAGGAGGCTCCTCCCTGACATTTGAGTCAGCACAGAGGAGCCCATGGCGATTTGCGCCTATCGAGTAGCCGGAGAAAACATCAGCCGAACAGTCTTCTCGGTCCCAAGTTGGAGTACCTACCACTCCGAAGGTTTCTTTCGAGACGTCAAGTCGGTCCTCAAAATTCTCTCGACCGAAGTCCTTGTTCTTGAACAGCAGGTACGAGCCATCCGATAGGCGCAACGCCCCGGTTGTACACACAAGTTCACCTTAGGTCCTCGTTGGGATAGTTCTTGCTCGTGATATCGTCCAGAACTGCCCGTTCGCTGAGCTTCCGTGTCTGACCAGAGCTGGCGGGAAAGAACGAAAGGCCACGAGGCAGCAGTGTTTTGATACTCACCAATGAGACGGAACCCGTTGCAGAAGTGAATTTGGTCGACCGCGTCTACAGGTCATTGAGAGCCGGAATTGTTGACGGGACATACGCCCCCGACACCCCCCTGCGGCTACAGGCTCTTGCCAAAACAAACGGTGTCAGCCTCATCCCGGTGCGAGAGGCACTGAGGCTGCTTGAACGAGAGCGACTAGTTGTCGCCACGCCCAATAAGGGTGCACGTGTTGCCCCGATTTCCCTGGAGTGCCTGCGTGACCTGTACCAGGTCCGCAAGATTGTCGAGTCTGAGGCCCTGTCCCTTGCCGCTCCGAAACTCTCTGCTTCTGCCCTCTCGGAACTCCGATCGCTCGTCATGGGGATGGCAGACCTATTCGCGACCGCGGACAAGCCGGGATACCTCAAACTTCACCGTCAGTTCCACTTTGGGATCTATAAGAAGAGCGACTCAACCTGGCTCATGCACATGATCGAAACCCTGTGGGGCCATGCCGACCGATACATCCACCTCGCAGTGCGCTATGAACGGTCCGCTGAGGAAGTGCTTCTAGAACATTTACGAATACTCGACAAGATCGGTTGTGGTGATTTTGAAGGTGCCTGTTCGGCACTCAGGGACGACCTTGACCACACCATCCAGCGAGTACAAGCCGCCATCTCAGTCAAACAAGTCGAAGACCCTGCTTATGCCTAGCAGAGGGCTGCAGTCGCCCTGAGGGTCAAACCCTGGGTTTGAAGGTCTGCCGATCGCCCACGCAGAGAAGCACTCGTGGCTTAGGAGCCGACACCCCTCACGTCACCTCTCATAGCAAGAGAGCAACGCTCTGCTAGGACTGGTGAGATCTGAGCCCACGTCGTAGTCGGCCTCTAGCGGTTAATCGATTCTTGCCTGGACCAACGCTCAGACAAACAGAACTGCCAGTTAACGGGCTACACCAAAATCTTCGTCAGAACTTTATAACGTCGTTGTAACGCTATAACGTCCCGCGCGAGGAGGCGCTACTCGCGTGACCACATCGCTGATCACAGGCTGTTCAACGGGTATAGGACTGGCGACGGCAGTCCATCTCGCCGCCCACGGTCACACGGTCTATGCATCAATACGTGACGAGGCATCTGGTGACGCTCTTCTTGCCGCCGCCGCCGAAGCTGGTGCCGAAGTAGTAGTTCTCTCCCTCGATGTAAATGATCCCGAATCAATAAGAGACGGGGTTGGCCACGTACTGGCAACCGCAGGCGGCTTGGATGTGCTTGTCAATAACGCTGGGGTTGGCGACCTTTCTACAGTCGAAGAAACAACCGACGCTGACCTACTCCAGATGTTCCAGACAAACGTCTTCGGGCCCATAGCAATGATCCGAGCAGTCCTGCCGACAATGCGTTCTGCAGGGTCCGGGACCATAGTCAATGTGAGCTCAGTCTCTGCTCGGATCGTTTCGGCTCTCTCCGGTCCATATGCAGCAACTAAATACGCGATGGAGGCCATTACGCAGGCTGTAGCCGTAGAAGGAGCGGCATACGGAATTCGGTCCTTTGCAATCGAGCCTGGATTCATCCGAACGCCAATGCTCACAAAGGCACTGTCGACCTTGCCAGTCCGTGGCGGACCCTACGACACCGTTGCCAGTTTCATCCGATCCCTATACGAGGACGGTCTGGACGGAGGCGGTGATCCCAGCGACGTCGCTAAGGCCATCGCCACTGCGATCGAATCCGAAGATGCCACGATTCAACGCCCCGTCGGTCCAGCCGCCGACTGGATCATTGCAGGAAGAGCCGCTGCACCTGACGCAGCCTGGATCGACCTCTGGAAGTCCCGGACTCAGGAAGAATTCGGAGAAGGGTTTCAAGAGCTGTTCGGAGATGCCCCTTAGGCGCCGTGAAATATCGCTCATTGAAACGAGAGCACCGGGTGCCAGAAAATTCTGGAGAAACGAGGCAAGCAAGTGGAATTTCGGAGATCTGGAGATCTAGACGAGGCACTTACTTCTCTAGCGGAACTAGGGGACAAGGCCCAGGTGCTTGCTGGAGGCACCGATGTGATGATCCAGCTTGAGCGTGGCGAGATTTCCCCAGAAACGCTCGTACACATCGAACGAGTCGAAGGCATGCGAGACATCGCCGAGAACGGCCGCCTCACACTGGGAGCACTCGTCACCCACATTGACCTGGCCCAAAGTCCGGTGCTTTGTGACCGATACCAATCTGTTGCTCACGCCGCCTCACTCGTCGGAGGCTGGCAGACCCAGGCCGTTGGGACAATCGGCGGGAACGTCTGTAATGCCTCCCCAGCCGCCGATCTTCTACCTCCACTCCTTGTCCATGACGCAACCGTTCTTCTGGTCAGCAAAGACCGCGGTGAACGCGAAGTGCCCCTCGGCGATTTTGTTGTCGGCAGACGAACCATTGCCCGCGAACCTGACGAACTAGTCACTGGGTTCAGCCTCGACAACTCGGAGGGCCGTACTGCCGATGTCTACAAAAAGGTTGGGCGACGCGGAGCCATGGAGGTCGCGATTGTTGGCCTCGCGATTCGGCTCTCTGTCGACCAAGCGGGAACGATCAACGACGCACGCATAGCAGTCTGTTCAGTCGCTCCGGTTCCTTTCCGTGCTCAGGCTGCAGAACAAGCCCTTCTAGGTACAAAGGCAAATGCTGAGGAGACAGGCAGCGCTGCCGCCTTGCTCCTCGAACAAACCGAACCCATCGATGACGTCCGGGCTACCGCCAGATACCGGAAAATGGTTCTTCCGAGGATCTTTGAAAGTGCTGTAGCTGAGTGCTACTCGCGAGTTGCTAGCGACCTGCCATGAACTCAGCTAACACCTCAGCTCTTGTAAACGATCACCCGGTCACCAAGATTCCGATTACGCCAGAGGATGTCCTTGAGGCCCTTGGTAGCTGATGAAAGCTCCTCCGACTGAACTCGGACCACCGGAGTTGGGCGACCTAGCAGTCGGGTGCACGGTCCTAGCCGGAGGCGGCGGCGGAGACCCTCGGGTTGGACTTTTAATGGCGCTGCACGCTGTATCAGAGACTGGGCCAGTTCCGCTCGTCCAACTCGAAGACCTGGATCCAGAAGGCCTCGTACTCCCCTCTGGGATGATTGGCGCCCCAACGGTCATGGTCGAAAAGATCCCGAACGGGGGAGAAAGTAGAGTCATCCGGTCGGCCCTTGAGTCCCGTTTGGGTAAACCCGTCGTCGCAATGATGTGCCTGGAAATGGGCGGCATCAACGGGGTTCTGCCTGTTGCTTGGGCAGCAAACGCTGGGCTTCCTCTGGTCGATGGTGACCTTATGGGTAGAGCCTTCCCGGAAGTCCAGATGTGCACACCACATCTGTATGGGATCTCTGCCTGGCCATGCGCTATCGCTGATGAACGACTACAGGTCATCACATACGAGACACGCGACAACGTCTGGCTTGAAAGGTTGGCTCGAAACACCGTTTCCACGTTGGGAGGTTGTGCTTGTTCGAGCCTCTACCCAATGACCGCTATAGAAGCGACAGGACCCACGATTCGAGGGACGGTAACGCTTGCTATTTCGGTAGGCGAAGCTATTCGAACCGCTCCAGAGGATCCTTTCGACTCTCTCGGTTCGGTCATTCCACTGGCTTGCCTTGTCACCGGCAAGGTCACAGCCGTCGAACGCCGCACAGAAGGCGGATTCGTGCGTGGATCTGCAACCATTGAGGGAACCGGGGTAGACGGTGGCCGCTCACTCACAATCGAATTTCAGAACGAAAACCTTGTAGTTATAGAAGACGGCGAGGCATTAGCAACTGTCCCTGACATCATCACGCTTCTGGATAGCCACACCGCTCACGGCATTGTGACTGAACACATCCGATACGGCCAACGGGTAGTCATCGGTGTCTTTCCAGCCCCCGAACAATGGACGTCAGAAATAGGCCTCGCAGTAGTCGGGCCTCGAGTGTTTGGTTACGACGTTGACTATCAACCGGTCCACGTGTCGTCATGACAATAGAAGACAACCTCCGCATCGGAATCGACGTTGGCGGAACCAATACCGACGCCGTAGTCGTTAACTCAAGCAACAACGTCATTGCTAAGACGAAAACGCCGACTACCTCCGACATCCAGAGTGGGATTTCCACGGCACTCGGATCAGTCCTTAGCGGCCTTACGGAATCTGTCGACAGAATCACACACGTCATGCTTGGCACTACGCATGCGACCAATGCCATTCTCGAGCGACGAGACCTAAACAAAGTCATCTCTGTAAGAGTCGCTGGACCAGCAAGTCACGCGATTCCACCTCTATTCGACTGGCCAGACGAACTCCGGCACGAAGTGCTCGCGGGAGCAGTCATCGTGGACGGCGGCTCCGAGTTGAATGGTCAGGAATTAGCCAAGTTCGATCGAGAGCACCTCTCGCGATTCCTGGCCCAGATCGACGGAGAGGTCGATGCGGTAGCGATCACGGGCGTGTTCTCACCCGTCGTACCGGATCATGAGTTAGCAGCCAAAGACGTCGTAAATGAGGTTCTAGGCGATCTGCCCGTCTCATTGAGTCACGGCATCGGGGCACTTGGTCTTTTGGAACGCGAGAACGCCTGTGCGCTAAATGCGACTCTTCTCAGCGTGGCGAAGAGCATCGTGGATGGCCTAACCGGGGCACTTAAAAGCGAAGGCCTATCCTCACAGGCCTACATTGCCCAGAACGACGGCACCTTAATGGGGCTCGACTACGCCCTCAGATATCCCGTCCTGACTATAGGAAGCGGTCCTTCCAACAGCATGCGAGGAGCCGCTTTCCTCACTGGAGTGAGCGACGCCCTCGTAGTCGACGTTGGCGGAACCTCAACTGACATTGGTGTGATGAACGGTGGTTACCCCCGCGAATCGAGTTCTCCGGTGGACATAGGGGGCGTTCGAACCAACTTTCGAATGCCCGACCTGGTCAGCATCGCACTCGGCGGAGGAACTGTCGTTCGCTATTGCGATCAGGAGATCCAGATAGGACCAGAGAGCGTCGGTTTTCGACTAACTGATGAAGCCCTTGTTTTCGGTGGTTCTACGTCCACGCTCACAGACTGCGCAGTAGCTGCCGGTCGGGCAAGCATGGGTGACCCGTCATACCTGGAGAAAACACCCCAGAACCTTGAAGAGGCCCTCATGAAGTCCGATCGTCTCCTCGCCAATGCCATCGACACAGTCAAGGTTTCACGATCAGAGTTGCCTCTCGTCGCTGTCGGTGGTGGAAGCGTTCTCGTCCCCGAACATCTTCCAGGAGTCTCGAACGTCCAGAGGCCTGAACACTATGAAGTGGCCAACGCTATTGGGGCCGCAATCGCTTCGGTGTCTGGACAAGTTGATCGCGTCTACAAACTCTCCGACCGCAGTAGAGACGAGGCGCTACAACAAGCTTCCATGGCGGCCCGCAGCGAAGCCATAGCGGCCGGCGCTGATCCCGATTCCACCGAGGTTGTCGAACTTGAAGAGATCCCAATGGCGTATCTGACAGAGCCGGTCGTGCGTGTTCGCGCAAAATGCGCTGGGTCTCTAGCAGCCAGCCGGTCCTTATGACCAACACCAAAGCAACAAACTCAAACGCTAAGAAGGGGGTTTCAACGTGAGCAGCAGAAATACTCCAGTAGGTGTCATCCTTCATGGATCCACCCCACCAGAGGAACTAATCGGCCTTTCCCAGTTGGTGGAGACCAGCGGCTTCGATCAACTCTGGCTAAGTGAGGACTACTTCTTTCTCGGAGGGATATCGAGCACTGTTGCCGCTCTTCAGGCGACTAAGAACATCCCGGTCGGCCTCGGAATTATCTCGTCGGTGGTTCGACACCCCGCCGTAACCGCAATGGAGATAGCTACTACTGCGAGGCTCTTCCCGAATCGCCTGATGGCCGGAATCGGACACGGTGTTCCTGCGTGGACTCAGCA
This sequence comes from uncultured Gammaproteobacteria bacterium, assembly GCA_964384125.1. GTDB lineage: Bacteria > Pseudomonadota > Gammaproteobacteria > Steroidobacterales > Rariloculaceae > UBA6522. The sequence continues at coordinate 23,276 of CAYLKA010000023.1, read as the reverse complement.
GATGGGCGTCTACCCGTCATCACCACTTACTGCAATGCGGGAAGCAGTAACCGCTATCCGACGACTTCTCGATGGGGAAACTTTGACTGAAGATGGCGACTACTTCAGTTTCCAAGACGTAGTTCTCACCCACCCCGCAGAAGGCGTCCCCCTCTACTGCGGGGTGATTGGGCCCAAATCACTGGAGTTTTCAGGCGAAGTCGCTGATGGAACCGTCATTTCAGTCGTAGCCGCTCCTAGGTACCTCGAGTTCGCGAAAGAAGCAATTGCCCGAGGTGCAGCAATAAGCGGTAAGGACACGAAGGGCCACCAACTGCCGACCTTCGCTCTCTACAACGTGGACACCGATCGCGAGAGGGCGCGAGCAGCCGCCAAAGGTGTTCTCGCTTTCTACCTTGCAGCCGTCGGTCCTACCGCCATGACCGGCGTATACGGAGTAAACGAGGAACTGGCTGACATGGTTGCGCGTGGCGGACCCGACACCGTCGAAGCCGAGATGCCGGACGAATGGCTCGACACCTTTGCTATCGCTGGTGAACCCGATGAGTGCGCAGAAAAGATCTCAGCTCTCCACGCGGCCGGTGCCACAAGCGTGGTACTTGCTCCCGTACCGCCAGATGACGGTAGAGATCGCGAGATGATCGAGCTAACAGCCTTGTCGGTACTCCCGCTGCTCTGAGCTTTCAACTTGAACACCTAGTACATGAGGAGTGAACAGTGAGTGAAAACGTCGTCTTTTTCCTGACCAGGCTTTCGAGCCAAGAGGACCGAGAGGCTTATGAACATTGGGTGCGTGAGACTGACGTACCAACTGCTCGCGGACTTCCAGGAGTTAACAACTACCGGGTAGTCCGTCTGGAAAGTCCCGTCATGGACGGGGTCAGTTCCCCGCCGTATGACTACATAGAGATCATAGAAATTTCAGACCTTGAGACCTACCAGAACGCCCTCGGCGGAGTAGATCCTGACTTCCTCGCCCAGTTCACCGGCTTTATCGGTGAATTCGAAAGTGTGCACGGCAGCGTGGTGGAGTGACCAAGAAAATTCGGTTTGGAATCGGTGTTCCGACTGCAACCGAAGGAATGATGTACCCGGTGCCCTATGCAGGGATTGACCAGGCAATTCGTATAGCCGTCGAGGCTGAATCCCTAGGTTACGAATCGGTTTGGGGAAACGACCACGTCTCAACACAGAGTTACGTTCGACGCGAGTTCCAACAGCCGCCTTCCTATTTTGACCCACTCAGCTATCTCAGTTATCTGGCTGCAGTAACCACGGAAGTACGACTAGCCACCTGCGTGCTGGTTCTGCCTTTTCGCCACCCTGTCCTCGTTGCCAAACAGGCGGCGACACTTGACCAACTCTCAGGTGGCCGGTTTGTCCTCGGAATTGGGGTTGGGGCGTACCGCGAAGAATTTGAGGCAATGTGGCCAGACCGAGGACTTCATCGTGGCGACTACGTCGAAGAATCTGTCGAAGCCATCCAACTACTTCTTCGCGAACGAGAAACCAGTTACTCGGGGAACACTGTGACCTTCAACGACATCGAGAGCTTCCCGAAGCCCATTCAAGACCCCTTGCCGATCTTGTCTGGAGGCAACTCACCGGGAGCACGCCAGCGGGCCGGTCGCTTTTGCAATGGCTGGCTCCCAGCCTGCCTTACGCCAGACGAATATCGGGATGGCGTTGCGGAGATCACTCGCGAGGCAGAACTGAATTCAAGAACGCTGGGTGACTTTGAAAACGCCATCCAGGTAGCCGTCTCCGTCGACTCCACGCACGAAGCTGCTGTCAGCCGATTCCAATCATCCCAAGTACACGCCCATCTCCATTCGCTGTCCTCTTCAACGCTCAAGGGGAAACTTGATACAGGCTTGGAGGATCGCAATCTTGTTGGAACCCCAGAAGAAGTCCGCGAAAAAATCTCGCACTATGCCGACGCTGGAGTAGACACTTTCGCTGGTTTGTTATTTGCTGTGAACACTGTTGAAGAAACTCTCGAGTCAATGGAAATGTTCGCCGAAGAGGTCATAGGCCTGTGAGCAAACTGAAGGTCGCCACCAGTCAACGGCTCCTGAGTGCACTTGAGGACGCTCCGTTCGACGGCTTGATTCTTGGCCATCCCTCCAACGTGGCCTACGCGACGGGATACCGCAGCGTGGCTGGCGCCATCGCATCAGGAACGCGAATGTTGGCTTGTATTTGCGGGGATCGGCAATTGCTGATTGCTCCAGCAGGGGATGCGGCAGCAGCTCTCGATTCTGGCATCAGCGAAGATGACTTCATTCCCTACGGAAGATTCTTCTTCGAGTCATCCGACGGCCAGCACGCCGCTGCATCGATGTCAGATGTACACGCTGATATGGAATCGGCGCTGACGGAGGCCATCATTCGTTCCGGCCTAACCGGCACGATTGGTATCGACAGCCTCATCTCCGAACAAATCAAATCCCTACTTGAAGAGCAGAACGGAGTCGACGCGGTAGCCGGTGCAAATGAATGGGTTCTCGGTATCCGTTCGATCAAGACCCCCCCCGAGGTGGATCTCCTTCTTTCTGCAATCAAGTGCACCGAAGCGGGCCTGGATAGGGCCTTAGAGGCCGCCTATCCCGGGATCACTGAACGCGAACTAGCGAGCTTCGTTGCACAATCCATGGTTGAGGCAAATGCCGAACCCCGCTTTCTAGTTGTCACAGCAGGACCACGAAGTGCGCTCTCCGATGCTCGAGCAACTGACCGGACTTGGGAACCCGGTGAACTATTGCGCTTTGACGTTGGCTGCACCTATAACGGTTATTGGTCGGACATCGGCCGGACTGCTGTTCTCGGAGAGGCCTCCTCCGAACAGGAACGTCGTTACGCAGCGATTCTGGCTGGTGAAGAAGCACAACTAACACGAGCTAAACCGGGAATGACGGCCGGCCAGTTGTTCGACATAGCTGTAGAAGCAGTCGAAGACGGTGGCATCACGCCATACCGGCGGCATCACTGTGGACATGCAATCGGTAGCGATGTCTACGAATGGCCAATTGTCGCGCCCAACTCGGGTGCTGAATTGCAAGCAGGCATGGTCTTCTGCGTTGAAACCCCGTACTACTGCCTGGGGTGGGGCGGGATGATGGTGGAGGACGCGATCCAGATCACCGACGAAGGAAACAAGAAGTTGACCTCGCTCGACCGGTCTCTCCGAGTTGTTCCTGCCTAATGAGCGCCTACCTCGGTTACCTCGAGTGTCCACGGTGCAAACTTCAAATTTTGGAGGAAGAGGCCTTCTGGGGATGTGGGTCGTGCCGCCAGGAGGGCCTTCCGGTCAATGTCCATCCGGTTTACGACCTAAAAGGATCAGTTCAAGATTGGCAGAGTTCAGCACTAGGAGTTTTTCGATACCAAGCGCTACTCCCAATCAAGGGGCAGCTGTCACCGGTAAGTCTCGGTGAAGGTTCAACGCCCCTTATCCACCTCGCTGAGCTCGGCACACAGATTGGCCTGGAAAATCTCTTCATCAAGGACGAGACCCGCAACCCAACCTGGTCTTACAAAGACCGATTGGCAGCGGTAGCCGTCAACCACGCCCGTGAGTCCGGCGCATCAACTGTCGTGGTGGCAACTACTGGAAACCACGGTGCCGCAGTGGCCGCTTATGCCGCTGCGGCAGGGTTGGGCTGCGTGATCCTTACCCTCGACAGTGTTCCAGCTGAGATGAAGGTGCTCATGCAGGTGTACGGAGCCCAAGTCGTCGCGCTCTCTTCGGGACCAGAGCGATGGGAGTTGATGAGAGGTGCTGTAGAGGCTTTCGGGTGGACGCCCATGTCCGGCCTCGCAGACCCGCCGGTCGGTTCAAACCCGTTTGGTATCGATGGATATAAGACCATTGCCTACGAGTTGGTGGAAGACCTAGGACGACAACCTGATTGTGTTGTCGTACCAACGGCATATGGCGATGGCCTTACAGGCATCTATAGGGGTTTTATGGATCTCAAAGATCTTGGAATGATCGACGCTCTCCCGAAGATGGTCGCGGCTGAGCCTCTGGGACCCTATGCAGCTTCGCTAGAAGATGGTGGAGAAATGCCCATCAGGGTTCCGACACGTGACAGTGTCGCCTTCTCAATTGCTAGTCCAGTCGCGACATACCAAGGGGTCCAGACGATCCGAGACTCTGGCGGAACGGCGGTTGCAGTTGGCGAGAACGCGACCATCGCCCACGCACAGAGACAACTTGCGGCAGCCGGCCTTTACCTTGAAAACTCAGCAGCGATCTGCCTCCCTGCTGCTGCCCGCCTGGCAGGAGGAACTCTCTCCCAGGAGGACCTTGTAGTGCTCATTGCTACTTCCTCTGGGCTAAAAGACACCCGCAGTACCGCAAACGGCCTTGCGGCGGTCCCCACGATCTCCCCCGATCTCAACGAGCTCTCAAGAATCGTCAACGAGACATGAGCTCAGATCGCGAACAACTCAACGCAACCAGAGATGTCGTAAATCGCTTCTATGCGTCTTTTCTCAATGGCGACGCCGATGGAATGCTCGAGTTGATGGCTGAATCTGTGGAGGTTCGCTTCCTGGCTCAAGTCGACCTCAATGGCAAACAGAACGCTCAGAGGTTCTTCGCATTTTCTGGCGGCCTGTTGTCGAATCTGGAATTCAGAATCGAGCAACAGATATTCGATGGAGAATGGGCTGCCACCCTCTGGACCGAAACCGGAATCGTCACTGCCTCAGGCAAGCCGTGGACAAACCACGGAGTCGACGTAATCCGAGTTGAGAACAACGAAGTCACTGTCGTGCACGAGAATAACGACGTTCGCCTGGTTCACGCCCACCTGCCCAGGTTCAACGCCAATTGTTGAGCACTCTCAGGAGATCGGCATGAAGTCCACGTCATACCCAAACGCCCGTGGACCAACAACCGCTAACGCCTCAGGTGTCTTCAGTAGATCCGGGCAGGGAATGGCGAGCACATCTGCCCGGAACCCGTAACGAATCATTTCTGTCGTTAGAGGCTCGCCCCGGTCGGTTGAGACCAGGGTGATTAGGTCCGGCACAACAACTTGGGGTTCTCCGTCCTCAAGTACCACGAGATTCTCGTTCTGGAACTCAATTCGAATCTTTCGACCCGCGTCGCCTCCAATACCCTCAAGAATTAGGTGACCTCGAGCAAACCCTTTCGTCGTCTCGCGTTGGACATCGACGACCTTCCCCCGGAGGTATCGACGGCCGCCCGTAACCGAAACGACTGCGGCTGCAGGATCCTGATGGCTTCTTCGTGCCTCAAGAACAGCCTCACCGATTCTCTGAGCCAGTCGGAGCGTGTTCGGGATAATCGAACGACGACAGTGAGCGCCGTTCATCGGAGAACCTGCAAGTCCTGCGTGACCACCCATCTCGATGGTGATTGAACGCGCAATCCTCTCCAGCCATTTCGCATCAGTTACTTCCGACAACACAACTTGATTTCCTCGTTCATCCGCTAGCGCTGCCGGTGCCGCACTTCCCCCATAGATCAGGTAAGTGATCATCTGCAGTTCCGGAAAGGCTCGACCCATACCGTCTCCATCGACCACCGGTATGTCGAGTGCGGCACCAACCACCAATGGGGCCATGGAGTTGCCGCCACCCATTTCGAATGGCGCTATGGCATCAAACCGAACTCCGAGGTGACCCTCCAGAGCCCGGACTGCGTTGGCCTCCTCGTCTCCTTGGGGCAACTTCTCATAGCTGACAACTGGGGAACCCATGCCGCCTGAAACGACTATTTGGTGCTGATCAACTACTTCTGTCGGGTCAATTACTACGACCTTCCCGACTCGGCGCACTGCTTCTCTGGCACGAAGAAAGCCCAGGTAGGGGTTACCTCCTCCTCCAGTTCCCAGGATCCCAGCGCCAATCGCTATGGGCTCCAGATCCTCTTCTGTGAGCTCCCACATCCCCGTCCTCCCACAGCCCTTACCGACGAGCTGGCAATAGTATATATTTTCTGTCTTCACTCTTTGGAGGGCCGGTGCGCATCAAACTCACTGTCAACGCGAGGGATGTCTCGGTAGAGGCGCCCCCTACCGAAACGCTCCTCACCACCCTAAGAGAGAGACTTCAACTCACCGGTACCAAGGAAGCCTGCGTAGAAGGTGAATGCGGGGCCTGCACCGTTCTGGTCAACGGCCTCCCGGTCGATTCATGTATCTATGCGACTGCCGCCGCAGATGGACTGTCCATCACAACGGTGGAAGGGCTGGGCGGCCCGGATGGAAGCCTCTCACCCCTGCAGCAGTCCTTCGTCGACCACTTTGCCATCCAATGCGGATTCTGCACCCCTGGTCTTTTGGTGACGCTCAGCGCTCTGCTTAAGGCGAATCCAAATCCCGACCGAGGAGAAATAGAAACCGCAATCGCTGGAAATCTCTGTCGCTGCACCGGCTATACCCAGATCGTCGAAGCCGTCGAGGCAATGAACCAAGAGACGGTCTCATGACTACCGAAGTTGGCCGGTCCTCCATTCGTAGCGATGGCGTCACCAAGACGACAGGAAAGGCCATATTTGGTACCGACGTCATCCTTCCAGGGATGCTTCACGCTCGACTTCTCCGCTCAACCGTCCCTGCCGGTCGAATCGTTGCTCTTGACCTCTCAAGAGTTGCCGAATTCCCTGGAGTCCACGGCGTCCTAACAGCAGCCGACATACCCAACCAACGTTCGGGCCTCGTCCTTATGGATGCACCACTCTTTGCGAGCGAGTTTGTGAGATTCGAAGGTGAACCGATTGCCGCCGTCGTCGCCGAGACAAGGACAATCGCGAACCAAGCACTGGCCCTGGCTTCGCTTGAGATAGAAGAAATACCTAGCGTCGGCAGCATTGAAGAGGCAATCGCCCCGAATGCCCCCCTCGTACATCCGGACTGGGAATCCTTTGCGACTCCGCCGGGACTCGATTGGCCCCGGTCAGGAAATATCGTTGCGGAGACTTGTTCTGATCCGGACGGTGTCGACGAAGCGTTTGCTGGCGCGACGATCGTCGTTGAGGACCAGTTCGAAGCAGGTCGTCAGTACCAGGCCTACATGGAACCCCGAATGGCCGTAGCCGAATTCGATGGTCAGCGATTCACGATCCACGTGGCCCATCAGTTCCCGTACAACGTGCGCGACCGAGTAGCCGCCGCCATCGGCGTGCATCCCTCCGAAATAAGGGTGGTGGGCCACCACATCGGAGGAGGATTCGGAGCAAAACTTGACACTGGCCTCGAGCCCTACGCAGCGCTACTGGCCCGCCGATTTGGGCGACCAGTGCGATTGGCAAACGACCGGTCAGAGGACCTCTTAACTTGTCAATGCCGAGACAACGCTGTCATCAAGATCCGAACAGCTATCGGCCAAAACGGCGAGTTATTGGCACGTGACGTTGACGTGCTCATGGATAGCGGAGCCAGTGCAACTGACATTCCATTTCTGGCCAGTATCCCTATGCACGTGTTCGGTTCCCTCTATCGGATCGGCCCAGTGCGAATCCGAACTCGAGCCGTCTACACCAATACAGCGCCAACCGGGGCATTCCGTGGCGTCAATGGGACACACCTCTACTTTGCCCTGGAACGCCATATGGACCACATCGCAAACAGGCTGGATATCGATCGCCTGGAATATCGCAGGTCAAACCTTCAACCTGATGGAAGCAAGTTGCCTACGGGCCAAGTCCTTGATGACGCGGGAATCCTTTCGGAAGCTTTCGACGCTGTCGAGCAACTGGCTTCATGGACGGAACTGGGCCAAGGCCCGAACCGTGGTGTCGGGATAGCCGCTTGCATGTGGCTAACCAATCCGATGCCTGGTTCTGCGACGCTGAAACTCAACAGCGATGGATCCCTCGGCGTGCTGACTGCTGCCACAGAGAATGGGTCAGGAGCAATCGCTACTGGCGTTCGCCAAATCGCCGCCGAGGAGTTCGGTCTGCCGGCCGACAAAGTCGTAGTAACCATGCCGGACACAGATGCAGCAGCATTTGATGCCGGATCACAGGGAAGCCGGACCACTCACATAGTGGGGAGGGCCGTACGCGAGGCGGCCATCGAGGTCCGAGCCCAAATTCTCGATACTGCAGCCAACATGCTTGAGGCGGCGCCGGAAGACCTTGAACTAGCAAATGAAATGGTCAGTGTGTCCGGTAGCCCATCAAAACAAGTTTCCCTAGCTGAAGTCGCCGCTACCGCCCAGGCCAGTAGCGGTCCGATCAGTGGGACCGGTTCGTACACGACACCCATGCCACCGATCAACCCAACATGTGCATCCGGACTTCTCTTCCCCGGCTTCCCGACACCCACCTACCACGTGCATGTCGCGGAAGTTGAGATTGATCCCACTACCGGGATAGTGCGAGTGCTCAGGTATCTAGTGGCTCAAGAAGTCGGAAAAGCCATCAACCCGCAGGCCGTCCGCGGCCAGATTCAGGGAGGAGTCGCACAAGGCCTGGGGTACGCCCTCTGGGAAACCCTTCAAATAGATGCTGGCCGATACAGCCAACGAACTCTTGAGGCGTATGGGTTGCCACTCGCAACGGACATCCCGGAAGTTGAGATCGTCCTGCTCGAGCACCCTGATCCTGCAGGCCCCTACGGGGCTAAGGGTGTCGCCGAGCCGCCAATTATTCCTGTCGCCGCCGCAATTGGGAATGCTGTCGAACACGCCATCGGCAAATCAGTTGACACGATCCCCATCACCGCCGAACGCGTCCTCGAGGCACTCAGCGGCTCGTAATGGCTTCGAATCTTCGGGTCGGAGTGGACGTCGGCGGTACCAACACAGATGCAGTGGTCATGGTGGGGAACTCTGTTGCCGCGTCGGTAAAGGTGCCAACTACGGACGATGTGACGGGTGGGATCCTTTCGGCTCTGACGGAACTCTTCTCGGATACCGATCTCTCGCCCGCTTCCATCGTGGCGGTCATGATTGGTACTACTCATTTCACAAACGCCGTGGTTGAGGCCAGTGGACTAGCTCCAACTGCCGTTATTCGACTCGGTCTCCCAGCAACGTCCTCTCTGCCTCCACTAGTGGACTGGCCCGATCGACTGGCCCAGGCCATTGGGAACCACACCTATCTGTGTCGAGGTGGGCACGAATATGACGGTCGAGAGATTGCTCCCATGGATTACAAGGGGCTACAGCGCATAGTCGAAGAAGCCGGACTAGCGGGAGTGCGGTCCTTCGCGATCACCTCAGTCTTTTCCCCGGTTAACTCGGAGTTCGAACATGAAGCCGCCTCGATGATAAAGGACTGCATCAACGGCGCCTCCATAAGCCTGTCGAACGAAATCGGACGGATTGGCCTGCTCGAGCGAGAGAACGCGACCGCCATGAATGCGTGCCTCATCGATCTGGCTAGCCGAATCGTGGACGCTTTCGAGACCGCTGTGGCCGACTTCGGCATCAGTGCCCCTTTGTACATCAGCCAGAACGACGGCACGCTCATGAACGCTGACTACACCCGGCAGTACCCCGTCGCCACATTTGCTTCAGGACCAACAAACTCGATGCGCGGCGCAGCGTTCTTGAGTGGCTTGACGGACTGCGCCGTAGTCGATGTCGGAGGGACCACATCTGATGTCGGCGTACTGGTAAGTGGGTTTCCAAGAGAAGCTTCTGCCACAGTCGATATCTGCGACGTGCGAACCAACTTTCGAATGCCCGATCTCATATCAATTGGCCTAGGCGGCGGCAGTCTGATCAGAGATCTAGAGTCCCCAACCGTCGGACCTGACAGTGTGGGCTTCAGGCTGCCCAGCAGGTCACTCGTCTTCGGCGGCGACACGCTGACTGCGACTGATGTAGCAGTAGCAGCGGGGCTAACAGAGATTGGTGACCCTGACCTAGTAGCCCATCTTGATCCGATACTTGTCGCTCGAGCACGAACCGCTATGCAGGAGTCGCTAGCTGAGGCAGTGGACCGACTGAAGATCCGCCCCGAAGACGTGCCTCTTGTTGCGGTAGGCGGAGGAAGTTTTCTTGTAGAACAGCACCTGCCTGGAACTAGCGAGGTGCTCATGCCCGATAACGGACCAGTGGCAAACGCTATCGGGGCTGCTATCGCCCAAGTCGGAGGTGAGATCGACCGCATCTTCTCTCTTCAAGAAACCAGCCGGGAAGAGGTTCTAGACCTCGCACGTCAAGAGGCAGTCCAGCGAACCGTGGATGCTGGGGCGTCATCTAACACCGTAGAAGTGGTCGAGGTAGAAGAAGTGCCGCTCTCCTACCTCCCGAGTAGCGCTGTGCGAGTCAGGGTTAAGGCCATCGGGGACCTGGAGTTCACTTGAAGAGAAACGAACAATTTCCACTAGAAGGACACACGGCTCTAGTCACAAGTTCCTCGCGAAACCTCGGGGCCGAGATTGTCCGGGTCCTCGCTGCATCTGGAGCAAACATCATCACGACGTACTTCCGGTCCAGATCAGCGGCCGAGGACCTGCTCGATGAGATCGCTGACACACCTGGAACCCATTCAACTGTTCACGGCGACACCCGCAGCGCGAGCACGACCTGCCTTCTGCTCGAAAGCGCAATTGCCGCTGCACCCGAGACGATCGACATCCTGATCAATAACTCAGGACCCTTCTCCATGACTCCGTTCACTGAGTTGCCGGTCGACGAATGGGAGCAAATCTGGAACGGAAATGCGACAGCCGCCTTCCTCGCCACAAAAATGCTTGCACCCCAAATGCGTTCACTGGGCTGGGGGCGAATCATCAACGTATCGGCCGGTTCCGCCTACCTTCGGAACCACTCGATCTACACAATCGCCAAAAATGCAATGATCACGCTGACCGAGTCGATGGCACTGGAACTCGCCCCGGAGATCACTGTCAACTGCATTGCCCCAGGGCAGATAGTCGAATCCGCTGACGACATAGCCGAGTTTGATCCTTCATTCGTAGACCGAGCAATCGAACGAACACCTGCCGGTCGCTTGGTGACACGAAATGAGGTTGCTGAACTGCTCTTGTCTATGTGTCTCCCACCATTCGACATGGTCACAGGAACGACAATCCCAATTGACGGTGGCTGGCGCATCAACCGCTTTTGAGGTCTTGTTGGACGACCTCCGTCAGCCAGCATTATTTGCCTACTGGCGATTTCACAGTTTAATGTCGTCGATGTTTATAAAGATCATGACCACCTTTATAAGACATCCGAATCGACCGGGGGGCCGTAATGAGCCGACGTCATAATCTGTCTCGAGTTGTCCAAGTAACAGGCATCGCTTTAGTTCTGTTTGTTACCGCTGCTTCCTGTGGAAGTGAAGACGACGTAGCCGTAAGTGACGAGTCAGCGGTGGTCGCAACTACCGCTGCACCTGCAACTACCGCTGCACCTGCAACAACCACCGCTGCACCTGCAACAACCACCGCCGCACCTGCAACAACCACCGCCGCACCTGCCGATGACAGTGGGTCACCTTCCGACTGTGACCCGTTGCGGGTGTCGGATCAGTCTGATACCGACATTCTGGAACTGCATTTGTTCCGTAGCACGGGGGCGTATACGACGACGCGTGCGTTGAGTTGGCCTCCCCTGGACCAGACCTATGAGGTCAACAACGGGATCATGGAAGGGACCTGGGAAACGGTTCCGAGCGCGTTGATCGAGTCTGTGGAGTGGTCTAACGGTGATGCAACCGCGACGTTTACGGTCAAGGACGGGGCGGCGTTCGGTGATGGGAAGCCGATCACTGCTCACGACTTCGTGTACACGTTCAAGAGGGCGATCGACTCTGCGGGAAGTTACATCCCGCTGCTGCTGCCGTTCGTCGATATCGATTCCTCGGATCTGATTGAGGCGATCGATGATCGGACGTTCTCGGTCAGTGCGAATCGTCCGACGGCGTTGCTCGAGCGGTTCCTCACATTCCAGGTGTTCGCACCTATTGACAAGGAACTAGCTGAGGCAAACTCCACCGAAGAGGACCCGTGGGCTTTCGACTACTTCGTCGACCACAACAACTCTTCGGGTCCGTACGTATTGACCAACTGGGATCGTGCTACCGGCGAGTTGGTGCTTGACCTCAATCCGGGATTCCCGGGTGAGGTCAACAACTGTGGTGTGATCATCAAGAACGTGCCCGATGCGGAACAGCGCACCCAGTTGCTCCAGAACGGCGAGTTGGACGTGATCATGGGGGTCCCGCCGCGGTTGCTGCCGGTTCTCGAGGAGGACCCGAACGTCACCGTGTATCGGGCACCGTCGTCCCGGGTCAACTACCTGTATATGAACCGGGCGTACCCGCCGTTGGACAACAAGTTGGTACGCCAGGCCATTTCGTGGGCTGTTCCCTATGACGCGCTTCTTGAGAACATCCAGTATGGCTATGCCCAAAAGGCTGGCACCCTGGTCACATCTCCGATGGAGACCTATCAGGGCGAAGCCGCCGGGGTGTACACCTTCGACCTGGACAAAGCTAAGGAAGTATTCGAGCAGTCCGGCGTGGAGCCGTTCTCGATCGAATTGGGGGTCCAGCAGTCACAGACTCAGGATCAACAGGCAGCAGTGTTGATCCAGGACAACCTCCGCCAGATCGGCATCGACCTGCAGATCAACATCCTGCCCGACGGCGACTTCCAAGGCCGGCGAAACAACCGCGAGATGCCGATGGCGTTCCACCAGTGGTACTCGTGGGGAGACGACCCCTTCTACCAGATGACCTTCCTGGCAGGCTGTGGTTCGTTCGTGAACTTCGCCGATGGTTGCAACGAGCGCCTCGACGAGATCGTGGGCGAAGGCAAGTTCGAGACCGACCCGGCCCGACGGGCGGAGTTGTCTCTGGAAGCCCAGCAGATCATGGTTGACGAGGCCTCAAGGGTCTACCTCTGGTCAGCGGACTGGACAATTGCCACAGGGGCTGGAATCACTGGCGTCAAGAAGGACTTCAGTTCCGTACCCCGCCTCGAAGCCCTCGGCAGGGGAGATTTCACTGTGGCTACTGCCACGGCGGCGGCGGTGGCCGCGCCCGCGCCTGAGTGCGCCGACGACCCGTTGCGGGTGTCGGATCAGTCTGATACCGACATTCTGGAACTGCATTTGTTCCGTAGCACGGGGGCGTATACGACGACGCGTGCGTTGAGTTGGCCTCCCCTGGACCAGACCTATGAGGTCAACAACGGGATCATGGAAGGGACCTGGGAAACGGTTCCGAGCGCGTTGATCGAGTCTGTGGAGTGGTCTAACGGTGATGCAACCGCGACGTTTACGGTCAAGGACGGGGCGGCGTTCGGTGATGGGAAGCCGATCACTGCTCACGACTTCGTGTACACGTTCAAGAGGGCGATCGACTCTGCGGGAAGTTACATCCCGCTGCTGCTGCCGTTCGTCGATATCGATTCCTCGGATCTGATTGAGGCGATCGATGATCGGACGTTCTCGGTCAGTGCGAATCGTCCGACGGCGTTGCTCGAGCGGTTCCTCACATTCCAGGTGTTCGCACCTATTGACAAGGAACTAGCTGAGGCAAACTCCACCGAAGAGGACCCGTGGGCTTTCGACTACTTCGTCGACCACAACAACTCTTCGGGTCCGTACGTATTGACCAACTGGGATCGTGCTACCGGCGAGTTGGTGCTTGACCTCAATCCGGGATTCCCGGGTGAGGTCAACAACTGTGGTGTGATCATCAAGAACGTGCCCGATGCGGAACAGCGCACCCAGTTGCTCCAGAACGGCGAGTTGGACGTGATCATGGGGGTCCCGCCGCGGTTGCTGCCGGTTCTCGAGGAGGACCCGAACGTCACCGTGTATCGGGCACCGTCGTCCCGGGTCAACTACCTGTATATGAACCGGGCGTACCCGCCGTTGGACAACAAGTTGGTACGCCAGGCCATTTCGTGGGCTGTTCCCTATGACGCGCTTCTTGAGAACATCCAGTATGGCTATGCCCAAAAGGCTGGCACCCTGGTCACATCTCCGATGGAGACCTATCAGGGCGAAGCCGCCGGGGTGTACACCTTCGACCTGGACAAAGCTAAGGAAGTATTCGAGCAGTCCGGCGTGGAGCCGTTCTCGATCGAATTGGGGGTCCAGCAGTCACAGACTCAGGATCAACAGGCAGCAGTGTTGATCCAGGACAACCTCCGCCAGATCGGCATCGACCTGCAGATCAACATCCTGCCCGACGGCGACTTCCAAGGCCGGCGAAACAACCGCGAGATGCCGATGGCGTTCCACCAGTGGTACTCGTGGGGAGACGACCCCTTCTACCAGATGACCTTCCTGGCAGGCTGTGGTTCGTTCGTGAACTTCGCCGATGGTTGCAACGAGCGCCTCGACGAGATCGTGGGCGAAGGCAAGTTCGAGACCGACCCGGCCCGACGGGCGGAGTTGTCTCTGGAAGCCCAGCAGATCATGGTTGACGAGGCCTCAAGGGTCTACCTCTGGTCAGCGGACTGGACAATTGCCACAGGGGCTGGAATCACTGGCGTCAAGAAGGACTTCAGTTCCGTACCCCGCCTCGAAGCCCTCGGCAGAACCGGCTAGAAAGCGAAGGGGACCAGTTCTTCGGACGACAGGGCAGGGGGCCATCTGGCCCCCTGCCCTGTCGTTTGGTCGGCTGCCAATCCTTCTTTCCTAACTAGCCTCGGAAAATCCGAGACAGGCTCTGACGAACTGCTGTCTTCGGAGATCCACCTGGTCTTGATAGGAGAAGCCCAGACGTGAGCAAGTACCTGTTGAGACGCTTGGGGACCTCGTTGCTCACGATTTTTGGAATCGTCGTCGTCGTATTTTTCATCGTCCGAGTACTTCCCGGTGACGCAGCCGCGGTACGAGCCGGCCCCTACGCCAACCAGGAGCTGATCGACAGGATCGCCGATAAGTACGGCCTCAACGACCCGATCCACGTTCAGTTCGCCGATTACGTGGGAGGTGTGGTCAAAGGCGATCTCGGAGTGTCGATCAAGACCAGCCAAGGGGTAACCGGGGAACTGCTCGACCGTTTACCTGCGTCCCTTGAGCTAGCCGTCTACTCGGTGATCGTAGCGACGATGGTCGGCGTGGCCCTCGGGGTTCTAGCCGCGGCGAAACAGGGCACCTTGATCGACCGTCTAGCGCGGATCTTTGCCGTTGTCGGATCTGCCATGGCCCTGTTCTGGCTCGGTCTCCTTCTCACCTTCTTCTTTGCTTTCAAATGGGGGTGGTTCCCCGGGCCGGTCGATCGTCTTGCGGTGGGGAGCGAAGATCCCAATACCTATACCGGCTTCTACACCATTGATGGCTTCCTCTCTGGTCGGCCAGAGACCTCGTGGGAAGCTTTTCGCTATCTAGCCCTGCCGGTTATCACCCTCTCCTTCGTATTAGCGGCACCGATACTCAAAATGGTGCGATCAGCGATGATCGAGGCTCTCGACAGTGACTTTGTGCGTACGGCAAAAGCTGTGGGGGTTCCGTGGCGTCAGACCCTCTTCGTGGACGGCTTCAGAAACGCACTTATTCCCGTCACCACGACCATTGGGATCGTCTTCGGATTCATGCTCGGAGGCAACATCCTCGTCGAGTTCCTATTCTCCTGGCCCGGTATAGGCCGGTACGCCTTCGATGCGATCACCACACGAGACCTCGAGGCCTTGCAAGGTTTCGTGGTATTCGTCGGTGTCATGTACGTCTTCTTGAACATGATCATTGACATCGCCTACGCGCTCATCGATCCGAGGATCCGTCTCGGAAGCGGAACGACAAAGTGAACAACGAAGAAACTCACACCGCGGGTACATCTTCCGATTCTGGTTTTGTGGTTGAGCGTGTCTACGTGCCTGAGGAGAAATCTCGGACCAGGAAAGCATTGTCATTTATGAGGGCGAATCCACTCTTCTCTGTCGGGGTGGCCCTCCTCCTCTCCTTCGTCGCACTGGCCGTCCTTGGACCCGCTCTCGTCGGGGATCCTCTCCGGACCAATCCAGCGAATATGTATTCCCCCCCATCGGCCGACCACTGGTTCGGCACGGATGTGTACGGCCGGGACGTCTTTGCCAGGGCAGTCAACGCTGCTCGACTGGATCTTTCCATCGGCCTGGCTATAGCCCTCGTTGCCATGGTGATCGGTTCTGCTATCGGCGTCGTTTCAGGTTATTTCGGCGGGCGGGTGGATGAGATCGTCATGAGAATGACCGACGTTCTCTTGGCCTTCCCAGGCTTTGTACTTGCCCTAATCATCGTGGCCGCCCTCGCCGAATCCCTTCTCAACGTGGTGATCGCCGTAGCTGCCGCCTATGTCCCATATTTCATCCGCCTGACAAGGGCCCAGGCGCTAGTGGAGCGTGAACAGGAATATGCGGATGCAGCGCGGCTGGTTGGGAACAAGCCTTTCCGAGTGGCCTTCCGACATGTACTCCCCAACTCGCTTCGGCCCGCCCTGGTGTCGGCAACCTTGGTCACCGGCTGGGCTGTTCTTACCGTCGCCGGGCTCGCCTTCCTCAGCGTCGGTATCCAACCACCGACTGCCGAGTGGGGAGTGATGGTCGGGGAAGGTGCAGGAGACATCATCACCGGAGAGTGGTGGACTTCGCTGTTCCCCGGAGGAATGATCGTCCTTGCTGTCATGGCATTTCACTTCATCGGTGACGACTTGATGGAGGAACGGTTGTGAGCCTGTTGGAAGTCGAAGGGCTAACAGTCGGGCTCGTCGGAAGTCCGTACCCGATCCTCCGAGAAGTGAGCTTCTCTGTCGAACCAGGGGAGATCCTTGCCCTGGTAGGCGAGTCAGGTTCCGGGAAAACCATGGCAGCACTGGCCACGATGGGCCTCCTTCCTCTCGGCATCGAGATGACCGATGGGGAGGCGAGACTTGAGGGTCAGAGCATGGTTGACCCCGAGGGGAGGGTCACCCGAACCGCAGCCCAGATCTCGATGATCTTCCAACATCCGGTCGGTGCTCTCAACCCGACAATGAGAGTCGGTCACCAGGTGGGTCGTGTGATCCAGATCAACCAGGAGCTTGGACGAACTGAGGCTCTGGAGGCGGCAGTAGAAATGTTGGGGCATGTGGGCATACCTGGCCCAGAGCGGGTGGCCCGGAACTTCCCGCATCAACTGTCGGGCGGGATGTGCCAAAGGATCATGATCGCCATGGCGGTTGCCTGCAGACCTCGCATTTTGATCGCCGATGAGCCCACCACAGCGCTCGATGTCACAGTTCAGGCCCAGATCTTCGACCTGATCAAGTCACTCGCCTCAGAGATCGGATGCGGAGTGATTTTCATCACCCACGACTTGGGAGCTGTAGCCGAGATGGCCGACCGGGTGGCCGTGATGTACGGCGGGCAGGTCATGGAAGAATCCCCGGTTCGCGAACTGCTGGCGGATCCTCGGCACCCCTACACCCGCTACCTCCTCGAGTCGATAACTCATGAGGTTGACCACCGAGTCGAAGACATCGGAGTGGACTTCGCCCTGAGAGGGTGCCGTTTCGGACATCGCTGCCTGTCCGCGCACGGCAAATGCAACCAGTTTCCGCCCCTGTTGGAGATAAGTCCCGGCCGTAGCGCCTCCTGCTTTCTCCAACTTGAGGAACCAACATGACGCTCCTCGAAGTCCGAGACCTCTACAAGACCTACGGACATGGTGCTGGCGCGGTCCCCGCCGTGCGAGGTGTCGACCTGGAGTTAGGTGGCGGCGAGACAGTTGGCTTGGTCGGCGAGTCGGGATGCGGCAAGACAACACTCGGTCGGGTCCTCGTTGGCCTCAACACTCCGACATCGGGTGACGTCATCTTTGATGGCGACAACGTTGCAGGTCGTCTCCAAGAAGCCGAGTTCCGAAGGCGGGTTCAGATGGTCTTCCAGCACCCTCAGTCGTCCTTGAATCCCAAATTCAAGGTCTCGACCACCCTCCGCGAGCCCGGGCGGCTCCTCACGTCTAAAAGTAGTGAGGAAGTGGAAGAACGGATTGTGGAAACCCTCCGAGTCGTTGGCCTAGGCCAGGAGTATCGGTCCAGGAGACCCAAACAACTGTCAGGTGGCCAGTTGCAGCGGGTAGCCATCGCTCGAGCCCTGATGAGTGCGCCTGACATGATCGTTCTTGACGAGCCGACATCCAGTCTCGACCAGTCGATCAGGAGCCGGATCATTTCGCTCCTCAAGGACATCCAAGAACAACGCCAAGTGTCATATCTGTTCATCAGCCATGACCTGAGCACAGTGCGTAAGATCGCGCACCGGGTCGCGGTCATGTACCTCGGTCGAATCGTCGAGGTGGCAGAGACCCGAGCCCTCTTCGAGGATCCTCAACACCCGTATACGCGTGCGCTCCTCTCCGCTGTGCCATCCCTTGACATGGATAATCAACGGAAGCGAATCATCCTTACTGGCGAGACGCCGAGCCCCACTTCACTGCCCATCGGGTGCTCCTTCCAGGACCGATGCAACCTTGTCCACGATCGATGCCGAGTCGAGACCCCGCAACTGGGCGAAACACAAGCGGCCCGGTCCGTGGAGTGCTTCGCGGTTCAATGATTACTGGCGATGTTCTCGACGGTTTCGGGGTCGATGTAGACGGTGACGCTGTCGATCAGGCCATCGGCAAGTTTGAAGACTTCCGTGAATTCAATCCGGTACTCGACACCATCCGCATCGCATCCAAAGCTCTCAAATTCTGCAACAGCGGTTTCTCCCTCCACGACAACGACCTTCGCCCTCATCTGCTCGTCAGGCAAAGCGGCGAACAACTCCTGGACGTGAGTCAAAATCGCATCCCGACCATCACAAAGATCCGTGAGAGCACTCCAATAGGTCGCGTCATGGTGATAGAGGTCCCTGAGTCCCTCCAGATCTTTGGCGTTATAGGCCTCGACTACTGCAGCAACTAGAGAACGGGTCTTATCTTTCCCCATATTAGGACGACACCTCCACCCGAAAGGATTAAAACAATAATGCCGAAACCCTCTATTGGCCTAGTCATGGGAAGTGCTATTGCCCCCGAACAACTCATTTCGGGCGCAAGCACTGCTGAATCCGTTGGCTTTGACGAGATATGGCTTGCTGAAGACTACTTCTTCACTGGCGGAATCTCTGGGGCAACCATGGTTCTTGACGCAACCAGCAAAATCAAGGTAGCTACTGGAATTGTCTCAGCTGTCGTTCGCCACCCTGCAGTTCTTGCGATGGAAATATCAACGCTGTCTAGAGCACACCCCGGACGCTTTACTGCCGGCATTGGACTTGGAGTCCCCGCCTGGCTGCGTCAGATGGGTCTCCATCCACCCTCCTCCTTAGCGGCCATGCGTGAGTGCGTGGAGTCGGTCAGAGCACTGCTAGATGGCCAAGAATTGACCTTCGAAGGAAGTACGTTTTCCTTCGACCAGGTACAACTCACCTACCCGGAAGTACTACCTACACCGCTCCATATGGGCGTGAGTGGACCCAAGATGCTCCAACTGTCCGGGCGTATTGCCGACGGAACAGTTCTCTCGGTTGCGGCTAGCCACGATTACGTCCGCTGGGCAAAACAACAGATTGGTATTGGGGCTGAAGCAGCAGGGCGTACCGAGAAGCACCATATAACTGTCTTCGCCCTCTATTCGGTCGACAAAGACCCACAAGTTGCTCGTGATGCCGTTCGTGGCCCACTTGGTTTCTACAAATCTCATGGAACCAACGCTCTTACCGATGTCTACGGCAACTCGGCTCAGATCGAAGACTTACTTGCTAAGTACGGGGCAGACTCATTTGCCGAGCACTTGCCCAGCCAGTGGATTGAGGATCTAACAATCGCAGGAACTCCGGAGGAATGTGCAGATAAGATTAAGGCCTTTGGTGAGGCCGGCGCGGACACTGTGGCACTATTTCCTTTACCGACCGAACGAATTGACGACCTAATTGCCATGACTGCACAAGAGGTATTACCGCTCCTGGATACCTAGTCCATAAGGCATCATACTGAGTTTGATCAACCGACAAACCTAGGTTGTGCTTACCGGTTCACTTCGCGCTGAACACCAGCAAGGATTCCATCGACATCGCCTTGGCTACCTGAAAAATGGTCTCCTCGAATGCCTAACTTCAGCACGGCCATAGCTACTGCAGTCGGTAGATAGCCAACGACGTCACCTTTCACCACACCGAGCACAAGCCCAGCAGCAAACGCGTCGCCACTCCCGATGCGATCAATTACCGCTGCCTCCATTCCGGGCTGTTCAATAATTCCCGTAGCGTCACAAAGGATTGCGCCTCTCGATCCGACAGTTAGAGCAACGCATTCAGCAGAGAAAGCGTCTCGCGCATGTCGAACTACGTCCCGTGGAGAACCCTTTAAACCGAATACGTCACGTGCATCTTCTTCAGTCACGATGGCAAGAGTTGCCTCTTGGCAGAGTTCCAGAAGCACGGGCTTCGCTTCATCAACTCCCCATAGATGCGATCGGTAGTTGACGTCCACACACACAGGCACATCCGAAGACCTCGCACGCTTTGTGAATTCGATAGATAGCTCCCGCAGTGAATCCGATAACGCCGGGGTTATACCGGTGATATGGACCGCCTTAGCCGAATCAACAACTGCCCACGGTACGTCCGAAGACGCCATTCGAGTTACGGCTGCCTCCTTACGGTCATAGATCACCTGCGTAGGACGAGGAGCCGATCCTGGCTCAATGAAATAGATCCCCAACCGAGTGCCCGGCAGAACACCAACAAACTGGGTGTCGACTCCGAGGCTCCCTAGCTGAGCCAGTACATGGTGGCCAAGATCGTTGTCAGGCACGGCAGACACCCAAGCCACCGAGCAGCCCATCTGAGCCAGCGCCACAGCCACATTCGACTCAGCTCCACCAATGGATGCCTCAAGTTGACCCAACTCCGAAAATCGCGTCCCTGGCGGAAGAGAAAGACGCAACAAGGCTTCACCCAAGGTCACCACATCAACACTCATGGCATGACCTCCACAAGTTCTCGCGTCGCCTTGGAAATCGCCGTGTAATCCCCAGCGACCATCGCTCCTGCCGAGAAGACACAACTGCCTACAATTAGTCCGGCAGCACCAGCAGACATGTATTCCGTCGCATTAGTTGCATCAACTCCCCCGCTCGGCAACAGGGGTATTCCACTGAGTGGTACCTGAAGAGCCCTGATATAGGCAGGTCCACCTAACTGCTCAGCAGGGAACACCTTCACAGCCGTTGCTCCTAACTCCATGGCGTGCTCGATCTCGGTGGCTGTCGCCGCTCCGGGAATACAGGGAACACCTAGCAGAGCCGCCCTCGACAGGACGTCACTGCGCGTTGAGGGCGCTACGAGATACTGAGCCCCGGCCTCAACAGCTGTATCGACTTGTTCGCTTGTTCTGACTGTTCCCGCTCCAACTAGTACTTCGGGAAGCCCATCGGACAAGAGTTCAATCTGCTGCAGAGCTTCACCATGATCAAGTGTGACTTCCAACAGTTTCACTCCCGCGGAGAAGGCAGCGTCGGCGACAGCGACTGCGTGCTTGGTTGGACAACCCCGCAGCACACCAAGCACCGGCGCGTCCGACAAACACTTGAAGAACCTCTTGCCCAAAGGATTTGAATCCACCAGAGCAAGTTTATTTGATATTTTGTTTCATCGCCTTTGGGAACCGAAGCAAATGCCTGGCTGATGCTTCTTGATCAGGAAGCCTCATTGCCGGCACAGTCGGCATTGCTCCCTGCGAAAACTGTCGGTCCCGCCAGTGCTCCGCAAGAAGGTTGTGTCACGAGTAGAGATCGGTAGACAAGTACTTCATCCCGCTGTCACAAGCCAGCGCGGCAACCGAGATAGATCCTTCTGATCCTTCTAGGAGGTCGAGAGCTGCAGCCACGTTCGCTCCAGTGGAGAAACCGGCAAATACTCCTTCGAGCCGAGCGAGCAACCGTGTCGTTCGAATTGCGGTTTCGTCGTCGACTGTCAAATAGCCGTCTACAAGTGACCGGTCCAGAAGAGGCAGTTCATTCATTGAGTAGCCACCCCCTTGGATGCGGTGGTCCGACTTGCTTATCGAAGCACCAGAGAGAACCGCTGCAGTAGCAGGTTCTACGACATAACCCCGAACCCCGGCATGAGACTTTCTTAGGGCACGCATGACCCCGGTAAACGACCCTGCAGATCCAACGAAATCCACAAAAGCGTCGATTTGCCCATCGCTTTGCTCCCAAAGCTCTGGTCCCGTATAGCGCTCATGTGCCTGGACGCTGCCAAGAAGTACGAACTGGTCAGCTCGAAATGCATCGAGGTCGTCTGCCACTTCCCGTGTCCGGGCCTCGACCAGAGCAAGGTCCGCTCCTGACACTCGGCCGGAACTGCCACCAGGAGCCTGATCGACCAACTCGACCGTTGCTCCAAGCGCCTCCATCATCTGCGCCCGTTCGACGCTATTACCTCGTGACATCACCGCAATAAACGGGTGACCAAGAGCGCCGCAAACGATCGCGAGACCTGTTCCTGTGTTGCCACTGGTGAGTTCAACCACGGTCTGACCAGGGGTGAGTGATCCATCCCGCCTCGCATTTCTGATCATCTCAAGTGCTACACGATCCTTCTTGCTTGAGCCGGGGTTCAGGTACTCCAATTTCAGCAACACTCTGCCGTGTAGACCCATATGCGAAACCAAACGGTCGAGTTGAAGCACCGGCGTGCCACCGATTAGGTCAATCACCGAGCCAACGACTCCTTGAGCCATCCGGCGCTTAAACACATCACCCATAGCTAGGAAGATCTTGTTCTACAGGACGAAAATCGTTGTTCACATGGACCAAGCGAATATGAGGGTCCGGATCCATCGACACAAGTTTATTGGATATCTTGTTTCAAAGATTTGGGGGAGCCCTTCCAGACGTAAGGTCCGGGATTGGTGCCACTACATCGACATCACAGTCTCGCGAACGACCTGATAGCCCGTCTACCGACGCACCTGCGCGTATCTACGCCGAGAGACTCTGACAGGATTTCTCGATGCGGGTCAGTGGCCGGATCTTCCTAGCGGCGATACTCGCCGGTCTCTTCACTGGCTTGTTCGTTGCCTCGGCCGAGGAGTTCTTCTCGAGGGACGGAGTATTTGACGGAGCCGAGGCTCTGGCCACCTTCGTTCCGCTTCCCCTGGTTGCGGCGCTCCTCGTCTCTATCGGTCTACGCCGACGTCACCTTGTTCGCAGGCTCACTGGCGTCGCCTTTCTCACACTCGCGATTCCATTGATCGGAATTGGCTTCGGAGGGGCCAACGTCCTTCAGCAGATGCTTGGCGGTGCCATCGGTGGCGGCTTCTGGGGGCTTCTCTTCGCCATCCGTCTATCTGGCGCAGGTGCCATTTCG
>CAYLKA010000022.1:0-33584 GCA_964384125.1 uncultured Gammaproteobacteria bacterium | reverse complement strand
GCTTGGGTGGGAGCGGCCACCCCATGGGTGAGCCGTGATGCGCGTTGATCGATGGTTGTGGTACGCAAGGTTTTTCAAGACGCGGAGTCTTGCGACGAACGCTGTGCGCAGCGGGAGGGTGCGTATTAATGGCGAACGGGCCAAGGCCGCACGTGAGGTATCTATCGGCAATGCATTGAATATCCGCCGTGGCGATTCGATTACAGACGTCTGTGTGCTGAAAATTCCTTCCCGCCGTGGGCCTGCTGCTGAGGCGGCGGATCTCTACGAAGAAACAAGTGGGTCGATTGAACGCCGAGAGAAGGGCGCCGAACGAAGGCGCTCAGCATCGCGGTTTGGGGCTCCTACCCAAGGTCGTCCCGATAAGAGAACTCGGCGCTTACTGCGCAAACAGCAACGCCAATAGACTTTCTTCAGGGGGGTTTTTAAGAAACACACGCTGTGCTTAAAGGAACAGTTGTTTCGAAATCTCTTTTCGTCCCCG
The DNA here is from genome assembly GCA_964384125.1 of uncultured Gammaproteobacteria bacterium. Classification (GTDB taxonomy): domain Bacteria; phylum Pseudomonadota; class Gammaproteobacteria; order Steroidobacterales; family Rariloculaceae; genus UBA6522. The sequence goes on along the minus strand of CAYLKA010000022.1, from coordinate 33,100 downwards.
TCCTTTATAACCTTTTCTGACTAACCAGCTATCGATGATGAGGGTGAGATCCAAGAAAATTTATCCCGAGAAGACTATTCGTTTGATTCGTCAAGATCTAGTTGATCAATTTCTCTATTTCTGACGTATATTTGCAGTAGTCGCAATTGTAGTTTGAAGATGGTATCTCATCGCTATTTAAGCATTCATGAATGTCGGCTATTTTTTGCTCTACCCAATCGTCAGAGCCTTCATAAGCAATAAGTGTTGTATCAAACTGAATTGTGTTTTCAAAATTCGGTAACTCGGCTTGCCCATTGCAGTAAACAAAGTAGCCAGTATCCGAGACATTAAGTCCATTACGCCTTACTAACCACTGATAGATCTCCATCTGCCGCTTATAAGCAGCGTGCCAGCCTTGGTCTAGTTCGGTGATGCGACCTTTCTTGGCCGTCGCTTTGTAGTCAACGACTGCGTATGTCTCTTCTTCATCAATCCATAAATCATCTATCGCCCCAAAGATAAGCAGATTGAATTCTTCGTGTAGGTATTGAACTCCTTTGAAGTTGTTACGCCAGGTGTCTAGCTCTGCATGGGGGGCTGGTCGAAGTTTAAGGCGATATTCCTCTTGAATTGGGTGTTGTTGGCCGTCTTTTCGGCATTTATCAAATTCGCTTTTCAATAGAGTGTCCACGGCGTTATTTAGGTTGAATGGGTAGCCGGGTGGCCTGTCCAACCCCAGTCGTCGGTCAATGTAAAAACAACGCGGACACTGAACATAAAGATCAATACGACTTCGGCTTAGTTTAAAAGGCGTATCGGATCCGGGTTGATAGAGGTTTCTTTTTCGCAAGCCCCGATAGTATTTTGACATTAGAAATAGTGCCTTGATTTAAGGATTCAAATCGGGGGTTTTTAAATTTAAAAACTCCTTCTTAATAGTCGCTAGTTTTTGTTTAAGGGTGATTCCGTATTTTCCGGGTAGTCATAATAAAGTAGCCTTAAATTGGACCGTGAAAGGTCAGGCCATTTTTGAGCTGTGGATTCAATAGCTACGATGCCTGTCGTGGGCAAATCATCCAAACCGAAATCAGGCAACAGATGATTAGCAAGGTCAGTCAGTCCGGGATTGTGCCCAACGATAAACAGATCAGAAATAGCGTCTTCTTGAGTTTCGACCACTTTTAGAATATCGCTGTGATACGCGAGATAAAGCCTACGGTCGGTTTCTATAATCTCTTGCGAAGAGCCCATGGCCTCGGCTATTTTCTTTGTGGTCTCAATCGCTCGTGTGGCAGTGCTAGATAAGAAAAGTGAAGGCTCTGTATTTCGAGAGACTAGCCGTGAACCCATTGCTGCTGTATCCCGTTTTCCGTGGACGGATAACGGGCGATCGTGATCGGCCAGGCGTACGTTTTCCGAATTGGCCTGCGCATGACGTAGTAATGTCAAACGTTTCATAGCCTATTTATAGAACAACAGCAGAATCGGAAGATTACAAAAGCCCTGCTTCCAGTCGGGCTGTTTCCGACATCATAGACTGAGTCCACGGTGGGTCGAAAACGAGTTCGACGTTCGCTTTGGATATTGTGGGGATGATCTCGATCTTTTCTTTGACATCTTGCATGAGTATGTCCCCCATGCCGCAACCGGGTGCCGTCAACGTCATCTCTACATACGCGATACGCTCGTCTGGACCGATGGCCTCAACGTCGCACTCGTAGATTAAGCCTAGATCAACGATGTTGATGGGTATTTCGGGGTCGTAGCAGGTCTTGAGTTGCTCCCAAATTACGGTTTCTATTTCTTGCTCCGTAGCGTCAACTGGAACCTCCGGTGGAGTTATTGGTTCCTTGCCTATTGCGTCAGCGTCGGTTCCTGCAATTCGAAAAAGGTTGCCCTCGATGTACACGGTGAAGCTGCCGCCAAGTGCTTGAGTCAGAAAGCCGGAAGCGCCCGTGGGTAGCTTCACTTCTTCGCCGGACGGGATGATTACAGCATCGCAGTCTCGGGAAAAGGTTACGGGTTCATTGCTAGGGTAGTGCATCACTCACTCCGTCGAGATCTTGTCCTCTGATCCTGTGATGGCGTTTTTCAACGCATGCCATGCGAGAGTCGCGCATTTGACTCGAGTGGGGTACTCGCGCACACCTGACAGTGCGACGAGTTTGTCCAAGCTTTCGAGGTCGGCGGAGTCGGTGGCCGGATCTCCCGTGAGTAGGCTGTGAACCTGATGGAAAAGCGTTTCGAGTTCCTCTACTGAGCGGCCTGTGGCCTTCTCCGTCATCAGAGAGGAGGAGGCGACTGAAATGGCGCAGCCCGTTCCCTTAAAGCGGATATCTTGGACTTTATCGTCGAGTAGTTTGACGTACAGGGTCATTCGGTCCCCGCATAAAGGATTCACTCCCTCCACGATCCGATTCGCGTCGTCCAGCTCACCGAAATTACGCGGATGGCGGTTGTGATCCAGTATCACTTCGCGGTAAAGCTCCTGGAGCTCGTTCATCCGAATAGCTCCAAGGCCTGTTGTAACCCGCCCATGAGTTGGTCCACGTCTTCACGATTGTTGTAGAGCGCGAAAGATGCGCGACTCGTGGCGGGGATGCGGAAATATTCCATTACCGGCATGGCACAGTGATGACCCGTGCGGATAGCGACGCCCTCCCGGTCGACGATGGTCCCGATATCGTGTGCATGAATGCCGGCGAGGGTGAACGATAAGACGCCAGCCTTGTGTTTTCCCGTGCCGATAACTCGCGATCCGGGTAACTCCAGCAAACGCCCCGTCGCGTAGTCGAGAAGTTCGGTTTCCTGATGGGCGACCGCACTGAAGTCGATTCCCGCGAGATAATCTATCGTAGCTCCGAGGCCGACGGCGCCCGTGATATTCGGTGTGCCTGCTTCAAACTTGTACGGCAGCGTGTGGTAGGTTGTCTCCTCCAGGGTCACCGTCAGGATCATCTCGCCCCCGCCTTGGTAGGGCGGCATTGCATCAAGCAGGGCGCTCTTGCCATACAGCACGCCGATTCCGGTCGGACCGTACATCTTGTGACCTGAAAATGCATAGAAGTCACAGTCCAAGGCGCGCACGTCGATGGGCATGTGAGGCACCGATTGTGCTCCATCCACCACAACCAAGGCACCTGCATCGTGAGCTCTAGTAATAAGTTTATCGATCGGATTGATGGTCCCAAGGGCGTTCGATACATGCGTGACAGCCACGATCTTTGTACGGTCAGTCAACAGTCGATCATACGCATCCAGATCCAGTTCGCCGGTCGGCGTCATCGGCACTCCGACCAGCTTCGCACCGGTCTGTTCGCAGATTAGCTGCCAGGGGACGATGTTGGAGTGGTGCTCCATCCAGGTGATCAGCACCTCATCGGCGCTCGTTAGCCTGATTTTCCCCAGGCTGGAGGCTACCAGGTTGATGGATTCTGTGGTGCCGCGCGTGAAGATGATCTCCTCACAGCTTGCAGCATTAATATAGCCTCGCACCTTGTCCCTAGCACCCTCGTGCGCGTCGGTTGCTCGCTGACTTAACGTATGTACGCCACGGTGCACGTTGGCGTGATTGATTTGCTCCTGCGCGATCATGGCATCGATAACCGACTGGGGGCGCTGGGTGGAGGCGGCGTTGTCTAGATACGCTAGAGGTTTGCCATGAATCTCCTGATGAAGCCCTGGGAAGTCGGCTCGGAGGGCGGCGATGTCGGTGCTGGCTGCGGATTGTGGTCTCTGAGATTCCCTCGCTGAGCTCATAGGAGCCCCCCCCAGCTGTCGTAGTCGGGTAGTTCTCCCGCAACGCTTGAGGCGACCCGTTTCCTTACTTCCGGAAGCTCTATGCGTCTTAGGACATCATTAGCGAACGCGAAGGTTAGGAGGCCCTTCGCCGTCCCCTCGTCGATTCCCCTGGAGCGCATATAAAATAGCTGATCAGGATCAAGTTCGCCTACGGTAGCTCCATGGGCACATTTGACAGCGTCCGTGTAGATTTCGAGCTCCGGCTTCGTATCGATCTCACCACGCTCAGATAACAACAGGTTGTCACTGGATTGTTGCGCATCGGTGCCCTCGGCCCCTCGGTGGACGACCACCTTACCGTTGAATACGCCGCGGCCGCGCTCGCCGATGATCCCCCGAAAGGCTTCTCTGCTCGTCGTTTGAGGCGCAGCGTGATCGATGCGGGTGTGATTATCCACATGCTGTCCCTGAGAGGCGAGGAAGACGCCAAAGAGCTCACACACAGCCCCTGGTTCCGCTAGATCAATCTGCACATCGTTACGTATAAGGCTGCCTCCGAGATCCACATAACCCAGCTTGATGTGCGCATCCCGCGCAAGCTTTGACTCTAGCAACTCTGTGTGAAACTGCGCTCGCCCGTGTTCCTGCACGCGGTACAAAGTCAGGCTCGAGCGTTCGTCTTGCGTGATCTGGGTCACGAGGTTCGTCCATCCGGCCGCCGTATCCTCACCAACGAAATGTTGGACGACGGTTAGAGCACTGTCCTGTGGCATATCGATGAGGATTCTGGGTTGTGTGACTTTTCCGGATTCGACTGTGATAAAGACTAGATGCAGAGGTTGGTCGATTTTCGAGCCCTCGCTCACCCTAATCAACGTCTCCGAGGAGGCAAATGCTGTGTTGAGTGCGGCTAAAGGGTGACGTTCGTACAGCTCCTGCCTTTGCAGATTACCTATCTGCTCCCATGTCTGTTCAGGGCCAAGAACTGTCAGTCCCGAGAGTTCTGGGGGGCGTGTCCCTGGTAGCGGCTGTCCGTCGACGAAGACCATTGGTGAGACATTGGGGTCAAGCAGGGACTCATCGAGCAGTTGGTGTGCGTGCTTGATGTGATCGCTGTTTGGTGTTGCCGGTGTGGGATCAAAGTTTCCGGTGGAGATTGGTTTAAGGTCTGTATAGCGCCAGTTCTCGCGTGTACGTGAGGGATAGCCTAGCTTGCCAAACGAGTCCATGGCTGCGTCTCGCAGTCGCCGGGAAGTGTCTGAGACCTCTAACCCGCTCAGCGCATCTGCATACGTCTCGTGCAACCTCTCGGGGGTCATGCGCTTGCGGACTCGTCGCGTACCCAGTCGTAACCACGCTTGTCGAGTGTTCTGGCGAGATCGTGATCTCCCGACTTGAGGATGGTTCCCTCCGCGAGTACATGTACACGATCAGGCACCACGAGCTCCAAGAGGCGTTCGTAGTGAGTCACCAGAATGGTGCCCCATTCTGGGTCGCGCAGGGTATTGATCCCCGTTGCGACGACTTTGAGTGCGTCCACATCCAGGCCCGAATCGGTCTCGTCTAGTACTGCGAGCCGCGGTTCCAGCATCAGCATCTGAAGAATCTCGTTGCGTTTCTTCTCGCCGCCGGAGAATCCCTCATTGACGCTTCTGTTCAGGTAATCCGTGGACATCTCCATAAGCTCCATCTTGTCCTTGATGAGCCGCATGAACTCGAAGGCATCCACTTCCGGTAACCCCTTGGCTGTCCGTTGTGCGTTCAAGGCCGCCTTGAGTAGATAGGCATTGTTAACTCCGGGGATCTCCACAGGGTACTGGAAGGCGAGGAACAGGCCCTCACGAGCACGTTCCTCCGGCGAGAGGCTAAGGAGGTCTTTGCCTAGAAACCGAATCGATCCACTCGTGACCTCGTAGTTGTCGTGTCCCGCGAGCACCTGAGCAAGGGTGCTTTTTCCAGATGCGTTCGGACCCATGATCGCGTGAACTTCACCCGCAGGCACTTCGAGGCTTAGCCCATTGAGGATTATCCGGTCCTCGACCCGCGCGTGCAGGTCATCTATACACAATAGGGTTTCGTTTTTCATGGTTAACCGACCGAGCCTTCCAAGCTGACGTTGAGCAAAGCCTGTGCCTCGACTGCGAACTCCATGGGTAACTCCTTGAATACTTCTCTGCAGAAGCCGTTTACGATCATGTTCACGGCGTCCTCCTCGGAGAGTCCTCGCTGCCGGCAGTAAAAGAGCTGGTCTTCGCTGATTTTGGAGGTGGTGGCTTCATGCTCGATTCGTGCGCTGCGCTCTCGCGCCTCTACGTAGGGAAAGGTGTGCGCCCCGCATTGATCACCTATCAGCAGCGAGTCGCATTGCGTGTAGTTGCGAGCGCCCTTCGCGCTGGGCATGACGCGGACGAGTCCGCGATAGGAATTCTCAGCCCTTCCAGCCGAGATACCTTTGGAGATGATGGTGCTGCGGGTGTTTTTCCCGATGTGGGTCATCTTTGTGCCCGTGTCAGCCTGCTGGAAGTTGTTGGCAACGGCGACGGAATAGAACTCACCAACCGAGTTTTCGCCGCGAAGTACGCAGCTTGGATATTTCCAGGTGATCGCGGAGCCTGTTTCCACCTGTGTCCACGAAATCTTGGAGTTGGCGCCCCGGCAGTCTCCACGTTTCGTCACGAAATTATAGATGCCGCCGACGCCATGCTCGTCTCCCGGGTACCAGTTTTGCACAGTCGAGTACTTGATCTCGGCGTCCTCCAGAGCGACCAACTCCACGACCGCAGCGTGCAGCTGGTTTTCGTCCCTCATCGGCGCAGTACAGCCCTCCAGGTAGCTGACGTGGCTGCCTTCGTCCGCGATGATCAAAGTGCGTTCGAATTGCCCTGTATTTGCGGCGTTGATTCGGAAGTAGGTCGATAGCTCCATCGGGCATCGGACTCCCTTGGGGACGTAGACGAAAGAGCCGTCACTGAAGACGGCTGAGTTCAATGCAGCAAAGAAGTTGTCACGTTGAGGTACGACGGTTCCTAGGTACTTCTCTACCAGTGCGGGATGGTTCTTCACGGCTTCTGAGAATGAGCAGAAAATCACACCCGCTTTGGCAAGCTTATCCTTGAATGTCGTTGCCACCGAGACGCTGTCGAAGACTGCATCGACGGCGACACCGGCTAGCTTCGCCCGTTCGTGAAGCGGAATACCGAGCTTGTCATAGGTCTCAAGGAGTTTTGGATCCACCTCGTCGAGGCTCTTGGGCGCGTCAGCCTGATTTTTCGGGGCCGCAAAATAGGAGATGCTTTGATAATCGATGGGGGTGTATCGGACATGGGCCCAGGTAGGCTCGGTCATGGTAAGCCAATGCCGAAAGGCCTTCAGCCGCCAATCCGTCAGGAAGGCGGGCTCGCCCTTCTTCCTGGAAATTAGACGCACTACGTCCTCGTCAAGCCCCGGTGGCACGAGCTCTTGCTCGATTTCGGTGACAAAACCATGCTGGTATTTTTCCTTTACCAGATCGGAAATTTCTTTCGATTCAGCAGACATATATATGGTAGTTAATGTTTTACCTAATAGAAGAGGTGTCTAAAGCATCACGCAGTTTTGGTTGCGGCAGCGGTTGCGAGCGATGCTGCAGATCCGCCAGGCTGACCTCTGTTAGGGCTTGACGGATGCTGACATTGATTCGCTGCCACGCGCCGCTTACACGGCATACGGGCTCGAGATCACACTGGCCGTGCCCGGAGCTGCACGCTGTGATCGCGACCGGTCCTTCCAGCGCATCGATGATCTGGGCGGCGCTGATTTCCCTGGAAGGGCGAGCCAGGGTGTACCCACCCTGCACACCCCTTGCAGAGACCACTAGCCCGGCCCGAACTAGAGCTTTCAGAAGTTTGCTGACGGTTGGTTGGGCGATGTGCGTGGCCGTGGCCACCCGGTGGGCACTCGACAGCTTTCCTTCCCGAGCGGAGAGTTGCGCCAGGATCAGAGTACCGTAGTCTGTGAGCTTGCTCATTCTCAGCACGGGAGAATCTCCACTCAAAGGGATAGTGGACCATTTTAGTGCTATTTAATCGATGGCGCAAAACAGGCGTTAAGCCTGGGATGGGTCGTGGCCTTTGTTACTCGGGGAGGCTAGCGTTGAAGGCGGCGAGTTCGGAGTTGAACCGGGCGCGGTCAACAGCGTTGACCCCCGGGGATTCCAAGGCCAGGCGGATCTGATTTAGGGCGTCAGATGGGTTGCCAACCATGCTGTAGTAGTGCGACATATAGTGGTGTGCGTTACCGATGTCGCCCTCTGCATTTGCCGCTCGCGCAATCATGCGGAACTGTTCCGGTGTCGGTAAGGTGTTGTTTAGTAGATCGAGGAGAATGTCGTGAGCTTCCGAGGCACGTCCACTTTGGAGCAGGGCGTCCGCATAGCTGGTGGTGAGCGGCACGTTTCTGGGAGAGAGTTCGATTGCTTCCGCGTAGCGCTGGAGCGCTGCTTCGGTTCGCTGATTTCTAAGCATGGAATCGGCTTCGCCGATCCTAAATGCGCTGACGCCGGGGTACGCTCTTATTAGTTCGGCGAACTGGCGTTCGGCATCATCGTCGAGTCCCATCCGCGATAGAGCGAGTGCGGAACCGTAGAAATCACCGACAGCTGTGCTGCCGTTCGCGAGCCGTTCGCGGAAGGTCGTATAAACAGTATCGTTAGGTGGTGCTCCCAATACCTCTAATCGGGCCCGGATGATCTGGTAGCTGATGCTGTTACCGACCTCCACCGTCGGTAGTAGGCGGGCGCGGGCGCGTGCTTCTGCGATGCGGTCGGTAGTAACAGGATGCGTTTGTAGCATTGCCGGTCCGCGAGAGCCGTATCGTCTAGAAAGCTTCTCGAAAAAACTCGCCATTCCCAAAGGGTCGAAACCCGCAGAGGAGAGGGTGCCGATGCCCACTCGGTCAGCTTCGTGCTCGTTGGTACGGGTGAAATTGATTTGACGCTGCATGGCTGCGGCCTGGGTTCCCATGAGCAGTCCCCCCATTGCTTCGCCGCCCGTATCGGTCGCGATACCGAGGAGCGCTGCGGCGATCATGCCCGCCATGGAGAGAATGCCGGTTCTCTGGCTATCGTAAATAGAGCGCGTGATATGGCGTTGCGTAACGTGCGCTACTTCGTGCGCTAACACGCCAGCTACCTCGCTTTCCGTCTCGCTCGCAAGAATGAGTCCAGCGTTTACGCCAATAAATCCGCCAGGAAGGGCAAATGCGTTGATAGCGTCATCATCTACCATAAAAAATTGAAAGCTCTGATCCCCGTCGTTGGCGTGCGCGGCTAGCTGCGCGCCGAGCGTCTGGATGTACTCGGTGACCAGCGGATCCTCCAAGATTGCTCCAGCATTTCGGAGCTGAGCCACGACACCGCGACCGATCTGCGCTTCCTGGCTTTTACTGAGGACGGAGTCGGAGGGACTCCCGAAATCGGGCAGATTCGGGTTCTGCGCCGCCGCGGTGACGCAATGTGCGAGTGCCAGAATTGCCGCGACGCTTCGTCTCATGCTTAGTTGGACCGCTATGGATAGCTGAGCGTTCCGTTCCGTAGACTCCTTGGAAATTCCCAGAGCAGTTCCGTGAGGCGCTCGTCCTTTTAGGTCTGGCGAGGGCTCAGTGTACCCTGATCATGGGACCGTGTAATGCCCGGGCCGACTAGACCGGACGTTTCTGGTTGCGCCTCTCCGAAGGCATAAGTACCATCGCGGCCTGTTGTCTCACAGGGTGGATATGATGTTTTCCGGTAGCATCGTGGCGCTGGTGACGCCGATGGACGCCGCTGGCAGCATCGACCAAGATCGGCTGGCAAGGCTTCTTGAGTTCCATATCAAAGCGGGTACCGAGGCATTTGTCATTGCCGGTACGACTGGGGAGTCAGCGACGCTAAGCCGGGAGGAGCACATCCGGTTAATTGGGCGCGTCTGTGAGCTCGTGGACGGGCGAGTGCCCGTCATTGCTGGTACGGGCTCCAACTCAACAGCTCAGACGCTGGATCTTTCCAGAGAGGTGGATCAGTTCCCGGTGGTCGGGCTTCTCGTCGTCACTCCGTATTACAACAAACCAACCCAAGAGGGGATGTACCGTCACTTCACTGCGGTGGCCGATGCGGTCGAACGGCCGGTGATCCTATATAACGTCCCGGGACGCACGGGCGTGGACCTTCATCCCGAGACGGTTATGCGGTTGGCGGCCCACAGCAATATCACGGCGATTAAGGAGGCGACTGGGGAGCTTGGTCGCGTCGCCGTGATGCGTGAGGGTTGCGGGCCTGACTTCTCGCTTTTGAGCGGCGATGATATTACGGCTTGCGAGTTCATGCTTAGTGGTGGAGACGGTGTCATTTCCGTGACGGCCAACGTCGTTCCGGAGCAGATGCGAGCACTATGCGACGCTACATCTTCCGGTGACCGAGAGCAGGCCGAACGCATCGACGGACAACTCGGAGCACTTCATCATGCTTTGTTTGTCGAAAGTAACCCGATACCCGTGAAGTGGGCCGTGGAACAGCTTGGGCTCGTCGAGGAGGGGATCCGTTTGCCCCTTACTGTGTTGGCCGATGAGCACCATGGCACAGTCAGTGAGGCGATGGCTGCGGCTGGGATAGAGGGTGTTACGCAGTAATGCGCTGTAAACTGTCAGCCGGTATTGCTCTCCTATTGTCGTCCACGGGGTGCTTCTTAATGGGTGATGATGCCATACTGGTTTGTGAGGATCAGGAGTTCTATTCGGGTAGCGGGGAGATCGCGCCGATCGAGGTTCCCGATGATCTTGACGCACCCGATGATTCCCAGGCGTTCAGCATTCCGGAAGTGGCTGACGGGCTCAGCGGGCCGGCGGACGTGCCATGTACGGAGTCACCGCCAGACTTTTTCTCGGAAGAACTTCCTGGGTGATTCGCCCCAAAGAGGCTATTCAACTGTGGTGCGCTAAGTCCTGCGACGATAGTCAGACCTTGTGACCAGATGATTTTCATCGAGGTTGAGGATGACATCGGCAGTCCCCGGCAACAGATCAATACTAGTTCTGGTCAAACGTTCAAAATGCTGAAGGAAGTCGGCGAGCTGGGTTTCGTCCATGATTCCCCTATTCGTTTCCCCCGCCTTTTCGGCGAGTTTTCTTTCTTGCTCTAGGCGCCAACGATGTACTGCCTTGAAGTCGGGGGCTCGCAGAAATACGAGTCGGTCAATAGTCGCGAAAAACGTCGTATACGCGGTACGGAGCTGATCGTTGACGTAAGCGCGCCATGCGCCATCCGGATCCCTTGTGGTTTCCAGCTTGTTTATTGGTTTAGTTAAAGCTTTCGGTTCTTGGGGGATAGCTCCGAGACACCACCCCTCCAAAATGATTAGGTCGATTGGTCCGGTGACCGTTGGCCACTGGTGCGCGGGGAACCGATCGTCATCCGCTTTGTCGAATCGCGGGAGCTCGAGCCGCCGGCCCGGTTCCAGGCGCTTGAGGGCCTTCATGCAACGTGTACAGAGCTCTAGATCGTGCGTGCCCGGAGCGCCCCGGGTGATTAGGAGCGGGTGGACGTTTTTGCTCAGTCGCCTGCGTTCCACCCGGGTGAGGTAGAAGTCATCCAGGGACAACGTTGCGACGGACCAACCGCATTCTCTCTCTAAGCTGACCCGTAGGAAGTCTGCTAGGGTGGATTTTCCTGTGCCCTGTGCTCCGCTGATTCCCACGACTTCCGTGCGAGGCGTTTTTACCACCCGTATCCAGCGGGCGAGGGGCAGATAGTGCTCCTCGATGACCGCTCGAAATTTATTCGGTAAACGGTGGGCTTCCAGAAATGCGTTGAGCTCAGACGCCGTCGGGCCGTTCATCTTGCGTGATATTACCTGAAGTTCCCCTCCGATCGAGACTGCTTTGTGGTAGAGCCAAGCTGTTGAGGTTCAGGTCCATATGACGATGAAATAATCGTATAGAATTCCCTATCGCTTGCGTAGATGTTGGGGGTATTACCATGGCGCTTCAATCTTTAACCCGAATTTTGTTACTTGCAACTGGTCTGATGGCAACTTCGATTTGGGCGCACCATTCCGTTGCCGGTGTCTTCGATGCTGAGCAACCATTCGAGATCACGGGTGTAGTAACGGATGTGGAGTGGATTAATCCCCATATCTACATGCATCTGGATGTCACAGACGAACAGGGTAACGTGACGACGTGGCGGCTGGAGACTCTTCCCACGGCGTTCATGCGCAAGGCTCGAATCAGCCAGGAAATGCTAATGGGGCACGGACAGCCAGTGAGAGTGACTGGGATTACGGCCCACAGAGATCCTAGCCTCGGCTGGGTCCACCGCATCACCTACGCTGACGGTCACTACTACCAGCTCTCCGATAGCTGATCCTGCATTGCTTAAGCCTGAAGGATAATCAAGTGCGGGATGCATCGAAGATCGATTGAATCGATGCGTCCATCATACTGTTAAATGCCTCTTCGGCTTGCTGCGCCGACAGACCCTCTGTCAGCGCTCTAGAGAAGCTGGCAATCATGCCGTTGTTGGCCGCAAGTCTTCGATTGGCTTCTTCGCGCGAGTAGCCACCGGATAGGGCGACGACTCTGAGCATGTTCGGGTGCTCCTGGCAGGCCTGATAGAAATTGCTCTCTTCCGGCAGCGTCAGCTTGAACATCACCATCTCATCGACGCCTAGTTTGTCGAGATGCGCTAGTAGCTGCTCCCGCAGCAGAGCCTCTGCCTCAGCCTTGTCCGGAGCGTTGATGTCGATTTCGGGTTCGATGATAGGTGTCAATCCAGCAGCGACAATTTGCCTTCCGATTTCAAACTGCTGCGCAACGATTTTTTGGATACCGATGGCGTCGGCTGATTTTATTACCGAGCGCATTTTCGTACCGAAGACGTTTTGGCCCTTCGCCTTTTCTAGTAGTTCGGAGAGATTTGGGATCGGTTTCATAACCTGCACGCCGTCGGACTCATCGGCCAGGCCTTTGTCCACCTTCAAAAATGGAGCGACGTTTTTTTGCTCCCACAGATAACGTGCCGTTTCTTTCCCATCGATTTCTCGGTCGAGCGTGTTTTCGAAGAGGATGGCGCCGAGGATTCGGGACCCATCAAACGCTGAGCTCGTGATGATGCGGCTCCTCATCTCGTGGACTACAGAGAACATCTCCTCATCGTTGCTGTAGGCATCGCTCTCGATGCCATAAAGCCGTAGCGCCTTAGGGGTGCTCCCGCCGCTCTGATCCAGTGCGGCTATAAAGCCGTCAGCAGAGCGGACTTTGTTTAATTGATCTTCATAGTTAGACATAAGAATTTATCTGCCCCTTTTATGCTGGCTCAACTCACCGGTCTCAGGATTGAGGCGAATGATAGCGGACTCGGGCTAGTTGCGCAGACTGTTCTGACCGAAAGTTATTCATCCGAGCCCGAAGGGCCGGGTTGGCGTTTGGTGTGCTGTGGTCTCTTGCCCACGAATCTGGAATATGAAGAATCGTTCAGGTTAGAGCCTTACCTGCTTAGTCCCCGAGTTCTGATGCGATAATTTGGATCTGCCGCGGATCCGCGGTGCTGGGGGAGGGTTGTGGGTGATTCGTCGCGGAGTTGTGTCTGTTTTTCTGCTGGCGGGATTCTTCGCCCCCGCGCTGGCTCAGCCGGCGGGAGACACAGATAAGTCTGTGCAGATCGTTCGTACAGACAGCGCGCCGGTCATTGACGGCGTGTTGGATGAAGAAGTTTGGACCAGGGCTGGGAGTCTTGAAGACTTTCACGAGATCCAACCGATCGAATACGACCCCGCTCCTGAGCTAACCCAAGTTTTCCTGCTTCACGATAGCGAGAACCTCTACATTGGGGCCAAGCTCATGGATAGCCAACCCGATGAGATCGTCTCGCAAATCCTGAGGCAAGGGTCAGATGTTAGCGATGACGATTACTTTAGCGTGATCCTAGACCCGTTTCTTGATCGACGGAACGGATACTTGTTTCGGTTGAACTCGAACGGTGTGCGAGAGGAAGCTCTCTACAAGAACACAACCCAGACGAATTTCGATTGGGTTGGTATCTGGCAGGCGAGGGCGAGTGTTCAGGAGGATGGTTGGGTTGCTGAGATGGTCATCCCTTTCAAGACATTATCGTTCGATCCTGAAAACGACACTTGGGGAATTAACTTCACCCGTGAAATCGCACGAACGCGTGAACGAATGGGTTGGGTGTCTCGAACGCGGTCGCAGAATCCTAGCGTGGCCGGCACGGTGGTGGGGCTCGAAGGCCTCGAGCAGGGAATGGGTCTTGATGTTGTTCCGTCTCTCTCCGCAACCGAATCGAAGGACTTCGATGTTGACGGAAACGTGACCGATACGGAGCCCTCCCTCGACGTCTTCTACAAGTTTACGCCTGCGATGACCGGCGTTCTGACGCTCAATACCGACTTCTCCGCCACGGAAGTCGATGATCGTCAGGTAAATCTCACGCGTTTCAGCCTCTTTTTTCCAGAGAAACGGGATTTCTTTTTACAGGACGCGGTTATTTTTGAATTTGGAGCTCTTTCGAGTCGTGGCTTCGGCGGGTTCGGTGCCGCCGATCAAAACGGTCGGCCATTCTTCTCCCGTAAGATCGGTCTTGGCGCCTCTCGGACACCCGTTGATATAAACGCCGGCGCGAAGTTAACCGGTCGGGTGGGGCGTTGGAATCTTGGTGTTCTTGATATCGAGCAGGATGCGTTTGGAGACCTTGATGCCACCAACCTTTTTGTCGGACGCGTGTCCGCGAACGTGCTCGAGGAGTCCAACGTGGGTTTCATCGTCACGGATGGCGATCCCCAGTCCAACCTGGATAACACCCTGATGGGTGTCGACTTTCGCTACCTAAATACCCGCCTACCCAACGGTCGTTCCGCGGAAGGTGACGTCTGGTATCAGAATTCCGACACGCCCGGGCTGGTCGGAGACGATGAAGCGTTCGGACTGGGTCTTCGTATCCGCAGCCCGGACAAGTTTAGTGGTGACTTCAAATACGTGGAGATGGGGGATGACTTCAATCCCGCACTCGGTTTCGCTAACCGAGTTGGTATTCGCGAGCTTAGGGGAAACCTCAACTACACCTACCGTCCCCGGGGAAAGTGGTATCGCGCCATTTTCGGCGGCCCTACCTTCCAGCGAAGTGAGCGCCTCCTAGATGGGAGCCTCCAGAGCGAATTGGTCAGGTTCCGCATAATGGGTTTTAACAACAACGGTGATCGAGCTGCTTTTCGCTGCCAACGCGAGAGAGAAGGGCTGACCGCCCCCTTTACCATTTATAGCGCTCAAGATTCCGAGCCCGACGTGGTGATCCAGCCGGGTCTATATGGGTTCGATAGTTGCCGCATTAACGGTGAAACTGGTAACCAGCGAAAATTCTCCGGCAGCCTGTCTTACGAAACTGGAGGTTTCTACAACGGTGAGCGGAGATCTTACGCACCCGGTTTTATCTGGCGCCCTTCTGAGCATTTTGCTCTCGATGTCACATACCAGGTGGATGATGTCGTTCTTCCGGAGGGCTCATTCACCACTCGTCTTACCAGACTACGGAGCGATCTTGTCTTTTCGTCCACCCTATCCTGGGTAAATCTCGTTCAGTGGGATAACGATTCGAACGTGCTGGGCATAAATAGTCGCTTGCACTGGATTCCTCAGGCTGGGCGGGAGGTCTATCTCGTGTTGAATCACAACCTGGAAGATCTCCATGGGAACAGGGAGTTCCATTCCATGGGCGCCGATCTCACCGCAAAGGTGAATTACACGTTTCGTTTCTAGGCATCCGTACCTTTCTGTAGCCCTGCTAATACGCGCTCTGGCGTGAGCGGGATTTCGCGGTAGCGAACACCAGTTGCATCGAAGACAGCGTTGGCGATCGCTGCAGGAACAACCACAATGGGAGTTTCAGCGGCGCCATACGCAGGCATCTCCGGGCGGTTGATCAAGACCATTTCAACCTCAGGTATGTCCCGGAACCGAAGGACCGGATAGCTCATCCAATCAACGCTCTTCACTCCGCTGGCATCGAACTGAACTTCTTCTAGCAATGTCCGGCTGACTCCCTGGATGATGTTACCCTCGATCTGGATTTTCACTCCGTCTGGATTGATGATGAGGCCACAGTCGAAGGCCATCGTTACTCGGCTGACGGTTACTTTGCCTGTTGTCCTTTCCACCTCGACCTCAGCAACAGCGGCTGGAACGCTGCCGCCTCGTTGATCGACTGCGATCCCTCTCCCACGGAGGATTTGTTCGTTCGAGTTCGGTAAAGGTGACGGCCGCTCGACCCAACCTGCTTTCTCCGCTACGGCACGAACCGCATCGCTAATCCGTTGGTCGTGGGAGAGGTATTTCAGTCGGAATTGCACGGGATCCGCTTGAAGTTCGGCGGCGAGCTCGTCCATGAAAGATTCGCTCGCGAAAATCCGGGGCGGCTCACCCGGGGAACGCAGAGCGGCGGTTCGAAGAGGCATGGGCTCTGCGAATATCCAGGGAATAGTCTTGGACTCGACGTTTAGGTTCTCGAAGTCGTAGATTGTGCCCGCACCGCCAGTCCCATTGGCGTTTCCAAAGTAGGTGGGCTCGATACCGATCTGTCGCTCCGCGAGCTGCGGCATGCCTTGGGATTCGGTCCAGGGCAAACTGCGATCCTCAAAGTCCCAAGCGGTGACATTGCCTTCGGCATCGATGGCAGCGCGAACCCGCGTCAAATGCTGTTCGCCTTTGGGATCCCAGACCTGTTCATCGTCTCGCATCCACTGGACACGTACGGGTCTCCCGGTAGCGCGAGAGAGCAGCACTGCGTCCTCCGCCGCATCGTCTACTGTTAGGCGTCCGTAAGTGCCCGATGCCTCTACGTATCGGACGTCCACGTTCTTTCTCGGGACGTTCATCATCGTTGCCACTCGATCGCGTGTCGTGAACGGTCCCTGGGCGGGTGTCCAGATCGTCGCTTCGTCTCCTCTGACGTCGGCGACCGCGCACGAAGGGTTCATCATGGCGTGATTTTGGAAAGGCCAGTGATAGACGGCCTCGAGCGTCTTCGGAGCCTCGGAAAAGGCTACTGCGACGTTGCCCCTGTTCTCCGGTCGGGTGCGTTCCCTCACGGGTTGAGTCTCGTCCAGATAACGATCGACTTCGGTGCGATCCGCCGGCATTTGTGTCTGCGGTGTCGACCAAGTCACCTTTAGGTCCCGAGCGGCCTGGATCGCAGCCCACTCTGTCTCTGCCACCACGCCGACAAAGCTTCCTTCTCGTACGATTCTGACCACACCGGGAATATGCGCAATGGAGCTTTCATCTACGCTCGTTGGTTCTGCCACTGCGGTGTGCGGTCGAACCGGGCGGCCGTGCAACATGTCCGGTACCCGAACATCAGGCGCATACGTGTATTCCCCAGTGAGTTTGGCTGGCAGATCCACACGTGGGACGGAGGTACCCACGATCTTGTAATCCCTGTAGTTCTTGGGTTGGACCTCGGGCGCCACTTCCAGGTTTCGTTGATATCCCGTCGCGGTGATCGTTACATCGAAACGCCGGCCGCCGATGAGTTCACCGTAAGATGCGCTTTTTGCGGAATCGTCCGTGACGCTGACCAGCCCATCCGTGACGATCAGGTCGCTCACGGGGGCTTCAAGGCGACCGGCGGCCAACTTCAACAGTTCTTGTCGAGCTGCCGCTGCGGCCTGCCGCAAATGTTTTCCCGCCCCGGGAATCGTTCTGCTACCGACGGTGCGTCCCTGATCCACCGTACGGGCCGTTTCGCCCATCACCATCGTGACGCTACCGAACGCTACATCCAGTTCCTCAGCGACGATCTGCGCTAGAGCAGTCCGGGTACCCGTTATATCCACTGTTCCCGTGAAAACACTGACGCTGCCGTCCTCCATGATGGCTAACCACGAGTTCAGATCTCGGGGATCTAGATAGTCTCCAGGTTCGGGGACGAATGTGCCCAGTTCGGGATTCTCGGCTGCGAAAGGCCTTGAAGTCTCTCCGCTCTGAGCAAATGCTCGTGACGCCGGGCCGGAGAAACTGAAGCTCACGACCAGCGCTCCGCCACCCTTTAGTAGCCCTCTACGAGAAATCGTTGACGTATCCATACGCACGCCTCCTACGCTGTCGCGCGGTTGTTTGCCGCCGCCCGCTTAATGGCGCGAATGACCCTATAATGCGACCCACAGCGACACAGGATCGGATCCAACGCCTGCTTGATGTCGTCATCGCTGGGATCGGGGTTGTTCTCAAGGAGCACCTTGGCGTTGATGATCATGCCGTTCATGCAGTAGCCGCACTGAGCGGCTTGTTCCTGGATGAAGGCTGCTTGGAGTTCGTGCGGTTCGTTGACGCTGCCCAGTCCCTCAAGCGTAGTTACACTTCGGTTCTGAGCCGCGCTTACTGGTGTGATGCAGGAGCGGATGGCATCGCCATCCATGATGACACTGCAAGATCCGCACTGGGCCAGCCCGCAACCAAACCTCGGACCCTTTAGTTCTAGATCATTACGTAGTACGTAGAGGAGCGGAGTGGTGGGATCTACGTCAACGACGCGAGTACGACCATTGACTGTAAGCGAGAATTGGGCCATTGGAGACTCCTTCGTCGACTGGTCTGTTTAGAAGAGTAAGACGCTTTTCCTGGATCCTCAACCTATGACTTAAACCTGTCAATGGCGTATAGCATTGTGCGCTGAGGCACCCTTACTGTCAGGGGAATATAGTGGATGATGTTCGGATCTCTTTTTCTTCATGATTTTCTAGCTTAATTAGAGGTATAGGGAGATCTCTTTAGAATTTTAACTAACCCAACCCCTTTGGATTGACTGATCAGTTTTCCCATGCCTCGGGCAGATCCGGTAGAAAAATCTATCGTAATCTCGATTATGAATTTTCTCTATTGGAATTCAGCGTGGGTGAATGGGGTAGGCGGAAAGCTTGTATTTAACACGTATACTTCCCGGACTTTTAATGCCCCAACGGGACCTAATGCACTTATGGCAGACTCGGCGATGACTCCTTACGGGCATTGACATCGAGGGCTGTAAGGCAAGAGCATTAGGAGGTAAACAGAATGAAACTTATTACAGCAATTATTAAGCCGTTTAAGCTAGAGGACGTTCGTCAGGCTCTAGGAGAGGTTGGCGTTCAGGGCATGACGGTGACGGAAGTGAAAGGATTTGGGCGTCAGAAGGGGCACACAGAGCTCTATCGTGGTGCAGAGTATGCTGTAGATTTTGTGCCTAAGACGAAAATTGAAGTGGCCGTATCAGATGAGGTCATGGAGCAGACCATAGAAGCTATTGTAGGGGCTGCTGGAACAGGCTCTATCGGTGATGGAAAGGTGTTTGTTTCTGACTTGGAGCAAGCAGTCCGGATTCGGACGGGCGAGACCGGTGATCAGGCGCTCTAGGTCAATTAAGAGGAAGATAAAAATGCAGAACAAAATCTCGAAGCACGTTTTGGCCGGTATTTATGCGGTTTTGGTTCTGGTTATACCTGACTATGCCGTTGCGCAGGACGGGCTGGACTCAGGTGATACCGCTTGGATGTTGACGTCGACGGCTCTGGTTCTGTTTATGACTATACCCGGGCTTTCTTTGTTTTACGCCGGGATGGTGAGAGTTAAGAACGTACTCTCTGTAATGATGCAGTGCTTTACGATTTGCTGTCTTATGACCGTGCTTTGGGTGCTGTACGTTTATAGCCTGGCATTTGGTGACGGCTCAGCCTATGTGGGCGATCTCAGTAGAGCTTTCATGGCCGGTATAGAGGTAGATACGCTCAGCGGCACGATTCCTGAATCTGTGTTTTTTATGTTTCAGCTGACATTCGCTGTCATTACTCCGGCTCTGATTGTTGGTGGATTTGCTGAGCGTATGAAGTTTTCGGCCATGTTGTGGTTTATGGCAATCTGGGTCAGCGTCGTCTATGCCCCAATAGCTCACTGGGTCTGGAGTGAGAGCGGTTGGCTATATCAGCTTGGTGTGCTCGATTTTGCTGGTGGTATTGTGGTGCATATCAACGCAGGTATTGCAGCCTTGGTTGCAGCTATCGTGCTGGGGAAAAGACGTGGTTACCCGCAGTCGCCTATGAGGCCGAATAACCTTGTGCTGACTATGGTCGGAGCAGGGATGTTGTGGGTGGGCTGGTTCGGTTTTAACGCAGGTAGTGGGCTAGCAGCGAATGGTGTCTCGGGAATGGCTATGGTCGTTACTCAGATTTCAACCGCAGCGGCAGCTTTAACCTGGATGTTTCTCGAGTGGAGAAGCCATGGTAAGCCGAGTGCTCTCGGCTTGGTTTCAGGCGCGGTGGCGGGGTTAGGCGCAATTACACCGGCATCAGGCTTCGTCGGCCCGATGGGCGCTTTTGTTATCGGCATCACTTCTGGGTTGGCATGTTATTTCGCCGTAGTCAGAGTGAAAACCGCTCTTGGTTTTGACGATTCGCTAGACGTTTTTGGTGTTCACGGCGTCGGTGGAACAATTGGCGTTTTGTTGGCCGGCGTGTTCGTAGCTGATCGATTCGGTGGTGCGGGCTTAGCTGAGGGTGTGAGCATGGCATCGCAGGTGGGTACGCAAGTGATCGGTATTGGGGTAACAATTGTCTATTGTGGTGTCGTTAGTTTCATCATTCTTAAGGTGCTCGATAACGTTATTGGTTTGCGGGTGAGCGAGCAGGAGGAGCAAGAAGGGTTAGATATAGTCTGTCATGATGAGAAAGGCTATAACTTATAGTTAGTGCGGCTATAGGCTACAGGCACTGGTGGCTTAGTGCGCCACTCTTGCTGATGTCTGATCCTGTTTCAGTAGGAGCGGCGTGCGGACCGAGCAGTGCGTTAATCCAGTCGAGTGCCTAGAGCTCGGGTGTCGCAGCCTCAATCCGATCAGTGGCGCCCGTCAGCTCCGCTGCGCGTCGACTCGCGCTGCCTCTAAGTTCGCCTGAATGCATATAGCCGGTCAGTAGCTGCGGTACTTCTTCACGACTGGAAATTCGGGTCTGCACCACCGCCAAATCAATGGAGGTCAGGCTTCTTGACATATCAACGGCCTGTCAACGCCTCCAGCCTCCCAGAGCGGGCTAATTGAGGGCTATTGCTCCCACGCAGCATAACAAAACCCCTTAGCCTTCTCCGGATGCAGGTATGGCCTTTCCCAATGCACTACTAAAGGGCGTCGCAGTTGTTCTTGCACCAAAATAGCGCATAAGGAGGTAGGCCGGGAATAAATAGGCCAGCAAAACCGCCATTGAGCTATATGGCACGGAAGTTGCATTCTGATTAGGTAGTGCACTTCGCCGCAAAGCAAGAAGAAGGTTCTGCGTGCGACCAATAGCTTAATAACACTCCAGCTTGGGAGAGGAGATACTCAATGACTAGAGGAATACCTAGGACGCACTATTTTTGTGTGCTGGCCGGCCTTCTTGTAGCCGCAAGATGCAGTTTCGGGGCCGGTGTCATAGAAATAGATGAAGATTCTTGGGTTAGTGTGGGCGGTGGTCTTCGAGCTGGATACCAGTCGGTTTCGAGTGGGGCGCCCAACGGCAGTGACAACGCTAACAAATTTGATGCTCAGAGCGTTCGGCTTTACGTCAACGGTCAAGTTAATGAAACCGTCAAATTTACTTTCAACACCGCATGTGTGTCCTGTGTATTCGGTACGGATGCCGATGACGCTCTGCACACTATAGGTAAAATCGCTGTCCTTGACGCAATCGCACAATTCGAGTTTAACCCGCAGTTTAATATCTGGATTGGCCGGATGCTCACGCCGGCCGATAGGATTGAGATGAATGGCCCTTACTATGGGCTTAACTGGAATCAATATACGGTTCCATTATTGCCGTCCGATCAGCTCGGTAACGCGGGCCTGCTTGGTAGAGATGATGGCATTACGGTCTGGGGCGGAATAGGCAAACTACAGTATGCCGCTGGCCTGTTCGATGGCATGGATGGCGGTCCAAACCAGGGAGACAATTCGCTGTTCTCAGGTCGCGTTGCCTATAATTTTCTAAACATGGAAAGCAATCCTGGGTATTACACCAGTAGCACATATTATGGTGGCCTAGGAGATATTTTTACTTTAGGACTCTCGTATCAAAATCAAGCCGACGGCGTCGGTACCGCGACAGGACCGGCTGATTTCAGTGCAGTGATTCTTGATGTGCTCTTTGAGAAGGTGCTAAGTGACGGCGCGGTTTTCACTGTTGATGGTGAATACAAGTCGTTTAGTGCCCCAATAGATACAACGGCAGCTGCTGATCCTACTTGTTTTTGTCTTTTCGACGGCGAATCGAATTTCATCACAGCCGCCTATCTATTTGCGAACAGCGGGACAATTATGGGTACCGAGGTTAGGTATCAGCCCTATGTTCGTCGCACATCGAATATCCCCACAAAGGGGGCGAGCAGCGATCTAAACGAGCTTGGCCTCAACTTCGTGATTGATGGGCACAACGCGCGCCTAAATGTCAATTATACGAACGGCAATGCGAATCTGACTGGGGCTGCCGCTGCATCGGATACCAGTACGGTTTCGTTTAACGTTCAAATACAAATATGAGTGAACTCAGGAGGAAATCTGTCATGAATATATTCTCAGAACTTAAGATTGCAATCGGTATTGCTTGCATAGCAGCTGTAAGCTCAACTGCAGTTCAAGCTCAAGAGGACACGATCAAGGTCGGGATCTTGCATTCGTTGTCCGGCACCATGGCGATCAGTGAGACGACTCTCAAAGACACCGTGCTCATGATGATCGAAAGGCAAAACGCTGCAGGTGGTTTGCTCGGTAGGCAACTTGAGCCTGTCGTCGTCGATCCTGCGTCTGATTGGCCGATGTTCGCGGAAAAAGCCCGTGAACTGATCGAATTAAATGATGTGGCAGTCACATTTGGCTGTTGGACCTCGGTTTCTAGGAAGTCTGTATTACCGGTTTTTGAAGAGTTCAATAGTATGCTTTTCTATCCGGTGCAATACGAGGGTGAGGAATCATCTAAAAGTGTTTTCTATACCGGTGCAGCACCAAATCAGCAGGCTATCCCAGCGGTTGATTACCTCATGAACGAGATCGGTGTGGAGCGCTGGGTACTTGCTGGTACTGACTACGTTTATCCGCGCACGACGAACCGTATTCTAGAGGCCTACCTTAAATCCCAAGGTGTTGTAGACGACGATATCATGATTAATTACACGCCTTTCGGACACTCCGATTGGCAATCGATCATTTCAGATATCAATAACTTCGGATCTACGGGAAGAAAAACCGCGGTTGTCTCGACCATCAATGGTGACGCTAACGTTCCTTTCTACATTGAGCTCGGCAACCAAGGTATTTCTGCAGAAGATATACCCGTCATTGCATTTTCCGTAGGCGAGGAGGAATTATCCGGCCTTGATACCGGTCCTCTAGTCGGACATCTAGCCGCATGGAATTACTTTATGAGTATTCCAACTGAAGAGAATGATGATTTCATCGATGGATGGTTGGATTTTATCGGCGACGATGACCGAGTTTCCAACGATCCAATGGAAGCCCATTACATTGGTTTCAATATGTGGGCCGAAGCAGTCACAAAAGCGGGTACGACCGACCCGGAAGCCGTTCAAGAAGCGATCATCGGCGTCACCGTGCCGAATCTGACCGGTGGCATGGCCACTATGATGCCCAATCACCATATTACTAAGCCTGTGTTCATTGGGGAGATCCAGTCCGATGGGCAGTTCGATGTCGTTTGGGAAACATCAGGCACGGTAGTCGGTGATGCTTGGTCGGACTTCTTGCCGGGTTCTGCGGACATCACTGCTGACTGGATGCCACCGTTGTCTTGTGGAAACTACAATACCGTGACAGGTCAGTGTTCAGGCCAGAATTACGAGTAGGTATGATTAATCGCCCGGAGGCTGTAACTAGACTCACCACTGGCGAAGATAAATAGTGCTAGAGGCGGGACCGCTAGGTGCGGCTTCCCGCCTCCTTTTTTTGATGGAGCACGGAGTGAAGAGATTTCCGAGTATTGGATCACGGTGCACCTGCAGGTTTTGGCAGGGGTTTGTGCTGTTTTTAGTAGGAGCCATGACTATTCCAGCCGATGAGGTGGTTGCTCAATCACTTACCGATGCACTTGAATCTCTTATTGCTGCTGACTCTTACCCCGAGAAGCAGGTCGTTATCGAGACCATCAGCACAATCGACGATCTGCGTGCATTGAGCGTGCTAGAGGCCTTGCTCGAAGGGCAGTTGTATACGACTCGTCAAGATCAATCTCTGGTGATCGCGGAGAGTGCTGACCGAGGCTATCAGATCCGTGATTTTTTGACGGACGAAGATCTTGGCCGCGTTGGGCGAAGGGATGTCTCTCGAATTAGTGTGAACAATAGCTTGCGAGGCGTTATACGTAGCTTACTTGCAACATCGGGTTTGACGCATGAGGATCCGCGACAGCGACGACTTGCCGTCATTGAGATCGGACATTCTGAAGATCTATCAATGATCGAAGTTCTGCAAGCAAGGCGCGATGAAGAGTCAAATGGTTCCGTTTTGCGAGCGATCGATGCCGCAGAGGCAACTCTTAAACTTGACAGTGACGATGAGGAGGTGCGGCTCGCCTCTATACTCGCCGTCAGTCGTCTAGTGGACAGCCACGTCCGCTCGAAGCTTACCCAACTCTCAACCAACGAAAGCGTTTCCCCCGCAACTAGGCAAGCTGCGCTCGATTCGCTTGAGAGCATAGAAAATAGGGTCGAGAACTTTGAAATACTTAAAACAATATTTTTCGGCTTGAGTTTGGGAGCAATTCTGGTTCTAGCTGCGATTGGGTTGTCTGTGACATTCGGCATTATGGGCGTCATCAATATGGCTCACGGCGAGCTCATCATGCTTGGCGCTTATACCACTTATGTCGTCCAGCAGGTTTTTCCGGATCTGATAGATTACTCGCTGTTTATTGCCTTGCCGCTCGCATTTTTGATTTCAGGATCGATGGGCATGCTTATTGAACGCACCATCGTCCGGGCGCTTTATGGGCGACCATTGGAAACCTTATTGGCGACCTTCGGCGTAAGTCTGTTTTTGCAACAGGCAGTGCGTAGCATTTTTACACCGCTCAATCGTGCGGTGAGTACTCCGAGCTGGATGAGTGGATCTCTGGAGCTCGTTTCAGGCCTGGAAATAACGCTAAATAGGTTGTTCGTTTTGGGTTTTAGTCTGTTGGTATTCTTAATTTTGTTATTTGTTTTGCGGCGCACTCGTTTTGGTTTGCAGATGCGCGCTGTTACACAAAATAGGCAGATGGCTAAGGCTATGGGTATTCGCACAAATCGAGTGGATACACTTACTTTTGGTCTGGGTGCTGGTGTTGCTGGTGTTGCTGGTGTTGCTCTTTCACAGTTAACCAACGTCGGGCCTAACCTAGGCCAGGCTTATATTGTCGACTCGTTCTTAGTCGTCGTATTCGGCGGCGTCGGCAACATATGGGGAACGCTTGTCAGTGGGTTAACGCTCGGTGTTGCCAATAAACTGGTAGAACCCGCACTCGGTGCGGTCATGGCTAAAATCTTTGTGCTCGTGTTTATTATCATATTCATTCAAAGGCGCCCGCGCGGACTATTTCCGCAAAAAGGACGCGCTGCGGAAGCCTGATGCTCGCTTCAATACTGTCCAACCATGAACGCGGCGGAAAGATACTGCTTGCCGTAATTGCCCTGGGTTTAATAGTCGTCCCATTTTGCAACCTGGTCGTTTCGCCGGAATCGGCCTTTCATATCTCCACATTCACCGTCACCTTGTTGGGTAAGTACCTTTGCTACGCCTTGTTGGCGCTGGCCCTGGACCTGGTCTGGGGCTACGTTGGGATCTTGAGTCTTGGGCACGGTGCTTTTTTTGCGTTAGGCGGATACGCGATGGGGATGTATTTGATGCGGCAGATTGGCAGCCGCGGCGTGTACGGTCACCCGGAGCTACCGGATTTCATGGTTTTTCTGAACTGGGAGCAATTACCGTGGTACTGGTACGGCTTTGATCATTTTTGGTTCGCGATGCTGATGGTCCTGTTAGTGCCAGGAGTCCTAGCATTTGTATTCGGTTGGCTTGCATTCCGTTCGCGTGTGTCTGGTGTGTACTTCGCAATCATTACGCAAGCACTCACTTATGCGTTAATGCTAGCTTTTTTCCGTAATGAAATGGGGTTCGGAGGTAATAACGGGCTAACCGATTTTAAAGATCTGCTTGGCGCTAATCTGCAATCGGATGGAACTCGCGTGGCTTTATTCTCTGTTTCAGCTCTTGCGTTGGCAGCAGGTTATTTTCTGTGTCGCTATATTGTTACATCGAGACTTGGACTTGTACTGATTGCAATTCGAGATGTTGAAGATCGTACGCGTTTCCTCGGTTATCGTGTGAATTATTACAAACTGTGGATCTTCACGTTGTCGGCAATTATGGCTGGTGTCGCCGGCGCCCTCTACGTGCCACAAGTAGGGATTATCAATCCAAACGAATTCCAGCCACTGAACTCGATCGAGCTTGTTGTCTGGGTTGCCGTGGGTGGACGAGGAACGCTTTACGGGGCTGCTCTTGGTGCGGGTATCGTCAACTATGCAAAATCTACATTCACCACTTTAATGCCTGAGGTTTGGCTGTTTGTGCTTGGCGGGTTATTCGTGCTTGTGACTGTGGCCCTACCCAAAGGGCTCGCCGGCATCGCTGGAAGAATAAAGAGTTTTCAGCATGGCTGAGTCAGCGCACACGCGGTCATCTTCAAGTTGGGACGATCCGAAAAAGGTTGTGGAGTCGACACACGGTTGGGTTCTCTATCTTGATGAAGTAACCGTTAGTTTCGATGGTTTCCGTGCGCTCAATGAATTGAGTCTAACGGTTGATGCTGGCGAGTTGCGCTGCATTATCGGGCCTAACGGGGCAGGAAAGACGACGATGATGGATGTTATTACGGGGAAAACGCGGCCCGATTCCGGGACTGTTTTTTATGGCGATAATATTGATCTTCTTAAGCATAGTGAGGCGGAGATAGCCTCCTTTGGGATCGGACGGAAGTTTCAAAAACCTACGGTTTTCATCCACCAAACTGTGGCGGAAAATCTGGAATTGGCTGGTGCAAAAAATAAGCGCGTTTGGCCGATGTTGGTAAGGCGTCGTGATAGTGAAGAGTCAGATCGTATTGATGATACGTTGCAAACGATAGGCTTGTCCGAACAGGCGAATCGCTTGGCTGGGGTGCTTTCTCACGGCCAAAAGCAATGGCTTGAGATTGGTATGTTACTTATGCAGGACCCTCAATTATTGCTGGTTGATGAGCCAGTTGCTGGTATGACGTATCAGGAAATTGAGGCAACGACAGAATTTCTCGCTAATCTTGCTGGAAAACGGACTGTTGTTGTTGTGGAGCACGATATGGAGTTCGTGCGATCGATCGCCAATAAAGTGACCGTTTTGCACGAAGGGATGGTGCTTGCAGAAGGCCGAATGGATGAGGTCCAGGAAAACTCTAAAGTGATAGAAGTCTACTTAGGAGAGTAGGGGTTTTAACGAAGCCACAATGTTGCTGAAGATTACCGATCTCAATCAAGCCTACGATCAGAGTCGTACGCTCTGGGGGCTCAATCTGGAGATTGAAAGTGGGAATTGCATGGGCCTCATTGGGCGCAACGGCGTCGGCAAGACTACGTTTTTGTCATGCGTGATGGGTTTAATTAAGCCAACATCTGGAGTAATGCGTTATCAGGATGTGGATTTAATAAAGACCCCGCCGGAAGCTCGCGCGGGTCTCGGTATTGGTTACGTGCCGCAAGGCCGAATGATATTTCCACTGCTTACCGTGGAAGAAAATTTGCGTATCGGTCTTGGGGCGGTTGACGGTAACGATGGTTCCATTCCGGAACAAGTTTTTGATCTTTTTCCAGTACTGAAGTCGATGTTGAACCGGCTAGGTGGCGATCTGTCCGGTGGGCAGCAGCAGCAGTTGGCCATCGGGCGGGCACTTGTGCTTGGGCCGAAACTCTTGATTCTTGATGAGCCTACTGAGGGTATTCAGCCAAGCATCATCAAGGAAATCGCAAATGTGATTAGAGAATTGATTGGCGGCTTTGGTATGACTGTTCTCGTCGTCGAACAGAAGCTGCCATTTGTCCGTGATGTCTGCGATCGTTTTTGCATCATGGACAAGGGAAGGAACGTTGCGGAAGGTAGTATGCCAGATTTATCTGACGACCTAGTTCGATCCTTTCTCTCGGTTTAAACGGTATTGGTGTGGTCGAGTCCCTCAAAACAGTCAGCTTCGATTTATGGCAGCAGTCGCCTTTTGTCTGCGCATTGGAGTTTTCTGATGCGTTTGGGTATTTGCCATCAAGATATCCAAGTAGTGCGGGACAGTGTAACGCCGTGCTGCCAGTTTCCATATTCGTTTTCGTAAAAGCTAGATTACTTTGGTCGGGGCCAACGCATGCTGGCTGAAAGCGTCAGCAATCCGGGAAAAAGCAAGTGGTACGCGAAGCTTAACTTGGAATTCTCCCGTCGGCGGGGCCGTACCGTTTTGTCTGAGCGTGAACATAGAGGACCGTTTTGCGTCCAAAAACCATTTTATCCTGCTGACAGGGTTTGCCATGTTTACCTGCTCCATCCTCCTGGTGGGATGGCAGGGGGCGATGTCCTTGAGCTTTATGCACAGATTAAGGATGGTTCAAATGTTCTCATCACGACGCCGTCGTCCGCAAAATTCTACCGAAGCGACGTTGATGACAGCATTCAAAAGCAAGTATTACGTGTTGGCAGGGAAGCATCGCTAGAGTGGCTTCCAATGGATACGATTCTGTTCGGCGGTAGCCGAGCTAGAATCGATACGGAACTCCATCTGGATGCAGACGCCGCCTTTATTGGATGGGAGGCACTATCTCTGGGGCGTCCGACGTCTGGCGATCATTATCAATCCGGTACGCTCACGCAGCGCACGAGAGTTTTCGTTGATTCCGAACCTGTGTTAATTGAACGATTAGACTGGAGCGCAGACGATCCCGTTTTGCAGTCAGACTGGGGTTTAGCCGGGCATACTGTATGGGGCATGATATATGCTTACCCAGCAGACGAAAGCACAGTCATGGCGATCCGAGAAAATTCCGCCATGCAGAACAACGCGATGATTGGGGTGACACTGCTTGGACGACTCATGGTTGCACGATGCATGAGTAACACCGCTCAATCGTTACGTCTTGCCTTGGAGGCGGGTTGGAAGGCG
Organism: uncultured Gammaproteobacteria bacterium; assembly: GCA_964384125.1. Lineage (GTDB taxonomy): Bacteria > Pseudomonadota > Gammaproteobacteria > Steroidobacterales > Rariloculaceae > UBA6522. The sequence goes on along the minus strand of CAYLKA010000022.1, from coordinate 4,139 downwards.
CTCCGTCAACCGGTAATGGAGCGTGAACCGATACCCCCGCGTATCTGGATGACCTAGGAGATAGCTGATGAAACTTTTACCGAGAGAAAAAGATAAATTACTGATATTTGTTGCCGGAATGCTTGCCAGTCAACGAAAGGAGCGCGGTATAAAGCTTAATTATCCTGAGAGTGTCGCCTTGATATCAGCCGGCATTCTTGAGGGTGCGCGTGAAGGGAAATCGGTCGCAGCGCTCATGGCTGAAGGTACAAAAATTCTGACGTCCGACGACGTAATGGGCGGGATTCCAGAAATGCTCGATGAGGTACAGGTTGAGGCAACGTTCCCCGATGGAACGAAGCTAGTCACTGTCCACAACCCCATTGTGTAGCGCGCCATGATTCCAGGAGAGTATTTAATAGACGAGGGGGAGCTCGCACTCAATGAGGGGCGTGAGGTCATTGAGTTGACTGTTTCGAATACTGGTGACCGGCCTATTCAGGTCGGCTCGCACTATCACTTCTTCGAAACAAATCTCGCATTGAGTTTTGATCGTGATGCGGCTCGTGGTTTTAGATTAAACATTCCAGCCGGAACTGCGGTGAGATTCGAGCCTGGACAAGAGCGTACTGTATCGCTGGTCGAATTTGGTGGTGAGAAAAAGATCTACGGTTTTCACGCGGCCATTATGGGGTCTTTGGAGCAGCCCGAATGAACACTATCTCTCGGAGTGCTTACGCAAATATGTTTGGGCCGACCGCAGGCGACCGGGTTCGTTTGGGCGATACAGACCTGGTAATTGAAGTCGAGAGCGACCGTACTGTGTACGGTGATGAAGTGAAATTTGGTGGAGGCAAGGTCATTCGCGATGGAATGGGGCAGAGCCAGCGCGGCGGTGATGCAGTGGCCGACGTCGTCATTACTAATGCGCTGATACTCGACTATTGGGGGATCATCAAAGCTGATGTTGGAATAAAGGACGGTAGAATCGCCGCGCTCGGTAAGGCTGGCAATCCCGACACACAGGATAGCGTTGACATCGTTATCGGTGCTGGAACGGAGATCATTGCGGGAGAAGGACAGATCTTAACTGCCGGGGGTATTGATGCACACATTCATTTCATAGCGCCCCAACAGATCGAGGAGGCATTGACCTCAGGAATTACGACGATGCTGGGTGGTGGTACCGGGCCCGCCACTGGCACTAATGCAACCACGTGCACACCTGGCGCGTGGAATATCGGCAAGATGTTGCAGGCCGCCGATGCGTTTCCGGTGAATCTAGGTTTTATGGGGAAGGGTAATGTGAGCCTTGCTGAACCGCTAGTTGAGCAAATCGCTGCGGGTGCAATGGGACTCAAGTTGCACGAAGACTGGGGTACGACTCCAGCAGCGATCGACAATTGCCTTTCGGTAGCTGATATTCATGATGTGCAAGTTGCGATTCATACGGACACACTTAACGAGTCTGGTTTTGTCGAAACGACACTGGAGGCATTCAAAGGGAGAACAATTCACACTTTCCACACTGAAGGCGCGGGCGGTGGTCATGCACCGGACATCATCAAAGCGTGTGGAGAGATGAACGTCTTACCCTCATCGACTAACCCGACGCGTCCCTACACGGTCAATACGGTTGATGAGCATCTGGATATGCTGATGGTCTGCCATCATCTTGATCCGAGAATTCCTGAGGACGTGGCATTTGCAGAGTCCAGGATCCGTCGAGAAACTATTGCTGCCGAAGATATTCTGCACGATCTCGGGGCTTTCTCAATGATTGCATCCGATTCTCAAGCAATGGGGCGAGTCGGAGAAGTCATCACGCGAACTTGGCAAACCGCCCACAAAATGAAAGCTCAACGCGGCACACTGACAGAAGACAGTAGCCGTAGCGACAACTTTCGGGCCAAGCGCTATGTCGCGAAATACACGATTAATCCTGCCATTGCCCACGGTATTGCCACTGAGGTTGGTTCTATCGAGCCTGGGAAATTAGCTGATCTTGTTCTTTGGGATCCAGCGTTTTTCGGGGTCAAGCCTTCCTTGATTCTCAAGGGTGGATTTATAGTAACCGCTGCCATGGGTGATCCTAATGCTTCTATACCCACTCCACAGCCTGTGCACTATCGTCCTATGTTCGGGGCATTCGGAGAAGCCCTCGAGCAATGCTCGGTGAGTTTCGTCTCTGAGACAGCTCAGTCTGCAGATATTGCCCGGCAGTTGGGCTTGCGCAAGCCGACTTTGGCTGTAAAGAACACGAGAAAGATTGCAAAGAAGGACATGTGCCTCAATGACTATATGCCGGAGATCAGCGTCGATGCCGAGACCTATGAAGTAAGAGCCGATGGAGATCTGTTGACTTGCGAGCCAGCTGAAACCTTACCGCTCGCACAGCGGTATTTTCTATTCTGATGGATACGCTCGCAATCTTTGATTGCCATATCAGCGCTCTTAAGGGGCAGCGACTTGAATCAGGTGAGTATCTCGTGTTGCCGTTCGATCAGCGACAAAAGGCACGACACCGTGTGCGTCTCGAGTCGGGCCGAGAAATCGGCATCCAATTGCCTCGAGGTACTGTGCTGCGTAATGGCGATCTACTTAAATCCTCAACGGGCGAACTCGTCAACGTCGTCGCTGCCGCGGAAGCTGTATCGACGGCCACGAGCGACGACGCGATGCTTCTGGCACGTGCTGCCTATCATCTCGGCAATCGGCACGTGCATCTGCAAGTTGGGAACGGTTGGCTACGCTACCTGCACGACCATGTCTTGGACCATATGGTCGAGTCGCTTGGTTTGTCCGTGAGCGAAGGTGTATTGCCGTTCGAACCGGAGGCTGGGGCGTACCGACATGGCCACGAACACTAGTGCCTATCGCCTTTGGCAGATGATTAGCCCCAACTTGCCGGTGGGGGCGTACAGTTATTCGCAGGGCCTTGAGCAAGTGATCCACACTGCAAAGATCACCGACGAGGCTGCAACTATGAATTGGATAAGCGGTGTTTTAGAGCATGGACTTGCACGCACCGATATTCCGGTTCTGTTGCGTGTTTATGATGCTAAGCGGGACGGCGATGACGAGGGCGCGTTATGGTGGAGTCGCCAACTGCTTGCGATGCGGGAAACGGCTGAACTGCGGTTGGAGGATCTAAGCATGGGCGCTGCTCTATTGCGGTTGCTTCCAGAACTGGGCGTGCCGGTGCCTGCCGCCGAGTTGCCGTTCGCTGCCGCGTTTGCAATCGGAGCGTCGGCATGGAATGTGGATCCTACTGATGCCTGCGCCGGTTATGCATGGTCCTGGTCTGAGCAGCAAGTAGCCGCCGCAATCAAGTTAGTGCCTCTTGGGCACACGGCAGGCCAACGTCTGTTACTTGCTCTAGGTGAGAGAATAGAGCAGGCAGTCACGATTGCGAGTGGGTTGGGTGATGAAGAGCTTGGGATGAGCCTGCCGGGCTTAGCGATCGCAAGCGCAAGACATGAGACACAGTACACGCGTTTATTTCGTTCTTAAGGAGATTGGCGATGGGAACAAGTGCTTTAAGGGTTGGTGTTGGCGGACCTGTTGGATCCGGCAAGACGAGTTTGATAGAAGCACTTTGTAAGCGGATGCGCGCTCGCTACAACATCGCCGTAGTTACGAATGACATCTACACGCAAGAAGACGCGTTAATTCTGACACGCGCTGGAGCGCTAGCAGCTGATCGTATTGTCGGAGTCGAAACCGGTGGTTGCCCGCATACAGCCATTCGCGAGGATGCGTCGATGAATATCGCTGCAGTCGATGCGTTAACCGTAAAGTTTTCCCCACTGGATTTTGTTCTCATTGAAAGTGGTGGTGACAATCTTAGCGCCACCTTTAGTCCCGAGTTGGTTGATTTGACCATCTATGTAATCGATGTCGCTGCTGGTGACAAAATTCCCCGAAAAGGAGGGCCTAGTATCACCCGCTCTGACTTGTTGGTAATTAATAAAACTGATCTTGCGCCCATGGTCGGTGCTTCCCTTGAGGTCATGCGACGAGATACTGTTCGAATGCGGGAGGAGCGCCCGTTCGTATTTTCGAATCTTAAAAATAGTGAAGGCCTAGATACCATAGAGGAATTCATCATCGTTGCTGGTATGTTGGAGACCGATACTGAAACGTTAGCCAGCTGAGAC
>CAYLKA010000021.1:12771-35096 GCA_964384125.1 uncultured Gammaproteobacteria bacterium | reverse complement strand
GCTACAGCGCCCAGATGCGCGAAGCTCGGTACGAGCGCCGGCACCTCGGCAGACCACTGTTCCCAGTGTGTACCGAAGATCCCTTGAAGTTTACGATCTTCGTATTCGATGGCTGGCGGATAGTAGAACCAGAAGAAGAATACGGCTACCGCCAGCGTCCATGGCACGCAACTGTACGTACAAAAACCTAATATAATCAGTATATTGCCTGAGTACAGCGGATGCCTCATGAGTGCGTAGGGGCCGTTCGTGGCAAGTTGCTGGTTCTTGGAGATGAACCCGCTTGCGTAAAGACGCAACAGGTTTCCTGCGAGTACCAGGGGGCTGCCCATGATGAGCGCCAGCCGGATAGGTTCTGAGACATAGGCGAACCACGCGATGAGAACGAACGCGAGCACCTGTCTGGAGCCTTCGTGATACCTGAACTCTCGAATGATGCGCCTGAGTCCGCTGAGCGGCGGCAGGTCTTGCGTACGATGTGACATCTTCTCGAACTCTCCTTGACGAACAATGCTAGCTGTTTGTCAGGGGGCAGGCCAATGAGGCTCCCGCTCACTTCCCGCCTCGGACCGCGGCCTAGTTGACTGGGAGGCGCATCATAATATGCCTGATTGCAAAAGTGCCGGCCGGGAAAGATTGCGATTTTCCGTATCGGTCACGAGAACGTTGTCTTCGATGCGAATGCCGCCATAGGGCGTCAGCGAATCGACGTTGTCCCAGTCAACTAGCTTAGCCGGGGGGCCGTTCCTGAGCGGTTCCAGTAACGAGGGGATGAAATAGAGCCCAGGTTCTATGGTGATGACGAACCCGGGTTCTAGGGTCCTCGTCAATCGGAGAAACGGGTGTTCTTCAGGCGGAGGCGTACTCTTGCCATCCGGAGTGGACAGACGCCCTCCCGCATCATGCACCTGGAGCCCGAGTAGGTGTCCGAGTCCGTGCGGCAGGAAGGTCCGTGTGATGCCACGGTCGTACGCTTCACCCGCTGAACAAGCGATCAGACGATGCTTCTCGAGCACCTCCGCCAGTAGCTGGTGTGTAAGGTCGTTCAGAGCGATGAAGTTGATGCCGTTCCGGGTTTCGGAACAGAGCCTTTTCTGTAGGTCGTCCATCGAGGCGATTAGGGCATCGAATTCCCCGGTGCTTCCGGACACGGTTCTCGTCACGTCGGATGCGTACCCGTTGAACTCCACACCGGCGTCCAGCAGAAAAGAAAGAAATTCACCGGGCGGGTTGCGGTCCAGGTTTTGGTAGTGAAGCGTGCTCGCATGTTCGTTCAGTGCGACGATGCTCTGATAGGGGAGCTCGATTTCGCGCTGTCGGGTGGCTTGGCAGTATGTCTGATTGAGCTGGAACTCCGATTGTTGTGATGGTTCCTGCGCTAACGCGGTTTGAGTGGCTGCGTGCCCTGCAGCCGCGATCCGGTTAGCTTCCTCGATGCAGGCAACTTCGTATGCAGTCTTGTAGGCGCGGTGAAAATCAAGCCTCCTCAGCAATTCAGCGTCGTTGGTGGTTGCGAAGCCCATCGCCTTGTCGGCGGGCTCTCCGAGCGCCGCCATACCGGGTAAGGGCATGCCGAGCTCCTTGAATAATGCCGCTGCGCTAGCGACGCGACGAACCTCGAAATGCTCGGTCCAGAACCCCGATGGAGCGTCAGGAGGCGCGTGCCAGAAGTCCGCGCTCGCAACAAATATCAGTAGTGGCGTCTTGTTTGGCAGGATCTTTAGTGCAGCGTTTGGGGAGTTCTGGGGTACCCAGGCTTTGAAGTAGGGTTCCGCGACGAAGGGATAGCTGTTGTCATCCCTGAATCGCTGCTTCTCGACACCTGAGAAGATCACGACCCCGTCGATCTCGCGGGCGTCACAGGCGTCGGAGAACCTACGTTTCCACTCCTCCAAATGCTCCGCGTAGAGCTCGGGGAGACTCTCTAACGGGTCTTGCTCGGGCACTTGGTCTACTCCACTCTCTCAGCGTGTATTCAGCCTGGGAAAACTCGTGAATAATAGGCGCCGTCGAAACACGACCTCATGAGTTTCAACACTACTTCAAAAGTTTAAGATCTACCAAGGAATATGGACAGACCTTCCGGCAATCATTTCTCCACGCGTTCGGTGGTGATGGCAAAAAACGGCATGGCGGCCACGAGTCATCCGCTGGCCACCCAGATCGCGGTCAACATCTTGAAAAGGGGTGGAAGCGCCGTCGACGGCGCTATCGCGGCAAACGCAGCACTTGGTCTGATGGAACCCACCGGGAGCGGCGTTGGAGGGGATCTGTTCGCCATTCACTGGGATGCAGAAACGCAGACGCTATCGGGCCTCAATGCCAGCGGGCGATCTCCCCGTGCTCTGAGCTTTGAGGACATGCATCGGGCTTGTCCCGACGGCAAGATCCCGACCCATGGGCCGTTGAGTGTCAGTACGCCGGGCGCGGTAGACGGCTGGTTCGAGCTTCACGGACGATTCGGCCGCTTGGCGATGGCTGAACTCTTGGAACCGGCCATCGCTTACGCGGAGGAGGGCTTTCCAGTCACCGAGATCATCGCGGGCTACTGGGCGAGCGATGGCGTGTTGCTGGGTGAGTACCCGGGATTCGCTGACGTTTTCCTGCCCGGGGGGAGAGCTCCTCGACCGGGGGAGCTGTTTTCGAATCCAAGACTAGCGAATACGTATCGGTGTATCGCCGAGGGTGGTCGAGACGGCTTCTACCGTGGCGAGGTGGCGCAGGCCATCCACAACTACATGGCAGCAAACGGAGGTTTCTTGAGCGTCGACGATCTGTCGGAGCATAGATCAAATTGGGTGGAACCCATCGGGACGAGTTATCGAGGCTACGATGTGTGGGAGCTGCCACCGAACGGACAAGGGGCCGCCGTCTTGGAGATGCTGAATATTTTAGAGGGCTATGACCTACGGTCGCTCGGTTGGGGTAGCCCGCAATACCTACATCTCCTGATTGAGGCAAAAAAACTCGCGTTCGAGGACAGGGCGCACTTTTACGCTGACCCAGACTTCTCCGATGTTCCGGTAGCCGAGTTGATCTCTAAGCCCTATGCTGACACTCGTCGGGCACTCATCGATCGGGAGCAAGCCGCCCTGAAATTTCCGTTCGGGGAACCGGCGTGTCTGAACCGAGGGGATACGGTTTATCTGACCGTTGCCGATGAGGCTGGCAACATGCTCTCCCTGATCCAGAGTAACTATCGAGGGATGGGTTCCGGCATGACTCCTGGGGACCTGGGGTTCGTTCTGCAGGACCGAGGCGAGATGTTCAGCCTCGACGCGGGGCATGCGAATGCCTACGCCCCCGGGAAACGCCCGTTTCATACTATTATCCCAGCCTTCGTGACTCGGGACGGAGCGCCCTACATCAGCTTTGGAGTTATGGGCGCCGCTATGCAGCCCCAGGGACAGGTTCAGGTGCTAAACAACATCATCGACTTTGATATGGACGTCCAGGCTGCCGGCGATGCGCCACGCATTCGCCACGAGGGCTCGAGCGACCCTATGGGTGGGGCGATGACCGACGGGGGAACCGTGTATCTCGAATCCGGTCACGGGGACGAAACGCTTAAGGCCCTGACGGCTCTCGGTCATCAGGTGGGACGAGAAGCCGACGGTTATGGTGGTTATCAGGCGATACAGCGCGACAGCCAGAGCGGTATTTACTGCGGAGCATCTGAGTCGAGGAAGGATGGACACGCGGCGGGCTACTAAAGCGCTGAACAACTTATGGACACAGTATTAACCGGTATCACCACCACAGGTACCCCCCACATCGGGAACTATGTTGGTGCGATTCGCCCGACGGTTCTCGCGAGCCGCGATACGAGTGTTACATCGTTCTATTTTCTTGCCGATTACCACTCCCTGGTAAAGAGTCTTGATTCGGACCAAGTGGCGCGCTCGACCCTGGAAATTGCGGCGAGCTGGCTCGCGGCTGGTCTGAGCCCTGACTGTGTTTTCTATCGCCAGTCAGACGTTCCGGAAATTATGGAACTGACATGGGTACTGACGTGCATGACTGCAAAGGGATTGATGAACCGGGCGCACGCCTATAAGGCGGCGGTTGCCGAGAACGACGCGGGAACCGACAAGGATCCGGACAAAGGCATCTCCATGGGGTTGTTCTGTTATCCGATACTCATGGCCGCTGATATTCTTATGTTCAAGGCTAACAAAGTGCCGGTCGGTAAGGATCAGATCCAGCATGTCGAAATGGCGCGGGATATCGCCGGGCGCTTTAATCATCATTATGGTGCGACGTTTGTTTTGCCGGAAGCAGTTGTCGATAAAAGTACTGCAGTGCTTCCCGGGCTCGATGGGCGCAAGATGTCGAAGAGCTATGGCAACATCATTCCGCTTTTCGCCGAAGAAGGGACGCTTCGCAAGCTGATCATGCGCATCAAGACCAACTCACAGGAGCCGGGAGAGCCCAAGAACCCGGAGACGAGTTCACTGTTCTCCATCTTCAGGGCCTTCTCGACTGAAGAGGAGGCGAAGTCTATAAGGGGGCGTTACGCTGAGGGCATCGCTTGGGGCGAAATGAAGCAGACGTTGTTTGAGTATCTAAACGAGCATCTGAAGGAGCCTCGAGCGGAATATAACAGGCTTATGGCGGCACCAGACTACATCGAAGAGGTGTTGCGGCGCGGCGCCGAGAAGGCGCGGGAAGTCAGCCGACCGTTCATGGACGAGATTCGTGCTGCCGTCGGGCTGCGTCCATTAGGCTAGTTAACGCGTTTTTGATTCGCTCGTGGGCTCATTCGCCCGATCGCGTAACCGAATGATCTCTTTCAAACACTTCCCGGTGTGCGAGCTTGAGTTTTGTGCGATGACCTCTGGAGGTCCGACTGCGACGACTTCGCCGCCACCGAGTCCACCCTCAGGGCCGAGGTCGATGATCCAGTCGACGGTCTTAATAACCTCGAGGTTATGCTCGATGATCACGATCGTGTTCCCCTGGTCTCTGAGTTTATATAGCACCTCCAGAAGTTGTGCTATATCGTGAAAATGAAGACCGGTCGTTGGCTCGTCCAGAATGTAAAGTGTCGAGCCGGTGCTGCGTTTCGAGAGTTCCTTGGCAAGCTTGATTCGCTGAGCTTCTCCGCCGGATAGAGTTGTCGCGTTCTGACCGAGTTGAATGTACGTGAGGCCCACGGCCATCAAAGTTTCCAGCCTCCTGGCTATCTGGGGAACGTTGCGGAAAAACTCAAATGCATCCTCGACGGTCATCTCTAGCACTTCATGAATGCTTTTTCCCTTGTACCGAATATCGAGTGTCTCTCTGTTGTACCGTTTGCCGTTGCAGAGATCACATACGACGTAGATATCTGGCAGGAAATGCATCTCGACCTTGATCACGCCGTCGCCCTGACAAGATTCGCAACGACCGCCTTTCACGTTGAAGCTGAATCGACCGGGTTGGTAACCTCTGGATCGTGCTTCTTGAGTGGCCGCGAATAGTTCACGGACCGGGGTGAAGAGACCCGAGTATGTCGCGGGATTGGAGCGGGGTGTTCGCCCGATCGGGCTCTGGCTGATGTCGATAACTTTGTCGATCAGGTCCAGCCCTTGCGCACTCTCGAAGGGCGCCGGATCGTAGTTCGCCTTGTAGACTTTCTCGGCGGTAAGTCGATAGAGTGTGTCGTTGATTAAGGTGCTTTTTCCAGATCCCGAGACACCCGTGACACAGGTCATGAGCCCAAGCGGAACGTCAACGTCGATATTCTTCAGATTGTTACCCCGGGCGCCACGCAGACTGAGAACGGCCTGGGAATCGTAGTGGCGACGAGCTTGGGGGAAGGGAATTTGGCGCCGCCCCGAGAGGTACTGGCCCGTTAGCGACGAGGGATCCGCCCTGATCTCTTCGGGCGTACCTTGTGCCACGATTTTGCCGCCATGGATCCCAGCGCCGGGGCCGAGGTCGATGATGTGATCCGCTGCTAAGATGGCCTCCGTATCGTGTTCGACGACCAATACCGTGTTGCCCAGGTCGCGAAGTTGGCAGAGCGTCTCGAGGAGTCTCCGGTGGTCCCGCTGGTGCAGTCCGATCGAAGGTTCGTCGAGGATATATATGACTCCGACCAACCCGGAGCCGATCTGACTCGCAAGGCGAATACGCTGCGCTTCGCCGCCGGAGAGCGTGTCGGCGCTTCGATCGAGCGTCAGGTAGTCGAGACCGACGTCGGCGAGGAAGCCGAGGCGGTTCCGAATCTCTTTGACGACCTTGTCCGCGACCTCTCCCCGCCAACCGGTGAGATTGAGGTCACCGAAGAGCTTGAATGCTTCGCCAACACTCTGTGCCGTAATCTCGTGGAGCGCTTGATCCTGCACGAACACGTTTCGCGCGGCCTCGTTGAGGCGTGAACCGTTGCAGTGCCCGCACTTCTGCATACTCTGATACTTGCCAAGTTCCTCTCGGACGGCGTTCGAGTCCGTTTCCTGGTATCTCCGCTGCATGTTTGGAATGATGCCTTCGAAAGGATGCTCCCACTGATTCTCTTTGCCGCTAGCGTTGACGTAGTGGAACTCGATTCGCTCGTCCTGGCTGCCATAGAGGATCACCTCGCGGATCGACTCCGGGAGTGCGTCGAACGGTTTCTCGATGTCGAAGGAATAGTGCTTTGCCAGTGACTGTATGAGCTGGAAGTAGTAGATGTTGCGCCGGTCCCAGCCCCGGACCGCGCCTCCTGCCAGAGAGAGATGTGGGTACCGGACGACCCTTTTCGCGTCAAAAAACCTCCGCACCCCGAGGCCATCGCAGTCCTTACACGCACCGGCGGGGTTGTTGAAGGAGAAAAGTCGCGGTTCGATCTCTGGAATAGCGTAGCCGCAACTGGAGCAAGCGAACTTGTCGGAGAAGACCATAGGATCGCGTCTGGGTTCATCCATTAACATTATGTGAGCAACACCATTGGCGAGTCCCAGCGCCGTCTCGAAAGACTCCGCCAGGCGAAGACGAAGCTCCGAGCGTACCCTGAGCCTATCGACTACGGCCTCCACCGTGTGTTTTTGTGAACGATCCAGTTTCGGTACCTCGTCCAGCTCGTAGACAGTGCCGTCGATACGAGCCCGCACGAAGCCCCGAGCTCTTAGGTCTTCGACGACTTTCGCGTGTTCGCCCTTCCTTTCACTGATGACAGGGGCGAGCAGCATCACGCGGGTGTTTTGCTCGAGCGCGAGAACCTGGTCGACCATCTGTGAGACGCTTTGCGCATCCAAGGGTGTGCCGTGCATCGGGCAGCGGGGGATGCCGGCGCGCGCAAAGAGCATTCGCAGATAGTCGTAGATCTCGGTGACTGTCCCCACCGTGGAGCGAGGGTTATGGGAGGCTGACTTCTGCTCGATGGAGATGGCGGGGGAGAGCCCTTCAATGTGGTCGACCTCGGGCTTTTCCATCACGGAGAGAAATTGACGCGCGTAGGTCGATAGCGACTCGACGTAGCGGCGCTGACCCTCCGCGTAGATCGTGTCGAACGCTAGTGAGGACTTTCCCGATCCGGAAAGGCCTGTGAGGACGATCAGCCGGTCTCGGGGGAGATCGACGTTGATATTCTCGAGATTGTGCGTGCGTGCGCCGCGAATCTGAATGTGGGTGGTCGACACGTCCCAGGAGCCCTCGCCAGGGTAATCCCCTACTATACGATGCCTCAAAACCACGGCGCAAAATCCCCCTGAGGCTTAAGCTAGGCCTGGTCTCCGCATAAAGCTTCTACGGTGTCCCGAAGAGGCACTCGACCAAAGCCGTATTAGCCTTGTCTCATACAACTTAACCTGTTGATACCTCTGGACTTCATCCTCGGGAGAGTACAATTAGCCTCGACTTCATCTTTGGCTCAGAATCACGAAGATTCGTTGGAGGACCCAATGCGGAGAGAAATTGCCACCCTGATTTTTCAGCTTGCCTGGTTAGCTGGTACCGCAGTGGCCCAGGAAAATCCCTACACAGAGATCTCGAGTTGGGCCGAGCCACCCTCAAGAGCTCTCGGATCAGTTAGCTGGACTCACCCTGACGTCGATGGAAATATTTGGGTCGTGGAACGGTGCGGCCAAAACAGTTGCGTTGGTCGTGACGGCTTCGCTCCGATCCATATGTATGACGCTAATGGGCGATGGGTGAGGAGTTTCGGTGAGGGGATGCTCGTTTTTCCTCACGGCATTTATGTCGATCCTGATGGCAACGTCTGGGTTACCGATGGTGGTGCAGAAGGAGACCGTGGCCATCAGGTGTTTAAGTTTAGCCCGGAGGGCTCGGTTTTAATGACGCTGGGCGAGGCGGGCCTCGCGGGCGGGGGGTCGGATCGCTTCAACGCGCCGACCGATGTCGTCGTTGCGCTTAACGGTGACGTCTTCGTCGCCGACGGACACACGGCAGACGGCAACAACCGTATCGTTAAGTTCTCCCGCGATGGGCGGTTTATCCTGAGCTGGGGTATGACGGGCTCGGGTCCTGGCGAGTTTCTTGTCCCTCACGCGCTCGCTATAGATTCTCAGGGCAGAATCTTTGTTGGTGATCGGGATAATAATCGGATTCAAATCTTCGATCAGGACGGCGAGTTTCTGGAGGAATGGTTAGCATTCGGTCGACCCTCTGGTCTTTTCGTCTCGGCCGATGACACTATCTACGTTTCCGATAACACGTCTAACACCCAGAGGAATCCGGGGCGACAGCGAGGCATCAGCGTGGGAGACGCGAGTGACGGTTCCGTCGACGCCTTCATCCCGGATTCAATGTTCGATCCGGATAACACTGCGGCCACTGGTGCCCACGGGGTATCGGCCAACGCTCGTGGGGAGATTTTTGGCGGTGAGGTCGGCGGGCAGACCGTAAAGCAATACATACCCCGTTAATTGACATGTCTATAGGGTGCAAGCCAGCGACTCCTTCAGAACGGGCCTCGTCCCGATTAAACCAGTAAGATTCAAGAATCTGCTCGTAGTCATGGAGGGGCCATGTGCTGCGGATAGTCATTAGTGACCGGCGGCATCTTGGACGTGAGTCGCTCAGAAAGCTCGCAGAGTTCCGAGGGTGTTGAAAGAGGCCGCGAGGGCATCGTCGGGGCTGCAGATAACAGTCCTCAGTGCCCCTGGAGCGTGAACAGAACCGGGTGGCATTAGTGTTCCCGGAGCGTACAATGGCCGGTCATAAAGCCGCCCTTGGGGGGCACGAAGAACCAAGGAGTTTCGATGGCAAGGGGCATTAACAAGGTAATCTTGGTCGGTAATCTCGGCGCGGATCCTGAGACGCGGTATATGCCAAGCGGTAGTGCGGTTACCAACATCCGGGTCGCGACGACTGAATCTTGGAAAGACAAGGACACTGGTGATCAACAGGAGCGGACCGAGTGGCACAGTGTGGCCTTTTTCGGACGGCTGGCGGAGATAGTGGCGGAGTATCTGCGTAAAGGCTCTCAGGTCTACATCGAAGGCAAGCTCCGCACCCGGAAGTGGCAGGACAGGGAGGGCAATGACCGGTGGTCGACCGAGGTAGTGGCGAACGAGATGCAAATGCTCGGCGGTCGCCCTGGCTCGAACGCTCCTGCGCAGGCCCCCGCTCCAGCAGCTGCTCAGGTCGGGGCGGATGCCCCCCAGCCCCCTCCTGGTGAGTTCGACGACGACATTCCCTTCTAGCGGATTTCGCCTTGCAGTGCTGGAAAGCGCTTCCGGGCTGCGCTACGCTTAGGTATGCATATTTTTTTATTTACATAACAATAGCTTAAGGGCCAATGGAGACAGCGATAGGATCCGATCGACTTTTCATCAAGACGTTCGGTTGCCAGATGAACGAGTACGACTCGTCCAAAATGGCGGATGTTCTTATGGAAACGATGGATGTCCGAGAGACGGAATGCGCTGAAGAAGCCGATATACTTTTATTGAATACATGCTCGATTCGAGAAAAAGCCCAAGAGAAAGTTTTTTCCTTGTTAGGCCGTTGGCGAGCCTACAAAGACGAGCATCCACACAAGATCATAGGTGTCGGTGGGTGCGTAGCTAGTCAAGAAGGGGAGGCCATCTTCAAGCGCGCCCCGTTCGTCGATTTAGTTTTTGGTCCTCAGACTTTACATCGGCTGCCCGAGATGATTTCGCGCGTGCGTTCTGGGCATCCAGGTGTTATCGATGTCAGTTTTCCTGAGATTGAGAAGTTTGACGATCTCCCCGTTCCCAAGTCTTCCAGTGTTACGGCATTTGTTTCTGTGATGGAGGGATGTAACAAGTACTGTACTTTTTGTGTAGTTCCTTACACGCGTGGAAAAGAGGTAAGCCGACCTCTAGACGATGTAGTTGCGGAAGTTGCGGCCCTGGCAGAACTTGGGGTCAAAGAGATTAACCTTCTAGGTCAGAATGTAAATGCCTACCGTGGGGCAGTCCCAACGGCGCGATCGCAGGCTTTTCCCACAGTTTCGATGAGCAGTAATTTTTTGCCAAAGAAATATCGAACCGTGCATACGGGGGGTATTTCCGACCTCGCAACACTGATCCACTATGTTGCTGAGATTGACGGGATCGAACGTATACGGTTCACAACATCTCATCCAGCGGAGTTTACCGAGACGCTAATACGTGCTTATGCGGAGGTAGAGAAACTTGCCAATTACCTGCATCTCCCCGTACAGAGTGGGTCGGATAACATCTTGCGACTAATGAAACGTCGGCACACAGTTTCGGAGTACCTAGCGAAAATCGAAGCGCTGAAAAAAGCGCGACCAGGGATCTGTATTTCATCTGACTTCATTGTTGGTTTTCCCGGGGAGGAGGAAGCGGACTTCGAAGCGACGTTGGATTTGATCAGGAAAGTCGGTTTCGATCAGTCATTCAGCTTCGTCTACAGCCCGAGACCGGGCACCCCCGCCGCTTCCGTGGAGGATTGGGTCCCGCGGGAGGTGAAACAGGAAAGACTCCAGCGGCTTCAGGCACTGGTGAACGATCAGGCGTCCTCGATCAGTCGCGACATGGTTGGAAAGGTGGAGAGGATTCTAGTCGAGAAGCCGTCGAAGAAGTCGCCGCATGAGTTTGCCGGGCGCACGGAGAATAATCGTTGGGTGAATTTTGCCGGCAATCCCAGGCTGGTTGGACAATTCGTGGACGTGAGAATCTCCGAGGCATTGCCGAACTCTCTTCGCGGGCGCCTTATCGGTACGGAAGATCTACAGTCCGTTGCCTGAGTCTCCACAAGATCGCGAGTCACTCGAAGTCGTCCTCTCTCCGGATGACCATAGGCGTATGGCCAATCTGTGTGGGCAGTTTGATGAGCATCTGCGTCAGATCGAGAAGCGCCTCGACATTCGGATTAAGAGTAGGGGGAATCGTTTCCAGGTCACTGGGCAGCCAGTTTCTGCGGAGGTGGGTCGGGACGTGTTGGAGGAGCTCTTTTCCTTGACCGCGATTGAGGACCTCGATCCCGAACGCGTCCACATGTGCTTGCAAGAGAACTCCAGGCCCGATCGAGATATCAATCGAGAGGACATGGTCTTTCACACTCGCCGGCGTGAGGTTCGTGCGAGGGGTCCCAACCAGATTGCCTACGCCCTTGCCATGCGAGGCAAGGATCTGACTTTCGGGATCGGGCCAGCAGGCACCGGGAAAACCTACATGGCGGTGGCGGCCAGCGTCGAGGCGCTCGATACCGACACTGTTCGACGTATCGTCTTGGTTCGGCCCGCTGTCGAGGCGGGGGAGCGGCTTGGATTCCTCCCTGGGGACATGTCGCAGAAGGTCGATCCGTATCTTCGACCGATGTACGACGCGCTTTACGCGATGATGGGTTTCGAGCGTGTTGGGCGGCTTATTGAGCGGAACATAATTGAGATAGCACCACTTGCCTTCATGCGTGGCCGAACCCTGAACGAGTCCTTCGTCATTCTCGATGAGGCACAAAATACAACCGTCGAGCAGATGAAGATGTTCCTCACACGTATAGGCTTCGGCTCTCGTGCCGTTGTTACGGGTGACGTCACCCAGACGGACTTACCGCGTGGTCGTGAGTCAGGTTTGAAGCATGTGAGTCGTATCTTGCGTAATGTCGACGGTGTCGAGTTCGTGAGCTTTGGGCCCCAGGACGTTGTTCGGCACCCGCTGGTGCAGCGGATAGTCGAGGCTTACGGGCGAGCAGAGGACCACGAGAGGTCACACGAATCAGGCGAGTCGTTGGACTGAGGGTGTGGAACTGGAAATCACCGTTCAGAATGTCGCCAGTTGCGCGACGGTCCCAAAGACAGAGCGAATCCAACATTGGATCCGCCACGCCTTGGGGGAGAATCGTGCGGGCGAGCTTACCGTTCGCGTCGTCGGTGAAGTCGAAGGTGCAAGGCTAAACGAGCGATTCCGCCACGGTAGTGGAGCTACGAATGTGCTCGCTTTTTCCCATAATGACACCGTACTTGACGGACCCGCTGAGTCGTTATTGGGCGACCTCGTTATCTGTGCGCCCGTGCTGGCGCGTGAAGCCTCCGATCAAGGGAAGACGCTCGAAGCCCATTGGGCTCACATTTCTATCCACGGGACCTTGCACCTTCTTGGTTACGATCACGAGAATGCGGAAGGTGCCCGGGCCATGGAGACCAGGGAGCGAGAGCTGCTGGGGGCTCTCGGCATTGATGATCCCTACAGGGGCGAGGTCTGATGCCTTGCAAGCCGGGTGGCGGGATTGCAAGATAGACGCTATCGATGTCCGACGACCTACCCTCTAGTACCGACGAGTCCGGAAAAGCCGGGTGGTGGTCGCGCCTGATTCATGGGCGTGACGAAGGGGTTACAGCGAGAGCCGATGTTGTGGCATTCCTGGGCGAGTGCCGGCGGAGAAACCTGTTGGCCGGTGAGGAACACGCCATGTTACAGGGTGTCCTCAAGGTTTCCGAAACCCAGGTCCGCGACATCATGGTTCCGCGCTCGCACATGGTCGTACTAGAGCTCGATGATCCGCCGGCAACGTTGCTGGACACCATCATCAATTCAGGGCATTCCCGATTTCCTGTCATCGGAGAGGATCGAGACGAGGTGGTGGGCATTCTGCTCGCAAAGGACCTCTTGAAACACGTGGCCGAGGGGCAAGCGAGCGATGCCTTTGAGGTGAAAGAGCTGCTTCGACCCGCGGTGTTCATTCCGGAGAGTAAGCGCCTCAACCCGCTACTTACCCAGTTTCGGGAGAGCCATAATCATATTGCGATAGTGGTCGATGAATACGGTGGAGTTGCCGGGCTTGCTACGATCGAAGATGTGCTGGAGCAGATTGTCGGTGACATTGACGATGAGCATGATGCGAAGGAGCTCGAGTACATCGAAGATCAGGGTGGCGGACGATTTACGGTACTTGCGTTGACCAGGATTGAAGACTTCTGCGAGTACTTCGATGTTACGTTAAC
The DNA here is from genome assembly GCA_964384125.1 of uncultured Gammaproteobacteria bacterium. Lineage (GTDB taxonomy): Bacteria > Pseudomonadota > Gammaproteobacteria > Steroidobacterales > Rariloculaceae > UBA6522. The sequence goes on along the minus strand of CAYLKA010000021.1, from coordinate 21,736 downwards.
CGATGATGAGTATGACACCGTCGGTGGGCTCATCATGCACGAGCTCGGCCGATTACCGCGGCGTGGCGAGGTTTTGGATTTCTCTGGTTTTCGCTTCCGAGTACTACGGGCCGATCGGCGACGAATTCATTCACTCGAAGTTACCGCGATGCCGCTCAGTGACGCCGACTAACGATTTTTTCGAAACACCACGCTGGTAGTCGTGCAACTGACGTTCGCTCATAAGCTCCTTACAGCGTCCACTGCAGGGCTGCTCCTGCCCCTTGCCTACGCACCGTTCGATCTCTTCTGGGTTGCACCGCTCAGCTACGCTGCCCTGTTCTATGTCTGGAGCGGCCTGACGCCGTTTAAGGCAATGTGGACCGGATTCGCATTCGGCTGTACTAGCTTTTTCGTGGGTGTGCACTGGGTCTACGTCAGTATTCACGACTTCGGGTCAGCGCATCCCTTTCTCGCCGGCACAATTACGGTTGCGCTAGTCTTGTTTCTCGCCTGTTACGTGGCTCTCACAGGGTGGCTGGCGGCGCGCTGGTTTCCCACGGAAGGCTCTCGCGCTTGGCTTGTGGTGTTCCCCGCGCTTTTCGTCTTTACGGAGTGGTGTCGAGGGTGGTTGCTGAGTGGTTTCGGCTGGCTCGCCGCGGGCTATAGCCAGACGGACTCTTGGCTCATGGGTTATGCGCCGATGGGTGGTGTCTATCTCATGTCGTGGGCTGTATTGCTCACAGCCGGCGCGCTGTTATGTTTTGCTTTTGGGAACCTCAAACGGCGGATCGCGGTGGGCGTCGGTCTAGTGGTTCTATGGGGCACTGGATTCTTTCTCGGTCAGCATCGCTGGGGTGAGCCCACCGGTAATGTGCTCACGGTGGCACTTGTGCAGGGTGCGGTGCCCCAGGACCTCAAGTGGCAGCCGGAACAGCTTGGCCCGACTCTGGAGCTTTACCAGCGCTTGACCGGAGAGAGCGAGGGTAGCCGCTTGATTATTTGGCCCGAAGCCGCCATTCCTGCGCTTTATGATCGGGTTTCGGGCTACCTCGACGGCATCCGGGAGTGGGCCGCGGAACGCGGTAGCACCGTGGCGTTGGGGATACTAAGGCCCGACCCAGAGGGCGGTACGTTTCAGAACACGGTTGTGGTACTTGGAGAGCGACCCAGTTTCTATGTCAAACGCCATCTTGTGCCGTACGGGGAGGTTTTTCCCGTGCCCGGCTTCGTCCGCCGTTGGTTGCGTTTGATGAGCTTGCCATATACCGATGCGGTGGCGGGCGCCCCAGGTCAGGCGCCGCTTACGATGGCGGGCGAAACCGTCGGTGTGACCATCTGCTATGAGGACGTGTTCGGGGCTGAGCAGATCCACTACCTCCCCGAGGCAACCCTCTTGGTCAACGTGAGTAACGATGCCTGGTTTGGAGATACCATTGCGCCGCACCAGCATCTTCAGATAGCACGTGTGCGTTCCGCGGAGGTGTCTCGTTATACACTGCGGGCGGCCAACACGGGCATATCGGCCATCATCGATCCCCGTGGCCGTATCGTGGATCGTTCGCCTCAGTTTGAGCCTCACGTTCTCAAAGGCGCCGTGCAGGGTTACACGGGCCGAACACCGTATGCCGTATGGGGTAATTATCTCGCGGTGGCGGCCGCGTTGATCGTGGTTTTATCTCAGTTCGTAACGACGAAGTTGACGATTCGGCCCCGCACGTAGATCGAGCGTTTCAATTCTTTATCGAAGAGATGCCGCGCTACGTTTTCATCGCTTCTTGCGATTGCGATCACCTGTTCCTCTGTTGCTTCAGCGGGGATAGAGATGCGGCCCCTCATTTTCCCGTTGACCTGAACGGCTACTTCGATTGTATCGTTCCTGAGATATTGCTCATCGGCTTCCGGCCAAGGTGCAAAAGCGATTGATTCGCTGTGCCCAAGCCTCTCCCATAGCTCCTCTGCGAGATGTGGTGCTAGTGGGGCCAGAACGAGCACCAATTTTTCGACGAGATCCCGGGGTAGAAAGTCCCATTTATTTGCGGTGTTGGTGAACTCCATCAAAGCTGCAATCGCAGTGTTGAACCTAAGACCTTCGATGTCTTCAGTCACCTTAGCGATCGTCTGGTGCAGCGCACGCGACTGCTCGTCCGTGGGCTCGTCGTCCCCAATGGCCGAGCGCAGTCCGCCACCGTCCTGCCCATCCGTCAAAAGTCGCCATAGGCGGTTCAGGAAGCGGTGTGTCCCTTCCACTCCGCGTGTGTTCCAGGGTTTGACCTGCTCGAGCGGGCCCATGAACATCTCGTAGAGCCGGAAGGAATCCGCGCCATAGGCTTCTACCACTTCATCCGGGTTCACGACGTTACCGCGACTCTTGCTCATCTTATGTGCTCGGGCGTCCACCTGGATGTTTGTATCCTCACATAAGACGAAGTTGTCGCCCTTCTTTTCGACATCATTCAGGCTCAGAGATACCCGCTTGACAGGCGCCCCGGACCGGCTATCTTGGCCGGAGCGCACGAATTCAGCGGAGACGGTGCGGCCCTCGTGGTCCTCGAACCTCGCATACTCGAGCTCACCTAGGATCATGCCTTGATGGACAAGTTTTCCGAATGGCTCGGGACTTGCGATGATGCCGGCGTCGAAAAGCACTTTGTGCCAGAAACGGGCGTAAAGAAGATGCAGCACGGCATGCTCGGCACCGCCGACGTAGAGATCCACGGGCATCCAATAGCGCTCGAGGTCCTTCGAAACTAGCTCACCGTCATTGTCAGGGTCGAGAAACCTCAGGTAGTACCAGCATGAGCCCGCCCATTGGGGCATCGTGTTGGTCTCTCGAAGGGCGGGTTTGCCAGTGTCGGGATCGGTTGTCTCGAGCCAATCGACGGCGGTGGCTAATTGCCCTTCTGGCTTGCCACTGGGCTGGAAGTCTTCGAGATCGGGCAAGACCACCGGGAGGTCGCTGTCCTGCACGGTCTTGGGTTCACCGTCGACAAAAAGAATGGGGAAGGGCTCGCCCCAATAACGTTGACGCGAGAACAGCCAGTCTCGGAGCTTGTAGTTGATCTTGCGGGTGCCGTGCCCATGCTCTTCCAGCCAAGCAATCATTTTGGCCTTCGCCGCCTGAACCTCGAGACCGTCCAGGAACCCGCTGTTGATTGCAGGGCCATCGCCGAGGTAGGCCTCGCCTTCGAAATCCGAGGGTGGTTCTACCGTACGTATGATCGGAAGCGAGTACATTTCGGCGAATTCCCAGTCTCTCTGATCTTCGCCTGGTACCGCCATGATTGCGCCGGTGCCATAGCTCGCCAATACATAGTCGGCGACCCAGATGGGGATCTTGCCCCCGCTGGCTGGATTGAAGGCGAAGGCACCGGTGAAAACCCCCGTCTTTTGCTTTTGCAGCTCTGTGCGCTCCAACTCGCTTTTGCTCGCCGCTTCCACTCGGTAGGCATTCACTTGCTCTCGCTGATTGCCGGTTGTTATGGAATCCACCAAAGGGTGCTCGGGGGCCAGGACCATGTAAGTTGCCCCGAACAACGTATCGGGTCGGGTGGTGAACACTCGAATCGCTTCGTTGTTGGCTGCGAGGCGGAAATCCACATCCGCGCCTTCACTGCGGCCAATCCAGTTACGCTGCATCTCTTTTGTGCTCTGCGGCCAATCCAATTCGTCTAAGCCGCTTAGAAGTTGCTCCGCGTATTCGGTAATCCGGAGCACCCACTGCTTGAGGGGGCGCCGCACGCACGGGTGTCCACCCACTTCGGACCTACCCTCGATGACCTCCTCGTTGGCGAGGGTTGTCCCGAGCTCGGGGCACCACCAGACTGGCTTTTCCTCTTGATAGGCGAGTCCGCGGTCGAAAAGCTGCTTGAAGATCCACTGGGTCCACTTGTAATAGCCGGGATCAGTCGTATTCACTTCCCGGCTCCAGTCGTAAGAAAACCCAAGCCCCTTTAGTTGTTCTCGAAAACGTACGACATTGCGTTCCGTCGTGATCCGTGGGTGCGTGCCCGTTTTTCGGGCGTATTCTTCCGCTGGCAGCCCGAAGGCGTCCCAGCCGATTGGGTGCAGAACGTTGAAACCGCGCATACGCTTGTATCGGGCAACGATGTCGGAGGCCGTGTAGCCTTCCGGGTGACCCACGTGGAGTCCATCGCCGCTGGGGTATGGGAACATATCGAGGACGTAGAACTTCGGGCGTGTTTGATCAATATCTGCAGCGACGCGAAAGGTCTCGTTGTCCTCCCAATAGTTCTGCCACTTGGCTTCTATTTGCTTGAACGGATACGCTTCCATCGATTATCAACCGCCCCCGATTTGTTTGGACACGTCGCTCGCCAGGCGGGGGCTGTGAACCGCCCGCGGCGCTGTCGGATGATCTTTGCAAACTCGGTTAGAATCAAGGTGTATGGCTAGAATCAAGGCTCATCGAAGGCGACTTTGTGTCTGCGGGCGTCTCTCATTTTTCGTTGTCTTGATGTTGAGCGGTTGCGGGTTTCAGTTGGAAGGGTCCGGTGTTCTGCCCTCTTCAGTCGCTACCACCTATCTAGATACGGACAAGCCGTACACTGAGTTCTACGACAGCCTGCGTTCTGCGCTGAGGGCCCGTGGCGCCCAGGTGGTCGATTCCCGACAAAATGCAGGTGCCGTGCTGCGGATTCTCGCAGACACCACCGGTCAGCGCGTGTTATCCGTCTCGGCGCGGAACACCCCGAGAGAATATGAGGTTTTCTACGCAGTGACTTTCTCGCTGGAGTCCCAAGGTTCCAATCTAATCGAAACCGAATCCCTCGTTGTCACCCGGAGTTACACCTACAATGAGGCGCAGGTGCTTGGCATGGGCGCCGAAGAACAAGTCCTGCGCGAGTCTCTCGCGCAGGACTTGGCTCGCCAGGTCTTGAGGCGGATTGAGGCGGGGCGAACCCTGGTGCCGACAACACAGGGTTGAAAGCTGGGGCTGCCCCTTACCGCACGCGGCAATGAGTCTTAGTGAAGTTCAAGCCCTCGACCGGTCGAGCGTGGACGCGCTCCTGTCGGCCTACGGATTGGAGCTGATCACTGTTTGTGCGGGTGCCACGATTCCTGCCTCCTATTGGGGCGAACCCGAAGCGGGCCTTGCTGGCAGATGCTTGTTCGTTCGAGGAGACACGCCATCACACTCGTTGCTACACGAAACGGCGCACTATGTCTGCATGTCCCATGAACGGAGGGTAAACCTATGGAGAGACGCGGGTGGAGACGTCGAAGAAGAAAACGCCGCCTGCTTCCTTCAGGTGCTGCTGGCCGATTATCTACCTGGGCTCGGGAGAAACCGAGTACTTGAGGAGATGGATGAGTGGGGTTACACGTTCCGTGAGGGTAGCGCCGCGACATGGTTTCGAGGCGACGGGCGCATTGCCTGCGAATGGCTGTTGGCGAAGGACATTATCGATCACCGCGGAAAGCCGACATGGCAGCTGCGAGCGTCTCTATAACTTGGTCGGGTTGGGCGCGTCGCCGTAGACGGTCTCTGGATCGAAGACCTTTTCGGATTCGGTGAACTCCAGTCGAATCGGTTTCCCCTTGCGCCCGAGCGGAATGCGGCGATAGAAGCATGATCGATAACCGACGTGGCAGCTGGCGCCACCGACGACGTCCACTTTCAACCAAACACAGTCCTGATCATCATCTATCATTAACTCTCGGACTTTTTGTACGAGTCCGCTGGTCCCTCCTTTGTGCCAAAGAATCCCACGACTCCTACTGAAATAATGAGCCTCACTGGTCTCGATAGTCAGCCTGAACGCCTCAGCGTTCATGTATCCCTGCATCAACAGTTCCCCGGAGTTGTAATCGGTTGTGACGGCTGGTATGAGACCATCATTGTCGAATTTAGGCGCGAGCTCGTTGCTTTCCTCGACTTGTTCGACACTGACCCGAGGGCTGAATTCTCCTGTCATGGGACCATGGCTCCAAGTTTCCGGAACCGGGGATTATAGGCCACGCGGCGGGTGAGCCTGCGAAAAGGGGGGGTTATCATAGTCCACCCTGAAGGACCCGAAGATCGGGGGCTCCCAAATGGCTTTGACCCTTCACAATACGCTTACGCGGAAGCGAGAGCGTTTCGAACCCGCCGAACCGAATCGGGTGACGATGTATGTATGCGGCCCAACCGTCTATAACTTCGCGCACATCGGGAATGCGAGGCCACCAGTTGTGTTTGATGTGCTCGCAAGGTTGCTGCGATGCACCTACGAGCTCGTTTACGTTCGAAATGTCACCGACGTGGATGACAAAATAAATGCGGCTGCGGAGAGCGAAGGCGTGGCAATTGGTGAATTGACCGCACGATATTTGGCCGCTTACCACGAAGACATGGAATTGTTGGGTGTCTTGCCGCCGGATATCGAACCGAAGGTCACCGAACATATGCCGCAAATCCTCTCTCTCATCGAGCGCTTGCTCGAGTCAGGCCATGCTTACCTAGCTGAGGGGCACGTCCTTTTCTCTGTTCCGAGCTTTGACGCTTACGGTGCGCTTTCTGGGAGGGATCGAGGGGAGCTCATTGCCGGTGCGCGCGTCGAAGTCGCTCCTTACAAAAAGGACTCTTCAGATTTCGTTCTATGGAAACCATCGGGCGAGGACGGCGTTGGTTGGGAAAGTCCATGGGGATATGGCAGGCCCGGCTGGCATGTGGAATGTTCCGCAATGGTGGAAGCGCACCTGGGCGAGACCATTGACATTCACGGTGGTGGTCAAGATCTGGTGTTCCCCCATCACGAGAATGAGACTGCTCAGAGCACGTGCGTTCATGCAGGCCAGCCCTATTGCCGTTACTGGATTCATAACGGCTTGATTAATGTCGAGAGTGAAAAGATGTCCAAATCCCTGGGCAATGTTCTCCTGCTTCGAGACCTATTGGGGGAAGCCCCTGGAGAAGTAGTTAGGTTGGGCCTACTGACCGCGCATTATCGCCAGCCCTTGGACTGGAACGCTGGAGTGCTCGCGGATGCGCAGCAGAAGCTCGACAGAATGTACGGTGCCCTCCGAGATGCGGGCATCGAAGGCAAACACAGCGGTGAGCCTGAAACGCCCCCACCTGCTGGCGTAGTGGAGGCGCTCGAGGACGACCTCAATTCTCCCAAAGCGCTTGCTGAGCTTTTCAACATGGCGAGGGAGCTGAACCGCACCACCAATGAGAAGACGCGCACGGCGCTCGCAAACGCTATGCGAGCAGGCGGTTGGCTTCTTGGGCTTCTGCAAGGTGATCCCGAAGCCTGGTTCGTCGAGGCGCGATCTTCGGACGCTTTGGAAGAAGAGGCGATAAGCGCGTTGCTGCAAGAGCGAGAATCAGCGCGCAGGGCCGGCAATTTCCAGGAGGCCGATAGAATTCGAGATGAGTTGGCTGACCGTGGTATCGCGATCGAGGACGGTCCCGAGGGGTCGCGCTGGAGACGGGGTCGCTAGTGATGGGTTTGCCCTCGAGAATGTTCTCGAAGCTGTTAGTGGGGCTCGTGCGGGCCTATCAAATCCTACTATCGCCATGGCTGGGTAGGCTTTGCAGGCATTTGCCGAGCTGTTCGGCCTACGCGATCGAGGCGATTAAACGTTTTGGCCCGTTGAAGGGGGGGTGGTTGGCTGTGAAGCGAATTGCGCATTGTCATCCCTGGGGCACTTCCGGCTATGATCCAGTGCCACGGCGGCCCGAGAGAAAGTGCCCGCCAGGAGCCATGCCGAGGTAAGTGAGTTGAGAATTGACCCAAAGCTCTTAGACATCATCTGCTGTCCTGTGACGCGGGCGCCCATGGAGGTCATGCCCGACGCGAAGCTCCAGGAGGTTAACCGGCGTATCAGAGATTCCAAGCTAGTGAGTCGTGATGGTACCGTCCTGACAACGGAGCTACGGGGGGCACTCATCACCCGCGATGGCAACCTTGCTTACCCCGTGGAGGACGAGATTCCGGTGCTGCTGGAAGACCATGGGATCGTGCTCTCTCAGCTCGAGGGCCAGTGAAGCTCCAGGCGCGCCAGCTTACAAGCCACCTAGCCAAAGAGTTGGCGTCGGTGTATCTGGTGGCGGGAGACGAGCCTCTTCTGGTTTCCGAGGCACTCGAGGAGATCCGCGCCCGTGCGCGAGCGCAGGGTTTTGAGCAGCGAGACCTCTTTGTCGTGGAGCGAGGCTTTAAGTGGCGCGAGCTGGAAGCCGACGCAGAGAATCTGTCGCTGTTTTCGAACAGACGGATCATAGAGCTGCGCCTACCAACCCCGCGTCCGGGTGATGTCGGCGCAAGGACCCTGCGTTCGCTGGTGGAGCGAGGGAACCCGGACCGTTTGTTGCTTGTTGCGACGACGAAACTGGATGCAGCCGCGGGCAGGAGCGTGTGGGTTAAGTGCATCGACACGCAGGGCGTTGTAGTCCAAGTGTGGCCGATCGAGCGACCTGCGCTTCCGGATTGGATCCGCAGACGTGCCGCAGCTGCAGATCTCGATCTCACACGGCCGGCGGCTGAATTGCTATCGGATCGTATCGAAGGAAATCTCCTCGCGGCCGACCAGGAGATTCAGAAGCTCGCGTTGCTGCTCGGTCAGGGCAGTGCGGATGAGGATGCAGTATTGGATGCGGTCGCCTCCAACACGCGGTTCGATGTATTCACCCTGACCGACGCCATACTGTCCGGCAATCCAGGGCGTGCTATGAAGGTGCTCGACGGGCTGCGCGCCGAAGGGGCCGAGCCGGCTCTGGTATCATGGGCAATAAGTCGTGACCTTTGTTTATTGGCGCGACTAAAGGCAGCGGCCCTCAGCGGCGAGGGTGAAGCGAACAGTTTGAGCCGTCACAGGGTCTGGCAACGGCGACAGCCTCTGGTGAAGAGTGCTTTGCGGCGGTTCGAGCCGGATCAGTTAACCCGGCTCGTCGTGCGGGCGTCCGAGGTGGACAGTGTAATAAAGGGCGTTCTCAGGGGTAGCCCCTGGGATGAGCTGGTGGGCCTCGTGATGGATATCCAGG
>CAYLKA010000021.1:4340-12761 GCA_964384125.1 uncultured Gammaproteobacteria bacterium | reverse complement strand
GAGCCACAGTTCCCGCGAGCGGGCTGCCCCAGTCTGAGGAGGCAAACGACTCGAATATGGGTCCAATGGGAATTTTTGGCGGTACGTTCGACCCGATTCATTACGGTCATTTACGAACCGCTTTGGAGCTGCTGGAGGGTTTGTCTCTGGAGGAAGTCCGGTTCATACCCTGTGGCCTCCAGCCGCTCCGCGACGGGCTCACGGCGCCGAGCGAGACGCGACTCAGCATGGTGAGGGCGGCCGTCGAAAGCGAAGCCCGATTCTCTGTAGACACGAGAGAGCTCGGAAGACGGGGGCCGTCGTATTCGATCGATACGCTGACCGAACTCAGGGCCGAGCACGAAGATCGATCCCTTTGCTTCCTTCTTGGCATGGACGCTTTTCTGGGCCTCCCGGATTGGCACCGTTGGGAGGAGATGATCGGCCTCGTTCATATTGTGGTTGCGCATCGACCGGGATGGCAGGTGCCGGTCGACGGTGAACTCGGGGATCTCGTCCGGAAGCATGCCACGAAGGCGTCTCAGGACCTGCTGGTCCAGCGTTGTGGACGGATTTTCCTCACCCCGGTAACACAGCTAGCTATCTCGGCCTCGGGGCTCCGAGGGCTGATAGGGATCGGGCTCGACCCAAGGTATTTGGTGCCCGAGCCCGTGCGGGCAATCATTCAAGAAACGGAGTGTTATGCAGAGGAGCCGAAGGAGAACATACTTGGTTAGCAGTGCCCTCAGCGAGCTAGTTATAGGGGCATTGGACGATTTGAAAGGTCAGTCCATCAAATGTATGGATGTTCGGCATCTGACGTCCGTAACCGATGTGATGGTGATCGTAACAGGGCGCTCTGATCGCCACGTCCGCGCGCTCGCCGAGTCCATCGTCGAGAGCTGTAAACGGGCCGGTGAGCGCCCTTTGGGCGTGGAAGGTCAGGATGCCGGCGAGTGGGTCCTGGTAGACCTCTCTGACGTAGTGGTGCACGTCATGCTTCAGCGAGTCCGCGAGTTCTACAACTTGGAGAAGCTTTGGGACATCCCCGCACGTCCGGAAGCAGGCAGCAACTCGATTTGAAGTCGGCTTGCTCCGGCCTCTTTTACTCAAATAGCGCATGCGAATTCAGCTGATCGCCGCGGGCAAACGCCAGCCAGTCTGGATCAACGACGGTTACGAAGAGTACGCGAGGCGCCTTAAGGGCTCCTGTAAGCTGGATTTGACTGAGATTCCCCTTGGCCACCGATCTCGGACGACGTTGCCGGACAAAGCCAGAGACTCGGAGGGAAGGCGCATGCTTAGGGCCATCCCAACCGCCGCGCACGTCGTGGCTCTGACTGTGGACGGGCAGGCGTGGTCAACTATCGAGTTGGCTGAGCGGCTGTCGAGCTGGACGCTCTTAGGTAAGTTGGTGTGTCTGCTCGTCGGCGGCCCCGATGGGTTAGCCGACGATGTGCTCCAGCGCGCAGACGAGCGCTGGTCCCTGTCCCCGTTGACGCTGCCACACGGTATTGTGCGACCCATGGTCGCCGAGGCCCTGTACCGAGCGTGGACCCTCCGCCAGGGTCATCCTTATCACCGGGGTTGAGGCCGCCGGGATCAAAAGAGACTCTGACGCCTTTGATTGGAGCCAGGGTACCTCGTATAGTCTATTGAATGAGAAGGGATTTCATCTACCTGGCGTCGGCGTCTCCTAGACGTCGAATGCTCCTAGAGCAGATCGGCGTGCCGTTTCAGGTTCGTCCGTCAGAGGTACTGGAGGAGCCCGGCCCAGGTGAGTCAGCAGAAGCCTGTGCCATGCGGCTCGCGCTGACCAAGGCGGATTCCGTTTGGGAAGGTCTGTCTGCGGTGGAGGCTCGGCCGGTTCTAGCCGCGGACACTGTCGTAGCTGTTGACGATCGAGTATTGGGTAAGCCAAGGGATGTGGGTGAGGCGTCTGAGATGCTCGAGCAGTTGTCGGGTCGCAACCACAGAGTCCTGACCGCGGTTGCTCTGCGATATCGGGATAGGGTGCTGAGCCGATTGAATGCCACGGAAGTGAGATTTCGCGCGACGACAAAAGAGGAGCTCATTGCTTATTGTGAAACCGGTGAACCCATGGGAAAAGCAGGAAGTTACGCCATCCAGGGTCGTGGGGCGGTGCTAGTGGAGCACCTCACTGGGAGCTACTCCTCCGTGGTAGGTTTGCCCTTGGCGGAAACCGCGGATTTGTTGGAGGAGCTCGGGTTCCCCCTATGGCCTCGGGTTTGACCGGGTCGGGCGATGAGCGAGGAGATTCTGATCAATGTGTCGTCTCGGGAAGTGCGCGCAGCTCTCGTCGAAAATGGAGTTCTACAGGAGGTACTGGTCGAGCGGACGAGTAGGCGGGGACTGATCAGCAACATTTACAAAGGCCGGGTTTCACGCGTCCTGCCCGGCATGCAAGCGGCGTTTGTGGAACTGGGTCTGGAAAGAACGGCGTTCTTGCACGCGTCTGATATTGCCCGCAACCCGAGCCAGAAGGACACGAATCGCGACGACGACCTCAACATCCGGGAGCTAATTGAGGATGGCGAAGAGGTGCTGGTCCAGGTCCTAAAGGATCCGCTAGGTACCAAGGGTGCCCGACTCACCACCTTTATCACCATCCCATCCCGGTATCTGGTCATGATTCCGTACGGGGAAGGGGTAGGTGTTTCGGCTCGAATAGAAGATGACGAGGAGCGTGAGCACTTGCGGCAGATAATCGAAGGTCTTACCGGGTCCGACGGGGCCACAGGGGGGTACATCGTTCGCACTGCAGCCGAAGGCGCCACAGCCGATGAGCTGAGCGCGGACATGCTGTTTCTCCGAAAGCTCTGGGATGCTATTGAGGGGTCGATCGATCAATCCCGGGTCGGAGATCTCGTTTACGAGGACCTTCCTCTTGCGGTGCGGCTCCTGAGGGATCTGCTCAACTCGGAGATGGAACGGGTTCGAGTCGATTCGGAGCTGACGTTCAATAAAATGAAGGACTTTGCAGCACGGTTCATGCCCCACATGTCGCCGACCATAGAGCACTATACGGGCGAGCGCCCGATTTTCGACCTGTACAGCATCGAGGACGAGATCGAGCGAGGATTAGGAAGAAAAGTGCCATTGAAATCAGGGGGCTACCTAATTATCGATCAAACAGAGGCCATGACGACTGTGGATGTGAACACCGGCGCGTACGTCGGTCACCAAAACCTCGAAGAGACCAGTTTTCGCACGAATCTCGAGGCGGCGGTAGCTATCGCTAGGCAGTTGAGACTCAGGAATCTGGGGGGCATCATCATTATCGATTTCATAGATATGATGGAGGAGGATCATCGCCGACAGGTGCTCCAGGAGCTCTCCAGGCGGCTCTCAGGCGATCGTGCGAAGTCCCAGGTCATGAACGTCTCGCCGCTAGGGCTTGTGGAGATGACTCGGAAGCGGAACCGTGAGAGCCTGGAACATGTCCTCTGTCAGGCCTGTCCAAGTTGTGAGGGTAGAGGCTTCGTGAAGTCGCTCGAGACCGTGTGCTATGAGATTTTCAGGGAGATTCTGAGGCAACACGCGCAGTTCGACTTCCAGGAGTTGCTGGTGCTTGCGAGGCCAGAGGTGGTTGAGAGACTCCTAGACGAGGAGTCCACGAGCGTCGCAGAGTTGGAGGAATTGACGAGTAGGCCGATTCGGTTGCAGAGCGAGGGGTTTCGCGCCCGTGATCAGTTTGACGTGGTATTGATGTGAGAGATCAGAGACGATATGTGGCAGCCACTGAGAAGACTGCTTAAGCGCCTGCTTACTGCGCTTGGGGCCGTGCTGATCGTGTTGGCGATTAGCATCGGGGCCTTTCGGCTCCTAGTAACACAGCTGCCTAGTTACCAGGGCGAGATTCAAGCCTGGGCGAGCGAGGTGCTGGGTCTCAGTGTCGACTTCACGGGGCTGGACGCGCGTTTGGGGCTCTTGTGCCCGGAGCTGACGTTCTACGATGCTAGTGTCAGCCGGGTGGGAGACGAAAGCAACCCTATCCTGAGCGCGGCTCAGGCGCGGCTGGGATTGAACGCGCTTTCGTTATTCACTGACCGTCAGCTCGAAGCGAGCCAGCTCACGCTCGAAGGTACGCGTCTGAGCTTTGAGCGGACCCTGGACGGAAGACTGCGGCTTCAACACGCACTCAATGATGGCTCGGACGCGGCTTTCGTGCTGGAGGACCTGCCGTCAGTCGTCATTGTGTTGACCGACAGTAACGTCACGTACCAGGACAGGATTCGGAGCACCGCGTGGGAGTTCCAGGATGTGCGGGTCGAATTGACTAGGACCGTGGAGAACGTCCTTCTGGAAGCACGCGCCAGCGCGCCCGAACAGCTCGGCGGCAGAATCTCGGTTTCTGCCGAGGTTTCTCTACTCGATCAGCAAAATGATGGCCAGCGTGACTGGAGGTTGTTTACCGAACTTCGTGACCTGGATCTGGCGACGTTGCCTAGCTTTATTCCCCAGCCGGTTCAGATGCCCATCGCCGGTGTTGGCGACCTCTCAGTGTGGTTGGACGGGACCGGCCTGCAAGCTAAACAGGGAACGATACAACTGGCGTTTGCCGGTCTCAGGGTTAGCGGCATTGATGGTGAGGATGATGGTTATGACAACATTGAGTTGACTGCGGAGTGGAGTCGGCTGGATGAGGGCTGGACGCTCTCTTTGAATAATTTAGACGTCGCGCGGGACGGACGATCATGGCCGAGTGGTGCCAGCCTAGACATGAGTGTTCTTCAAAACGAGGCTGGGTCTAGGGCGCTTGAACTAAGGACGAACTTCATACGACTGGAGGATCTCTCACCTCTCGTTCCGATGTTGCCCGATATCGAGATGACACGGCGTTGGGTTGAGCTAGCCCCGCGCGGGGAGCTTACCGAGGTCGACTTCAGGCTGGCTCGTGGACCGGGCCCATCCTGGGACTACTCGGCGACAGGCTCCTTTTACCAGGTAGGGGCACTGCCGACCGGGGAGTGGCCGGGTATAACAAGCCTTACCGGAGAAGTACGCGCAGACACGCGTAGCGGACGCTTAGCGCTCACCGCGAGGGGTGCGCGCATTGATTGGCCCACCGTGTTTCCGGAGTTTATCGAGGCGACGGAGTTGGATGGCATACTCGTTTGGCGGCAGGGCCGGGATGGGTTACGAGTGGTCAGCGATGATTTGTTTCTAAGCAACGATGACGTTACCACCCGAACCACACTGGAACTAACCTATCCGATGGACGACACCTCGCCGGTGCTCGAGCTGGCGTCAAGCCTTAGTGATTTCAACATTGGTGCGATAGGACGCTATCTCCCAGCAGGAATCATGGTGCCCGGCGCATTTAGATATCTGGATCGCGCCATCGTTGGGGGCCGTGTCAGCCGCGCGGATGTCTCTTTCTTTGGCCCGGTGAGGGCTTTCCCCTTCGACGAAGGAGAAGGGCAGTTTGAGGCTCATGTCCAGATCGAAGACGGTTCGATGGCTTTTGCAGAAGGTTGGCCTGCGGCGCTCGGGATTACGGGGACGATCGATTTCCTAAATGCCGGCTACGTCGCGCGCGGCTCAGCTCGAGTGCTCGGGCACCGGTCCGAGAATTTGACCGTTGCAATAGGAGATATGCGTGACCCCGTTCTGACGGTAGAAACCCAAACGACGGGTCCGTTACAGGATGTTTTCCGCTTCCTTAATGAGGCGCCACTCATTGCGCGGCACCTAGGCCCGGACTTTGCGCGCCTGGAAGCGCAGGGCGGCATCGGAAACGTCACGATAGATCTCGGCTTGCCGCTGCTGGATCGTTCGGCCTACAGTTTGAACGCTGCTCTTGAGGTGGTTGACGGTGAGCTAGCTGTCGAGGGATTCGGTCCTAGGGCAAGCAATATTCACGGAATCCTGTCGCTCGAAGAAGAGAACATAAGCGGTGTGGGTATAGAAGCGACACTACTCGATGGGCCAGTGACGGTAAGCGTCGGTCGTCCGGAGGAACCGGGCTATATCGCGAACGTTACCTTCGACGGTGAAATCAACATAGAAGCGGTCGAAACGAACTTTGATCTGCCGTTGGAGGGGCGTCTGGTGGGCCAAACTCGCTGGCAGGGAAGCGTGCTGTTGCCGGCGACCACCCTCACCCAGGTACGCAGAGAGCCACTAAGGATTAGCGTGGGGTCGAACCTGTTTGGTGTTGCGTTGAGGCTGCCTGAGCCTCTGACGAAGTCCCCTTACGAACCGACCAACTTTCGGTTGGATTTCGTGTTTTCAGAGTCGGATCGTCTCGATGTGGTTGGCCAAGTGGGTGCAGCACGCCGCTTCGCTCTGAGTTTCCGAAATCGAGAGGGCGAGTTGTCTTTCAGGCGGGGCAATGTGCGTTTTGGCGGAGATTATCCGCTGCTTCCGCCTCGTGACGGTTTGACGATTAACGGTACCCTCGGGGAGCTGGGATTGGGGGAATGGTGGAATCTCTTCAGGGGGGAGGTATCGGGCGGGGCGCTTTCTGATGTCCTACTGGGGTCGAATCTCGAGATATCAGATCTGTCCGCGTTCGGTCAGTCTCTTGGCCAGACCAACGTTGCGCTCCGACAGGACCCGGCCCAATGGCGGTTGGATGTGGAAAGTGAGCCGGTGGCCGGCACTATCACCCTGCCGCTAAATTCCGTCGGTCGACCACAGATTGTCGCAAAGATGCAGCGACTCAACATATCGACCGAAAATGTCGCGGCGGCCACGGAGCGGGACCCACGAGATTTGCCCAGCGTTCTGCTCGAGGCGGAACAATTCGGAGTAGGCCAAAGACATTTCGGAACACTTAACGCCGATATACAGGCGGATCCCTTGGGATTAAGGCTGGCCTCGTTTCAGACGCAAGCCGAGAGCTTCTCTATCGAGGGAAGTGGCGGTTGGTTCGATAGCGGTCAGGGGCCTACGACGCGGTTGGCGCTTACACTGGACAGCTACGATGTCGCTGCCACATTGGAACAGCTGGCATTTGATCCGATCACAGAAGCCGTAGCCGGAGACGTTACGCTCAGCGTCTCTTGGCCGGATACGCCATCCGCTGATTGGACGAAATCCATCAGCGGAGCCCTTACGTTGCGGTTGGAGCGGGGTAGCTTCCTTAACCTCGAGCCCGGCGCGGGGCGCATGATGGGGCTCATGAGTATTACTGCACTTCCCCGCCGATTGGCTTTGGATTTTCGTGATGTTTTCAATCGGGGTATGGTATTCGACGAGGTTAGCGGCGACTTTCTCCTCATCGACGGGGACGCTTACACGGATAACCTGCTTCTGACAGGCCCGGTGGCGGATATAGGTGTCGTCGGCCGCACGGGATTGCGTGACCAGGACTACCAACAGCAGGCTGTCGTCACAGCGGAGCCCGGTAAGATTCTGCCGACCATGGGTTTTCTAACGGGGCCACAAGTGGGCGCTGCGCTGCTAATCTTTACGCAGATTTTCAAGGAGCCTTTGAAGGGTATCGGACGGGCTTCCTACTGCGTGACAGGAAACTGGTACGAGCCTTCTGTTGATCGCCTCACGCCAGCGGAGTTGCAGGGGGAGACACTTTGTGCCGACCTTCCGCCGGGGGCGAATGTGGTTCAGTAGTAGCCGCCGGTTTGCCTAAGGTCGCCGCCATTCAAATGACCAGCGGCCGGGACGTCGCGGCGAATCTCTCCATGGCGTCGGAACTGTTGAGGGAAGCTTCTGGGAAGGGCGCCGAGCTTGCCGTGCTTCCGGAGAACTTCGCCTTTCTGGGAGTGGATGACGCAGAGCGACTGACCGTCGTCGAGCGTTGGGGTGAGGGTCCCATCCAGACATTCCTGAAAGATCAGGCCGTGGAGCTGGGGGTCTGGCTCGTCGGTGGGACCATCGCACTTCGGGCAGTGAGTGGTGGGAAAGAGGAGCAAGTTGGCGCTCTCTCTCGATCAGCATCGTTGCTCATCGATCCGAGAGGGGAAGTCAAGGCCCGTTATGACAAGATTCACCTCTTCGACGCCGGGATACCCGGTAGCGCCGAGAGCTATCAGGAGTCCACCACCACACAGCCCGGCACCGACGTCGTTAGCGCGAACACACCGCTCGGCCGTATCGGCATTGCGGTCTGCTATGACCTGCGGTTCCCGGCGCTCTTCGATCTCCTAGGGGGGCTCGGGACTGAGATCTTGACACTACCCGCGGCTTTTACCGTGCCCACGGGTAAGGCGCATTGGAGCGTACTGACCAGGGCACGCGCAGTCGAGGCGTTGGCCTACGTGGTAGCGGCGGCCCAGTGGGGTGACCATGACTCAGGACGCACAACCTACGGCCACTCCATGATCGTCGACCCCTGGGGTGTCATCATAGCGGAGCGAGACGCCGGTGCTGGCGTGATCATGGCGGATCTGGATATGATGGCGCTCCAGCACCGCCGCCAGCTTTAGCCCTCAAATTCCAAGGCTGGTGAGATAC
>CAYLKA010000021.1:0-4240 GCA_964384125.1 uncultured Gammaproteobacteria bacterium | reverse complement strand
GCGCTCCAGCACCGCCGCCAGCTTTAGCCCTCAAATTCCAAGGCTGGTGAGATACTGGGCATTGGCTTTCGACTAGAGATTAACATGCAGCCTGAACATCAAGTTTCCGCCTCAATCGATCGGCTCGGACTGGCACGTGGGCAGCTGCTCGAACCGGCTGGTCTCGATCTTAGCGACATTGATCGGGGCCTTGCGTCGCTGATGTCGAGGCGCCTGGACTATGCTGACATCTACTTTCAGTTCACGCGATTCGAGACGTGGACAGTAGAGGACGGTATCGTCAAAGATGGCACGCATAGCGTGGACCAGGGGTTCGGTGTCAGGGCCGTTTCGGGAGAAAAGACCGGCTTTGCCTACTCGGACGAACTTAACAAGAGCGCGCTCAATGATGCTGTAAAGGCCGCTCGGGGGATTGCACGAGACCAGGGCAACCGGCGCTATAAGGTTGCGACTCAAGCGTCTGCGCGCGAGCTCTACCCCGCGGTTGACCCGCTGAGCAGCCTCGAGGACGCGGAGAAAGTCGCGTTGCTCTCCAAGCTGGACAAGCAGGTTCGCGGGATGGATGAACGGATTATTCAGGTCATAGGGAGCCTCGCCGGCGTTTACGAGGTCGTCCTCGTGCAGACATCGGACGGGCTCCTTGGTGTCGACATTCGGCCTTTAGTGCGCCTCAACGTGTCAGTCATCATGGAGAGCAACGGTCGGCGCGAACAGGGGTACGCTGGGGGGGGCGGTCGTGGGAACTTTTCCCTGTTCACGGAGACGGATCGTCCGCGGACAATCGCTGAGGAAGCGGTCCGCCAAGCGGCCGTCAATCTGGAGGCGATACCCGCTCCAGCGGGCAACATGCCCGTCGTGCTTGGTTCGGGCTGGCCCGGCATTCTTCTGCACGAAGCGATTGGACACGGACTTGAGGGCGACTTTAATCGCAAGAAGACCTCGGCCTTCTCGGGTCAACTTGGTGAACGGGTCGCTTGCAGCGAGTGCACGGTTGTTGATGACGGCACGTTGGAAGGTCGACGTGGCTCATTGACAATTGACGATGAGGGTACGCCTACTCGATGCAATACTCTCATCGAGGACGGCGTGCTTCGGTCTTACATGCACGACAAGCTAAACGCCAGGCTGATGAAGACGCACTCCACCGGAAACGGGCGCAGAGAATCCTTCGCATATCCACCCATGCCTCGGATGACTAACACTTACATGCTTCCCGGTAAGCATGATCCCCAAGAAATTGTCGAATCCGTGGAGAAGGGCATCTACGCGCCCAACTTCGGCGGGGGACAAGTCGATATCACGTCTGGTAAGTTTGTTTTTTCCGCAAGCGAAGCCTATCTGATCGAGAACGGCAAGCTGACCGCACCTGTGAAGGGGGCCATGCTCATCGGCAGTGGTCCAGAGGTTTTGACCCGAGTTTCAATGATCGGGACTGATCTCGAACTCGATCCAGGGGTGGGCGTTTGTGGTAAAGACGGTCAGTCTGTCCCGGTTGGTGTAGGACAACCGACGCTGCGAATCGATTCGTTGACCGTGGGCGGAACCGAATCCTAATTTAGCTATAACTGAACGCCTAGATAAAATTCATCATCCCGTTCAGCCTTTTGACTGATATGACGCAGTTTTTCGTGAGGCTTGGACGGGCTGACCCGGGTAGCTAGCTCGTTTTACTCGGATCCGGTTGTTGGAGAACCTTCTCTGTTTGTTTGCTGCGGAAGGTTTTTAGTGCGGCCAAGATTTCGGGGTGTTTTATGCTCAGTATGGCCGCAGCTAATAGTGCAGCATTTGTGGCGCCCGCATTTCCAATTGCTAACGTCCCCACGGGTATACCCGCAGGCATCTGTGCCATCGAAAGAAGGGAATCCATCCCATTTAGCGCCTGTGATTGTATGGGGATTCCCAATACAGGTAGCCAGGTCTTCGCAGCCATAGCGCCAGGCAAAGCTGCAGCACCCCCTGCCGCAGCGAGTAACACCTCTAAGCCGCGTTCTGCGGCTGTCTCTGTGTATTCTACGAGTTGATCTGGTGTCCGGTGCGCTGAGATGACGTTCACCTCATGGGCTATACCCAACGTTTCTAGGGTCGCTGTAGCACGGCTCACAGTTTCCCAGTCCGAGGCGGAGCCCATAACAATGCCTACTAGTGGTTTCATACGATTATTGTACAGCAGGTAGAATCAGCGTCTCACTTTTTCGGGTACGAATTTATGGATGTGGATCAAGTGCAGCAGTCGCTAAAGAATACAGCCCAGGAGGCGGTTGAGCACGCTCTTAAACTAGGTGTGGAGCAAGCTGAGGTGGGTGTCAGTTATGACGAGGGGTTTTCTGTAACAGTTCGTCTCGGTGAGCTGGAGTCCATAGAACGACAACGTGACCGTAGTCTGGCGGTTACGGTATACGCAAAGGGCCGTAAGGGTAGCGCCAGTACCACTGAGTGCTCATCCGTATCCGTTAAAGAGACGGTCCAAAAAGCTGTCAGCATCGCTAATTTTACCTCCGAGGATGATTATGCAGGACTCGCGGAGCCTGATCTGAAGGCACGTGAACAGCCGGATTTGGATCTTTATCACCCGTGGGCAATCGGGGTCGTGGAAGCTGAGGCGCTTGCTCTTCGGGCAGAGACCGCTGCTTGCGGGGTGGATGACAGGATTAAAAATTCTGAAGGCGCCAGTGTGTCCACTGGTAAAGGAGTGTGCGTTTACGCGAATACCCATGGATTCTGCAAAGGTTACCCAACGAGTAGCCATTCGCTGGGCTGCGGTGTTATTGCAGAAAAGGACAATTCTCTGGAGCGTGACTATTGGTTTACGGCTTCACGTGTTCCTGAAGAGTTGGAGTCGGCCGAGGCGGTCGGAGAAAAGGCTGCTCGTCGCACGGTGCGGCGGCTGGGCGCGCGGCAGGTGGCAACGCGGTCCGTACCCGTCGTGTTCCCAGCGGAACTGGCGAGAGGGTTGTTTGGCCATCTCGTCGCGGCCATTAGTGGCACCAGTCAGTATAGAAAGGCTTCGTTTCTGTTAGATGCCAAAGGTGAGCAAATTTTTCCGGATTTCATTGAAATCGAAGAGGATCCATTGATTCCACGAGCCATGGGGAGTGCCGCCTTTGATAATGAAGGCGTGGCAACTCATCATCGGCGCCTGGTCGAGAAAGGAGTTCTGAACGGCTACGTCTTATCGAGCTACTCAGCAAGACGCTTGGGGATGCGTACAACTGGTAATTCTGGTGGTGTTCACAATTTAATCGTTGGCTCGAATGCAGGATCTTTGGATTCGTTGTTAAAACAGTGTCCAGAGGTTTTTCTAGTTGGAGAGTTGCTTGGACAGGGCGTCAACACCGTTACGGGAGACTACTCACGGGGAGCTGCTGGTTTTTGGGTGGAAGATGGCGAGATAGCGTATCCAGTGCACGAAGTGACGATCGCCGGCAATCTGAGGGAGATTTTTAAAGGTATTCGCGCTGTGGGAACAGACGTGGATCTGCGTGGGAACATTCGCTGCGGTTCGGTGCTGATTGAGGGTCTCACTGTCGCGGGCACATAGAAACGCTGCTGCAATAATGGGATGCCTCCAACACTTGTGGAGATACGAAAATTTATCCTCAGCTATGCAGTTAATAGCCGCAGTGCTTCGTGATATTTCTCATAGGTCCGTGAAATAACGACGTCCGGAAGGTTGGGGCCTGGTGGTTGCTTGTCCCAATCTAGTGTCTCCAGATAATCCCTAACATACTGTTTATCAAAGCTATCTGGAGAACGCCCGGGCTTATAGGTTTCCACGGGCCAGAACCTTGATGAATCGGGCGTGAACACCTCGTCAATCAACACTAACTCGTCATCTTCACTCAACCCAAACTCGAATTTAGTATCGGCGATAATGATGCCGCGCTCGCGAGCATACTGACTCGCTTGTTGGTACAGTGCCAAGGAGATTTCTTTGACGGATTCTGATAGTTCACTGCCAATCAGCGACTTTACGGTGTCGAGAGAAATATTTTCATCGTGCTCTCCCTGAATCGCTTTGGTGCTCGGTGTAAAAATAGGTTCCTGAAGTTTTTCAGCAAGTTCCATGCCAGGTGGAAGCTGCACGCCAGATACGGAGCCTTCTCTGCAGTAATCTTTCCATCCCGATCCTATAAGATAGCCGCGGACAACGGCTTCGACTGGGAGTGGTTTGAGGCTTTGCACAACCACCGCTCGATCGCGCACGGTAGCTTGTTCCTCGGGAGTTGATACAACACTCTCT
>CAYLKA010000020.1:1077-37176 GCA_964384125.1 uncultured Gammaproteobacteria bacterium | reverse complement strand
CCAACCCGGAAGGTGCCGGGAGACATCGTCGAGGTCGAGTACACCATTGTGAAGGAGCGTACTGTTGACGAGTAAGCTCAGATTGTCGAGATGAGGAAGCAGGATGGCGTGGAGGAAAAGTAAGAGAAGGCGCAGACCGACCCCGCCGGGGCTCGATCGACGGCGCGGTTCTCGGCTGATCCCGATTAGCGGATTTATTGTCGTTTGTCTCGGTCTTGCCTGGTTTTTTGAGTCACAAGCGACGACCACCATCATCTTTGTCCGCCACACGGATACGGATCTGGCGAGCGTCAGTGCTGATCCTCGTTTGAATCTTCTGGGCCGGCAACGGGCAGAGCTGCTTGCCGACGTCGTCCAGGATATCGACGTCATCGCGGGCGTGGATGCGATCTATGTAAGCGAGCATCTACGAACGCAGGAAACGGCAGCTCCGGTTGCAGAGCGGCTGGGGGTTGACGTGCGGATCAGCGACCCTTTTCTTGTCGAGCCGTTCATGGCGCAGGTTCTCACCGACCACAAAGGTGAGATCGTTCTCGTCGTTACGCTTGAAGATGCGCTCGCGCCCTTAGTAGAAGAGCTGCACGGAAGCAAAAATATCCCGGTGATGGCACCGGAGGAATACGGGAACATCTACATTGTCACGATACCCTGGTTCGGTAAGGTTAAAACGTTGCGGCTTCGATACGGTTTCTACGAGAGGCCAGACGGGCAAGTGCTAGGTCCATTTTCCGGACCGCCAGCGTAGTCTTCCGTAACCTTCGGGGGTACGCGCTTTGGAGTTCGCTCAGTCGACTTGAAGGGGATTCTCCGAGAGGGATCCGTCATCCTTGAGCAAGGGGTAACCGATACCACGCTTGCGACACCGCTTCGCGACCTCCGGATAAGCCCATTCGAAGAGCGTCGCCTCGAATTCCTCCCTAGGAAGTCTGCACACATCATATAGGCCTGCCTCACGTCGTTGGCGCTGCGCCTCGTACAATATGAGTGCGGCGGCTACGGAGACATTCAATGAGCCCACCATTCCTTCCATGGGGATGGCTACTGTCTCATCGGCAGCTTCGACGAGATGTGGTGTGAGCCCGTCCAGTTCCGCGCCCAACAGCACGGCGATTTTCCCGGTGTAATCGACCGCCCGATAGTCTCGAGAAGATTCCCCGGGATGTGCTGCTATCAACCGCCAACCCTCTGCTCTCATTGCGCTGAGGGCTTGATTTACGTCTGGGTGAATTACCAGATCGACCCACCGCCGACTGCCGCCGGACACCATGTGGTGTCGCCGGATTTCGCCGCGGGGCGAGACTGCGTGTACTCGATAGACGCCGACGGCATCGCAGGTTCTGAGTACGGCGGCGATGTTATGAGACTTATGAACGTCGTCGGCTAGAACGGTAAGGTCCGGCTGGCGACGGAGAAGGATAGCCTTCAGCTTTTCAAAGCGCTCTGGAGTCATCGGCACATTATCTCGGTCTTGCGGTTCAACAGCGAGTGCTAAACTGAACGGGCGTGTAGAGGAGTCTTACGATGTTTCGGACAGAGTTACTCGTAGAGACCACCGGACGCGGAAGCTATGAGATTACGGATCGCGTTAACGCGGCCGTGGGAGAGACAGCGGCCGCAACGGGGATGTGCCATCTGTTCATCAGACACACTAGCGCGTCTTTGATGCTTTGTGAAAATGCTGATCCGGCCGTGCATCGTGATCTCGAGACCTTCATGGCGGACCTTGTGCCGGATGGCGACGAACGTTTTACACACACGGCTGAAGGCCCCGATGACATGCCCGCGCACGTGCGCAGTGTGTTGACACAGACCGATCTAAATATCCCCGTGAAAAGCGGGCGACTCGCGTTGGGGACTTGGCAGGGCATCTATTTATGGGAGCACCGATCGGGAGGCCACTCGCGCGAGGTGCTGGTGACGATCCAGATCTGACGTTCATTTCTATAAATGTATATTACAATATCTTCGTCGTAGCCCTAAGAATGACCAATCAAGCGTGGAAGCTGTCGGACGCTGGACTTCAGCCCGTGCTGGCTGACTCCCCCTCGCGAACGTCTTGGGAAGCGCGGAGAAAAATCGTAAACCGACAAGGAGCAGATCTCATGTATGGACACAACAAGCTTTCTGGATATGCAGTAGTTACTGGAGTGATTATTTGCTGGCAACAGGCTGCTTTCGCACAACCGATTCAGACTGCTGACCCGCTTAGCACAATCAATGAGGTAGGCGAAGCTGTCACGATGACCGACAACGTTAAGGTCTATGGGAGTTTTCACTTCGCGGAAAGCTGCACGTTTGATCCGGAAAAAAATCTTATTATCGCGATGAACGCCGGCAATC
Source organism: uncultured Gammaproteobacteria bacterium (assembly GCA_964384125.1). GTDB lineage: Bacteria > Pseudomonadota > Gammaproteobacteria > Steroidobacterales > Rariloculaceae > UBA6522. The sequence goes on along the minus strand of CAYLKA010000020.1, from coordinate 34,836 downwards.
GAATAGAGGAAGATGACGACGACGGATACGTGTCCTTGATCAATCCAGATGGCAGCGCGCATACGATTAGGTGGATCGGTGCGAGTCGTGATGGGCTGGAATTGCATGACCCGATTGGCAGCGCCGTCCGTAATGGTCTTCTCTACACCGTGGATAGGGGTGTTGTGCGATCGTTTGACCAGGCAACGGGTCAGCCCCGCGATGCATTTGCCGTGCCTGGGTCCACATTCCTGAACGGTATTGGAGTGGCTGAAGACGGCACGATTTACGCTTCTAACACACGTCCTGAGGGACGTCTTTACAAGGTGACTGCTGACGGCCAACCATCGTTGCTTGTCGACGGGGAGCCACTTAATGTGCCGAATGGTGTCGCGATCGACCCCGACGGTAATGTCGTCGTCGTCAATATTGGTGATAACGCCGTGCTGACATTCAATTCCGACGGCGAACTGATCCGAACGGAGTATGCGCACGAAGCCGGCAATGACGGACTCGTCATACTCGATGATGGCACGAAGTATGTGAGCAGCGTGCGCTTCGGCAGCGTGTCGAGAATTCGACCGGGGCAGGAAGCGGAAGTGATTGCGGCTGGCATCCCTTCTGCCGCATCAATGTGTTACGACTCGATACAACACCAGCTCGTTATTCCGATGAACAACAATAACTCACTGGCATTCGTGGATTTGGATGACTAGTTCCCACGTTTGGGTACTGTTTCGATAGCCGAGCTAGAACTCAACTTCCATCACCTGGTAGTTCGTATGGTTCATTCCGAGAGCGCGGTACGTGCGTTGGGCGGGGGTGTTCTCGCCCTCGACGTATAGCCGAACACCACAAACTTCAGAGGATTCTTTCGCAAGCTCCGTGATGTGCCGATAGAGCTCGGAGAAAACACCGGATCGACGATACTCGACCGGCACGTATACGCTTTGGATCCACCAGAAGAGTCCGTTACGCCAGTCGCTCCATTCGTGGGTTATTAGCACTTGGCCGACGATCTCACCTTCGCGTTCGGCGAGGAAGTATTGACCATACTCAGGTCTGCTCAGTACGGTTCGGACGCCGGCCGCTATGGTGTTGGATTCCAAACACTTTACTTCCGATTCGCGGGCTAGGCGGGTGTTATAGTCTGCGATGACCTGTGAATCTCCGGCGTGGGCTTTTCGAACGATCAGGCTCACGGTGCCTTTCCCCCTATAACATGTGCTTCAAGCAATGATACTTGTCCAATCCAGGACTTGCGTGGACCTAACGCTCACCGGCCGATGTTAGAATCTGTCCGACTCGTCGATCGGACCAATAAGAATGATGGAGGCCCTCAATGACGATCGCTGCTCGTCCACTTACCACGCTGTTCGGTATTTACCTCTTGGTCTCAAGTTACGCGGCCGCTCAGGCAAATCCCGACCTGAATCGACTCCTCGCCGACCCCGCAATCACTGATCGACTGCACGCTCTGAGCTGGAGCGCGAGCGGAGATAATTTCGATATTGCTCAGACCGCCACCGCTGGGGCTCGAGGGCGCCACGCATCGAGCTACTCGCTACAGGCCAGTTGGGCACCTGGGCAAAGTGCTGAGCTTGACTGGAGTCTGCACACCCACTACCCGTTTCCGACAGATTTGGCATATGTGGAGAGCCTGGACGGCTCGGGTGGCGGCACCATCATTGGTGTTGACGGTTTCCGCCCAACACCCGAGGGACCACTTCCACCCGCTCGCGTAGCGATGCGATCGAAGCTCTTGTGGATGGGTACGCCTGTGTTGCTCCTGTCCCAGGCGGAAGGGGTGAGACCCATCAGCGGCCGGCAGGGCGCACACGCTTTCACTGCGGTTGGCACTGCTTGGAACGTGCAACTCGATATCGCTACGGGTTTTCCGGTCCGGATCTCCGCGCGGGAGGACGATCCGATGTACGGGACCGTTGAGGCCAGTATGGAGTACTCCGCCTGGACTAACGTGGACGGGGTCTTCATGCCTACGCGCCTGGAATATCGCGTGGACGGACAGCTAATTAGGAGAGAGCGACGGGAGTCTCTGGGCATCGAACTTGGCGCGGGTGGGGAGGAACGTAGTGCGGGGGGGGAGGCTCGCAGGGTGTCGCCGCCACTGGATATAGCTCGATTCGCTAAGGGTTGGACTATGGCTCACTGGTTTCTGAGTCGAGTCTCCCTCGGAGGGCCGCAGGACCAAGACGTGGCTGAGCCGGTTGAGCTGCTGGAAGTTGCTCAGGGGGTTTATCAGGTATTGGGCGGGCCTACACATAGTCTGGTCATAGAGTCGACCGAGCAGCTCACTGTGGTCGACGCGCCCTGGTATCCAGAGCGGTCGGAGGCGGTACTTGCGAGTCTGCGGGCGCGTTGGCCGGACAAACCCGTGGGGCGGCTGATTGTGACTCACCATCACCACGATCACAGCGGCGGGGTTGTGACGTTCGCCGCTGCGGGAATTCCGATCACGGTCCACGCGCTCAACCGAGACTATTTCTTTGACGCCCTTTCCCGGCAGGGCGTTGGTGCTGTGCGAATCGAAAGCGTCGGCGAGCAGGCGAACCTAATGCTTGGGGACCGTGCGGCCGAGCTTTACGAAGTCCCCAGCGCCCATGCCGACGGTATGCTTGTGGTTTACTTGCCCGATGAGGCATTCCTCTTTAATTCTGACCTTTATAGCCCTGGCCGTGCGACTCAACATCCGCTGTGGTCGGCCGAGTTGCTGCAAGCGGTTCGGTTTTACGCTTTGCCAGTAGAGCGGTTCGCGGGTGCCCATGGCCGGGGTGTGGAATCCATGGAACATCTGGAGCAGATTGCTTCCGCACAATGATTTAAAATCATGTGGATAGATCACTCTTCTTACCTGATTTTTTATAGCGATGCGCTGGATAAGATATTGGAAAAACTAGGGTGCACGGCGCAGAATGAGCCTTCAGCGCACCCACTCCAAAGGGGAAAACAATGGATCTAACTACGCTGGATTCACGCTTCTCGACCATCACGGGAATGTTTCTTGTCTTTTGCCTGGCGGGCTGTCAGCCCGGTGGCGAGGCTGATCTGTCGGATGCTCCGGCTGGGCTCCAGACCAGTGCAGTGGCTGATCCGGTATCTACACCGGAGTCCGCTTCAGAAGGCCTTGACCCTTCGGTTGCGATGCCTTCTGGCAGCATCCCGACATTCTCGACGGAGTACCTTGCCCGGAAGAGCTCGTATTACGTTGGGGGTGACTATGTAGGCGACCCGCCTGTGATGGGCGGGCAGATGTACGTTGAGGTGTGGGAACCGCATGAGATAACGCAGCCCTATCCCATGGTGTTGTTTCACGGTAACGGCCAGACGGGTGTTGACTGGCTCCAGACACCGGACGGGCGGGCCGGTTGGGCGTATTACCTTATCGAACAGGGCTATGTGCTCTACATGGTCGATTACCCGGCGCGCGGGCGATCGGCGTATGTTCCGGGTGGCGTCCACGGTGATCTCGGCATTCGAACCGCCGCCCAGTTGCAGACAATTTGGACCGATGTAGAGGAGATGGGCGATTTTCCCCTGAATGATAATCACACGCAGTGGCCGGGTGAGGGGAGACCTGGCGATCCCGTTTTCGACGCCTTCATCAAGACCCAGGTACAGTTTGCCGGTCAGAGCACGACGCTGGCGCGTTACGCGGCCATCGAGTTGCTCGAGCAGATTGGGCCCGTCATTCTCTTCACCCACTCTCAAGGTGGCGGTGTTGGGTTTGGTGTAACGGACGGTGCCCCTGGGCTCGTGAAGGGTCTGATTACCGTCGAGCCGGGCGGCCCGCAGATCGGGCGGGTGAGCACCTCGCAGGTTGCCTATACTGGTGATCCGGCCAACGCTTGGGGGCCTGTCAACTATCCGCTGACCTACGCCCCTGCCGTGAGTGATCCGTCGGAGTTCAAGACCTATCTGGAAGATGAAGCCGATCAGCCGGGCGAGGTGCCCTGCTGGCTCCAAGAGGAACCAGCGCGGCAGCTCGTGAATTTCGCCGATGTGCCAGTGTTATCGGTCTCGGCGGACGGCACCTATCACCGGGTCTTCGACGCTTGCATACCGAAATGGCTAAATCAGGCCGGTGTGGAGACGGACTTCGTTCGGCTCGAGGACGTAGGTCTCAGCGGTAACGGGCACATGATGATGCTGGAGCTTAACAGCGATGACATCATCGCCTTCATCCATGAGTGGATTCAGGACAACGTTGAATAAGAACGAATAGGGGGCAGAGGGAGAGCGTTATGCACAGTCGCGTAGTGGTGGCCGGTACAAGCTTAATGGGACTGGTTTTCGTGATGTTGAGCGGAAACACTTGGGCCCAGTTTGCGGCCGTGCCCGGACAGAAGGGTGGTCAGGATATGTTCGGGCCCTACGACGTAGATCCGGATTGGCCCCAGGATATTGCTGAGTTGCCTGGTCACGAAGGTTGGACGTACGGGGCGGGTCAGAGTGTTTTTGCCGAGAGTCCGGATCGGATCTTTATCCTTCATAGGGGTGAACTGCCGAATATCGACGCGCCGCAGAACCAGGTGTACCCCGAAGCAGGGCCGGCCCTTTCCTTCCCTGTAGCGCAACTCCCATGGCGAAACGCTTCTGTGGGCCCCAGGGCGAGTCTGCCTGGTGCGCTCGACGGTGGCGATACCGACCGTGGTGAACATGGCGTGGACCACCGTTGGGAGCATTGCCTGGTAGTAGTGAATCGAGAGGGCGAGATTATCGAAGCATGGACGCAATGGGATGAGCTTTTCCGGCGCCCGCATTTCGTGACAATCGATCCTTACGATCCCGAGAAACACGTCTGGCTTATCGACGATTACCGGCACGCGATTTTTAAGTTCACGAACGACGGCAAGGAACTCGTGCAGACGCTTGGTATTCCCAATGAGCGTGGTGACGATGATTCACACTTCTATCGCCCGACCTTCATGGCGTTTCTAGATGACGCGTTCTTTGTAGCCGACGGTTACGCTAATACACGCGTCGTTAAGTTCGACAAAGAGGGTAACTACCTCATGGAATGGGGCATGCGGGGAGACCCGCCCAATGAGAGTCGCCCTGGTTACATGAATAACGTCCACGGCGTAGCGGTCGATGTTCAGACGCGGCGGGTCTTTGTCAACGATCGCGCCAACAACCGCGTCCAGGTATTTGACGAGAACGGGGAGTACCTGGATGAGTGGAGTTTTGGGCCGGAGCCCACTGACATCCACCTTTTCTACATCGGTGCCGATAACGTGTTGTGGGCCGCGGATCGTGCTACTAGCAAGATCCTTGGTTACGATCTTGAGGGTAACCTCATCTATTCCTGGGGCACCTTCGGTGATTTCCCAGGCGGACAGTGGGGGACCCACGGACTGAGCGTAGACCAGGAAGGCAATCTCTATATCGCCGAGGTTGGTAATGGCCGCGTTCAGAAATATATACCGAAGTCGGGTGCACGACCTGAGACGTTGGTCGGCTACCCGGTTTACGCCGCGTGGGAATAGTGAAAAGCATAATTCGCTGGGCAGTGGCCTGGAGGAGAGAGTGAAATGAGCATAGGGAGATCGATACTGACCTTGGCAACGACCCTCGTGGCGTTCGGGGCTTTTGCCCAGTCCGCGAAACCACCAGCGGGGGTTCCCATGATGTCCATGGACCACGTCGCTCAACAGGGTTTCTTCTACGTCGGCGGCGAGTACGTGGGCGAGGGGGATCAGGTCACCATGGGCGGTGCCATGTATGTTGAGGTCATGGTGCCTCACGAGATCCAGCACCCTTACCCGATTGTGTTCCTGCACGGTGCTGGCCAGACTGGAGTGGATTATCTGCAGACCCCAGACGGTCGTCCCGGGTGGGCCTACGACTTCTTGGAGATGGGTTATGTCGTCTACATCCAGGACTTCCCGGCGCGTGGGCGCTCACAGTATGTGCCGGGCATTGACGGTGAACTGAGAATTCGTAACGTACCCAATCTCGAGCAGATCTTCACCGCCTCGGCCGCCACGGCTGATTTCCCGCAGGCGTCTAAGCAAACGCAGTGGCCCGGGACCGGACGCATGGGTGATCCCATCGCTGACTACTTCATGAAAACCCAAGTAGAATTCATCGGTGGGCGACAGGCTCGGCTCACCATCGATGCCAATGTAGCCCTGCTCGATATGATCGGGACGCCGGTGATTCTTCTCACTCATTCTCAGGGTGGCTGGTTCGGTTGGAATATTGCCGACGAGCGTCCGGAACTCGTTCACACCATCGTAACCCTGGAACCGGCGGCACCGCCCATTCGGGGCGTCGATACATCGAAAGTCGAGTACAGAGAAAGTGGGGGCCTCGCGTGGGGCGTCGGGAATACGCCGATTACATACGACCCGCCTATCAGCGACTCGGCGGAGCTTCAGGTCGAGCTCCAGGCTGCAGCCGAGGGCCCGGGCCTCGTGCCCTGCTACCAACAGGTGGAGCCTGCGCGCCAGCTCGTGAACCTTACTGACATCCCCGTGTTGTTCATGAACGGCGAGGGTGGCTACCACCGCATATTCGACCACTGTCTCGCGAATTGGCTCAACCAGTCCGGCGTCGAGACCGAGTATGTTCGGATGGAAGATGTGGGGCTGCCGGGTAATGGGCACATGATGATGCTCGAGCTCAACAGCAAGGAGATCGCGCAGTACATCCACGGTTGGTTAGAAGAAAACGTACTCTAGTTCTAGAATCGCGGGCCCCAACAGTCGTTGGGGCCCGTTTCTTTATTGGGAGCGTGCCATGCCTAAGCTGCTGGTAGGTTTGCTTTGGGAAATTTTTACGTGGCCGAGTTGGAAGACGCTGGAGTACAGAGATTCATACCACGACCAAGAGTGAGGCGGGAATGCCTGTTGAGCACGCTGGTTAACACCTCACGGGAATGATTCAGACGCCTATGGATAAATACGACCAACATCTAGGAAAAAACGATGCCAACTACGTCCCACTTACGCCGCTGAGTTTCTTGCGGCGTGCGGCAGAGGTTTTCCCCGACCGCCTGGCGGTAATCCACGGTGTCGAGCAACGTACCTGGGCTGAAACGTTTGCGAGATGCCGACGCTTGGGAAGCGCGTTAGCGGCTCGGGGGATAAAGAAGGGCGACACGGTGGCGGTTATGGCGCCGAATGTCCCGGCGTTGTTCGAAGCGCATTTCGGTGTGCCGGCTTGCGGAGCAGTGCTGAACGCACTGAACATTCGGATCGATGCTGAGATTATTGCGTTCATCCTCAATCACGCAGAGGCTGAGGTGTTGATCACCGATGGGGAGTTCTCCTCGGTGATTCGCGAGGCCCTCACGAAACTCGACAAACGCCCACTGGTGGTGGATATCGACGATCAGTTGGCGACTTCGGGGGAGCGACTTGGCGAACTCACCTACGAAGAGCTTCTAGCGGAGGGTGATCCGAACGCACCTTGGACTCTGCCCGAGGATGAGTGGAACGCAATTTCCTTGAACTACACGTCCGGAACCACAGGTAATCCCAAAGGCGTGGTGTGCCACCATCGTGGCGCCTATATGAATGCCATTGGCAACATCCTCGCTTGGGGGATGCCGCCCAAGCCGATCTATCTTTGGACGTTGCCTATGTTTCACTGCAACGGTTGGTGTTTTCCGTGGTCGGTAGCGGCGCTTGCCGGAACGAACGTGTGTCTGCGTGGTGTGCAACCGAGCGCCGTGTTCGAATCGATCATGGAATATGGCGTCACGCATCTATGTGGCGCTCCGATCGTGATGAATATGCTACTGAATGCGCCTGAATCTGAGTCGCTCGAGCTTACAGATAGAATTCAGATGATGACCGCAGGTGCCGCACCCCCGGCCGCCGTGCTTGAGCGGATGGATGCGATGGGTTTTGACGTCACCCATGCTTACGGACTTACGGAGGTCTATGGGCCGGTTACCGTGTGTGATTGGCATGAGGAGTGGAACGAGCGGCCGGTCGCTGAGCAGGCTGCCCTTAAAGCGCGGCAGGGCGTTAAGTATCCGGTCCAGGAAGAGTTTTTCGTAGCGAATCCCGAGACCCTGGAACCGGTGCCAGCTGACGGTGAGACCATGGGGGAACTGATGTTCAGGGGTAACGTTGTCATGAAGGGTTACCTCAAGAACCCTAAAGCCACCGAGGAGTCATTCGAGGGCGGTGTCTTTCACACCGGGGACCTCGGCGTCACTCATCCAGACGGTTACATCGAGATTCGTGACCGATCCAAGGACATCATTATCTCCGGAGGCGAGAACATTTCTTCTATTGAGGTGGAAGGTGTTCTATACAAGCATCCTGCTGTGCTTGAAGCGGCCGTCGTTGCCCGACCCGACGATCACTGGGGTGAGACACCGTGCGCGTTCGTGATGTTGAAAGCAGATGAGGGTGCGACCGAGGAATCGATCATCGAGTTTTGCCGCGAAAACATGGCGCACTATAAGTGTCCGAAGACGGTTGTCTTCACCGAACTCCCCAAGACCTCTACTGGGAAGATTCAGAAGTTCGTTTTACGAGAGCGCGCTGAGAATCTCTAGCGATTAGACGCGGCTTATTCTCGCGGCGTCATGCGCTCGATGAAGCGGCGTGAGACCTCGGGGTTACAGTCAAGTGGTTGGCGATTGAGGTCCGGGCGGTATTCCCATCTTCCATCGCCCATGACAGGCTCGGTCATGTATTCCGGATCTTCTAGCACCCACTCGTAGTTCAGGTGTTTTCCGTCCGCGCTCAAGGTTAGTCGTTCGACAAGGTGTTTGCCGGCACCGGACGGTACCTCGAACGCGTTGCCCCCGCCGTGGTTGGTGAAATTTGTTGTGTCGATGACGAGAGTTTCGCCTTCCCAACTGCCAACCGAATGGCCTTGGAGGCTGCGCTCGGTGGTAGACGGATGCGCACGGCCGTCGAGGTGGATGATGCGCTCAAAGTTCAGCCACTCGCCTTCGATGGTCATGCGGTCTTGGGTAAGGCTCACGTCAAAAACAGTCGAGTACAGCATAATCGAAGGCGCAGTCATCGGGATGCAGTCGACCTGTGGGTTTTGCGTGCCGTCGAAAGCCACGCGCGCTGCCTCGCCCTTAGGCGTCAGTGGCCAAGGGGAATCGGTGAGGTGGAGTTGCGTCTGGTCGAAGTTGCTTTGCCCAAACCACCGTCCGGCGAGCGAATTTGCTCGCACGTCAGGCGGGGTTGGAGGGCCGCCACTGGTCGCCGATAGCCTGCGGCCATCGGAAAAATGGACGGTGCCCACGCGTGCTATGTGCTGTCCAGGCTGGTGGGCAGGGTGGATGTCGATCCTAACCTCATCTCCCGGCTTGAGCGTGTCTCGGCTCCAGCCACGGCGGATCAGATTCGGGGTCGAAGTCGCCTCGAGTTCCCAAAGCGCTGTGCTACCGTCGGGTTCTTCGGTCTCGAGGTAGAGGTAGACGTGAGGGCTCCTGAAGTCGAATTCGTTAACCGTGCCTTCGATCGTTTCCATCGCGGTCGGGTTTAGATTGAATTGCAGCTGGGTATGGTGGGCGCCTGCCGTTCCGGCGACGCTTAGGCTTACTATTAATCCAAAAGTCAAAATTTGCAGGCGCATAACCCAACTGTGACCTCCGTTTAGCACTATTTCAAGATGTTCGCTGAGCGTGACTTAAGCCAGCGGTCCCGGGTTGTTGCGGTAGCGGTTTATGATCGCGTCCGCACTCATATAGGCGAGTGCCTGAATGGTCAACGTCGGATTGAAGCCGCTCATGGTTGGGAAGGTTGAACTGCCGACCACGAAGAGGTTAGGGATGTCCCAGGTTTGCCCGTACCGGTTCACCACCGAGTTGGACGGATCACTTCCCATGCGTGTGCCACCCTCGTGATGGGCGCCGGGGGCGCCTGATCCAAGGGGCGATCTCCACACCTGGTTGGCTCCCATTGCGTGCCCGATTTCCTCCATCTTTTGCAGCATGAACTCGACGCGCGCGAGTTCGTTCGGTCGCCGCCAGTCATAGGTCAGACGCGGGGCGGGCAAGCCCCACGCGTCCTTCACTTCCGGATCGAGGTCAATGGTTTGGTCGGCGTAGGGAAGGTTCTCTGTTTGGGCGACCATCGAGGCGTGCCGAGCGTAGGCTTGGGCGATGAAGTCGCGATACCGTGCCCCCCAGCGAGGAGTATCCGGCGGTGGGGAAAGCGTGGAAACGCTGATAGGACCACCTTGTAAATTGCCTGTGCCGATCGAAATTTGCGACCCGCGGATAAAGCCAGCATCTGTGTGGTCGAAATTGTCGGCGTTGAAGTCGTCGATGGTATGTTTCTGGGCGCTTGGCCCCATGTAGACGTTCAGGTGCCGATCGTCGAATGTGGAGAGCACGGTCACCATCATATGCGTCATCAGATGTTTACCGAGGTGGCCACTTGAATTAGCTAAGCCGTTTGGGAACCTTGCCGTCTTCGAGAGTAGCAACAGACGCGTGTTGTCGTAGATAAAGGGCGCGAGAATGACGAGTTCGGCTTCAATTGTGTTGTCCGAGCCGTCGGGACCGTAATACGAGACCCCAGTCGCTCGACCCGCATCGTCGCTATTTACATGGTAGGCCATGGCTCCGGTGACGAGCTTGAAATTCCCCGTCGCGTCAGCTTCCGGAAGTTTCGTGACCAGAATCGAGGACTTCGCACCCATATGGCAGCCGAACGCTTGGCAAAAGCCACAATAGGTACAGCCGGGTCGCCCCTGGTAGGGTTGCGAGAGAATCGCGCGCGGTGTCGAGAACGGATGATAGCCGAGGCTACGCGCGGCTTCGTCGAAGACGATACCCGGTTGTTCCACCAGCAGAGGCGGCAATGGGTACTCGCGTCGGCGTGGGGCTTCGAACACGTTTCCGCCGTCGATTATCGTTCCTTGTAAGTTGCCGGCCTTGCCTGACACGCCAAGTTCGTATTCCGCGCGGTCGTAGTAGGGTTCGAGGTCAGCGTAGCCAAGCGGCCAGTCGGTCAGCGACGAATCCGCCGGAATTGCGGCCTCCCCATAGCGCTCGGTCGTTTGCGAACGTGCGCGGAAGTCGTCCTCATGAAAGCGCCACGAGACCGCGCCGTAATGCACAGTGCCCCCGCCCGCCTGATTCCCGTAATTCAGCGTTCCCAACGGTGTTGCTCTTTCACTGGCATTCCGTCGCCAGGTGATGGGCTGACTCTTGGGGTCCGGGCGCAGCTCCTGGCGCTGGAAAAAACGTAACTCGTCGCGCGCATCGAAGTCCGAGGTTTTCAGACGCGGACCCCGTTCAAGGGCGATGACCCGCATGCCCGCTTTGGCGAGTTCTGCCGCCAAAATGCCCCCCGCCGCGCCCGTGCCGACGATAACGACGTCAGTTTTTTCAGTTGGCATGGGTCACTCCCTCCGCGTGGCTCGCGATTGCAAACCGACAATAGGTCCACGGTTAAAGGCCTCACGGCCCCGTACTTCCGCCGGCGTATAGGCAATCTGTGCACCGGGGAAACCGATTAGGTGCCAGCCAGCGAAATCCTTGTTCCCGCCATAGACGGGATCCGCGAACATGCCTTCCATGGTGTGGGTGCGCACCGTCTCGAAGAAGTCGCTCGCAGTAGGCCATTGGAAGCCTTCGGCTGCGTTTGCTTCCAGATCGGCGATGGTGGCGTCTTGCTCCGCGGGGTCGAGACTCGCGAAGGGTGCGTTGTGCGTCGAGCGGCAATATTCGTCAAGTGCGGTTAGGCCGCGGCGGTAGAACATCTGTTGATCGACATAGGCTCCAGCAAGCGCGAGATCGATGTAATTTAGGACGTCCGCCTCCGTTGCTCCCGGTTTGCCCGGTGCGCTCGGCATGAGCCGCTCAGCGAAGGCGGCGACGGTCGCTGCTTGCTCGTGGTTGAAGAAGGCGCCATATTGTTGGCTAGCGGGAAGTGGCTCAGTGGCGGCCTGTGTAGTGTTTTCAGATTGCGCGTTTGCTTTGGGAATAAACGCAGCAACCGCGCCGGCACTTACGCCCGCAGCTGCGCCTTTGAGGAATGTGCGGCGAGATTCATTGTCTTTCTTCATGACGATCTCCAATGAGCCGTGTGAGCACCGACTCTCCATTAGCGCATCTTTTCCTTCGGGAAGCATGACCCTTTCCGTGCCGTGCGGCAAGGTTGAGAGGCACTTGTCCGACAATGCCCATTACCTCTGTCCGCTAGTCGTTCAGCCTTGTGGCGGATTGATGTGTACAGCGTCCGTTATTGTGTTGCCATTTTTGCGACACACTTAATCTTCAGGCGGTGAAATGCTGAATAGAGATGAGTTTGATGGGTCGTATTCACTAGGGAATTGATCACTATTGGCGGTGGAGCTTCTCAGTCCCGAGGCCTTGGTTGGGGAGACTAAATCGTAGAGATCACAACGTTTCCACATATCCTCTCTTGGCGGGAGGCACACATCAACTAGAATATGGCCTATCTTCTTTTTAACGAAACAGTAATTGCTGACTGAGCCAGGAGGTGTTCGTGCGTCTTTGTCTATTGACATTGTTAGCGATGGTTACTGTGTCGGCGAGCGCGCAAACGTTGCCGCGTACAGCAGATGGCAAACCGGATTTACAAGGTATCTGGCGGGCGGTAAACGGGGCGTCTTACGATCTTGAGGATCATGGTGCTCGGCACGATATGCCAGCTGGCCGAAGTGTGGTGGACGGTGCGACGATCCCATATCAGCCTTGGGCCGCTGAGCAACGGCAGATCAACCTCGAGAGTCGCGCTACCGCTGATCCGATTAGAAATTGTTTCTTGCCAGGGGTTCCTCGCATTATGACGATGGAGTTTCCCTTTCAAATCTTTATGACTCCTGAGCACATCGCTATGACGTTCGAGTGGCAGCAGGTATTCAGGTTGATCTACACCGATGGTGAGCCTCCGCTCTATCCAGGAATAGAATCCTGGATGGGTAATTCACGAGGGCACTGGGAGGGAGATGTTCTCGTTGTCGAGGTCTTGGATCACAACGATCAGACATGGTTTGATGCTGCTGGAAACTTTCATAGCAGCTCCTTGCATGTGAGGGAACGTTATTCTCTACGAGACATCAATACGATTGACTACGAAGCGACCATCGACGATCCGGAAGTGTTCACAAGGCCTTGGACGATACGCGTTGAGCTACATCGCCAGACTCATATGGACAGTATTCTCGAATACCACTGTCAGGCAGAGAAAGAAGAAGCAAATGGCGAGTTTGAACGAGATGAACGGACGTGGTATCCGGCACCTGTTCCAGCTGAGAACGAGCCCTTCGACGCCGCAGCAGGTGGTGATCTCGAACTTCCGACCACGCCGCCGGATATTCCCCGTCTGGAGGATGGTACGCCGGATATCAGCGGGTATTTCGTGGCCGACGGGGGTGGTGCTAACTATGGGTTAGAGCAGCACGATGGAGATGTGCTTCTACCTTCAAGTCGAGGCCAGGTGATCGATCCTCTGGATCGGACTTTGCCGTACCAGGCTTGGGCACGGGCGGAAAGAATCGATCGAGAGCTGCCGCACCGTGGGTATGATGATCCGACGGCACATTGTTTTCCCTCAGGGGTGCCCCGCGCACATTATGTGCCCGCGCCATTTCATGTCCTACAGCCACCCGGCTACGTAGTGGTTTTGCATGAGCGTATGGCCTGGCGGCAGATTGCTCTGGACGGTCGTAGTCATCCGCCAGCTCAGATTCGACTATGGCATGGTCATTCGGTTGGTCGTTGGGAGGGAGATACGCTTGTTGTGGAGTCTCAGAACTTCAATGGAAAAGCTTGGCTTAATGAAACCGGGGACGTTGTGAGTCACGCGCAAACCGTTGTGGAAACCTTCACTCCCGTAAGCGCAACTCAGGTCATATACAGGGCGACCGTATCGGATCCAATCCCTTATACACGTCCATGGACTATTGAGATTCCCTTCAATCGTCAAGAATCTGAATTACTTGAGGTCGCTTGTCTTGAGGGGAATAATGATTTGCAGCACTTGAAAGACGTCCGTGATGAGTATCGCGCGCGCCAACTCGAGGGAAACTAGGGATATGAGTCAAGGAATCAAGATGGTGTTTGTCGTGTCCATGTTGGCGAATCTTTATCTCGCCGAGGCGACGTTGGCGCATCACGCATTCGCAGCAGAGTTTGATAAGGAAAGGCCTGTGCGCTTGACCGGCAGGGTCACCGAGATGAGGTGGGCAAACCCGCACGCTTGGATCTATATCGACGTCGAAGGGGATAATGGTGACGTGGTTAACTGGGCGTTGGAGACCCGCGGGGCCAATAACCTGATCCGGTTGGGATGGCGCCCGGCAGACCTATCGGTTGGTACCATTCTCGAAGTACAGGGTTACCGCGCGCGAAATAACACTCCGACTGCGAATCTAGAGGAAGCAACGCTCCCCGACGGTCGACGGCTGTTCTCAGGCTCGCCGGATTAATCGGGGTCACAGTAATCGAGCAGGCTCACCATCCCTTGGACTGCGGCACGGTCAGCGCCAGACCCTAAGCGCGGAACCTCCAATTGCGATGGTGGTGTTAACGATCAGTCCATATAGACCGGGGTGTAACCCCCAGACTTTCCCAGCTACGACGAAATCGAACGGGCCGAAAGCCAGGCCAAGCGCGATTGCCAGTCCTGCCACGAGCCCAAAGAGAACGGGTGTTTTTTGCAGGAAAGGCAGGTGTATGCCGAGAATGAACGCTGGTACTAGTTGAACCAGCACGTCGAACTTGCGATCGAGCAGCGTGATTAGTGAGGCGTGGTTGCGCAGCACAATAGCGAGCACGATCAGAGCCCCGATCACAATCCACGAGCAGCGTTTGCCGAATTTGGTGAGCTCGGCTTGTCGTGCCTGCGGTTTCACGTAACAGGCATAGATGTCCTTCGTGAGCATGGATGAGATTGAGAGCATGGCAGAGTCCGCTGTCGACATGAGTGCTGCGAGGATCGCGCTGAAGATCACCACGACAACGGCATAGCCGAGTAGGGAGCTTTCCTGAATGATTCTCAGGAGCCGCGCAAGGACCTGATCCGTGGCGGCGCCCTCCAGTCCGGGCACATAGGCTAACGCGTAGATTCCGGCGATTACGGCGACGAGTGCGGTCGTGAACGGCAGAAACGCCATGGTGGCGAGACTACGGTGCATGGTGCGGCTCGATCTTGCTGCGTAGATTCGTTGGATGGCGTGCGGGTAAAGCGCACCGCCCATGCCGATGACGATAATGTAGCTAAACCATTCTCGCAGCATGGCCGGTGCGGGCCGTGCTACCTTGAATTCGTCGGTTGAGGCTAAGACTCGCTCCGTCGCTGCCGACAACGGCCCGAACTGATCGGCTAGTAACGCCAACAGGACCAGGAAGCCGACCAAAAGCACGCTACCTTGGATAACGTCTGTCCATGCGATGGCGCGGAGGCCGCCGAGGGTGCCGTAGATCACCATGATTAGTGCTTGCCCCACGACGCCATAGTTATAGGCTTGATCGCCATAGGGGCCAGCCAGCCCCTGTAATGCGCGACCCATAGTCATGAGTTGTGCGAGCAGGTAGTTGCTGAGGGCGACAATCATTACGACCGAGGCGATCAGGGAAATAGCCCGAGAGCCAAATCGGTCTTGGAGGTAGTCAACCGGTGTCACGTAGCCTCGATCGTGGGACAACTTGTGTAGCTTAGGGGCGAACGCTAAGTAGAAAACGATGACCGATAGCATGTAGTGAACGGCTATCAGCCAGGCGAAACCGAGACGATACGTTGCGCCGGCGACCCCGAAGAATGTGTTGCCGCTGTACTGCGTCGCGTAAAGCGTAAGTAAGAGAACGATATAGCCGAAGTCGCGCTTGGCGAGGTAAAAATCCTGGAGTGTGTCTTCCTTTCGAGCTGCACGACCTTTCCAACCGAGAAGCAGGAGTGAGGAGACATAGAGAGCGATGAAGACCCATGCGCCGGGTCCGAAGGGCAGGAGATCACTCATCTTCGGGCCAGCTCAGATAGACCCACGCCGTAAACGCTGACGTGACGAGCAGCGCGGCAAGCGTCGCAATAACCCAGAGCGGCAGGCCGTAGAAGTGGCGTGTATCACCGGCGGGCCAGTACCAGGGAATCACCAACGCCAAGAGCCCTAGGTAGACGATCACGATCCACCGCCGCGGCTTTGCTTGTGCGGTCACTGCTACATCTCCTGGCCCTGTGGAAGTTCGTAGCGTACTCTGGTTATAATTGCTATGGCAAGTTTTTTTGTTGGATGAACTTTAAATGAAGCTCTGTCGTTTCAACGAGACTCGGCTAGGCGTTGTTGAGGACAAAGCCGTCTTGGACGTGACCGCGGCACTGGACGTGTTGCCGGGGGGGCGGTGGCCTCTGCCGGCAAGAGGTGACCTCTTGATTCGTCACCTGGACTTGGTTCGTAAACGGGTTAAGGAGATTCTCGGTGAGGCGCCCCTTCACGATCTCTCCGATATCAAGCTCTACAGTCCCGTGGCTAATCCTACCAAGCTGATCGGCGCGCCGGTTAATTACCAGCCTCACAGCGACGAAGCAAAAGTTGACAAGGGGATTCCGTTTGCCATTAAGCCCATCAGTGAGACCCTGTGTTTTCTCAAGGCTAATTCCTCGCTAGTGGGTCCAAGCGAGGGCGTAATTCGCAGTTTTCCGGATCGGCGCACCGATCACGAGATCGAGTTAGCGGTGATCATCGGCCACGAAGTGCGGAGGATTTCTCCGGAGGAGGCGCCGGGTTGCGTCGCGGCTTATTCCATTGGCTTGGATATGACTGTGCGCGGTAAGGAAGACCGCAGTATGAGAAAGTCCGTTGATTCGTATTCTGTGCTCGGGCCCTGGCTGGTCACGAAGGATGAGATTGCAGATCCCGATAACCTGACTCTCACGCTACGCCTAAATGGCGAGATTCGTCAGAATTCTAATACTCGAGAATTGATCTACGACGTGAGCACTTTGATATCCAAGTGCTCGGACTTCTACACGCTTTTTCCGGGTGACATTATCTATACGGGTACGCCGGCGGGCGTTGGCCCCGTGCAACCGGGGGATACCCTCGAGTGCGAGATTGAGGGCATCGGCAGGATGCAAGTCCAGGTTTCGGGACCTCGCTCCTAGGATTTTTGACCAGGCGGATACCACTATGGTTGAGAAAAGAGATTCCATGCGTAGCAGTTCTCAGGGCGAGAAGATTGAACTCTGGAACGAGCACCCGGATTACTACCGGGACCTTGAAGCTACTAACCTATGGCCGTTATGGGAGGAGATCCACAAGTTCACCGCGACGCCTGAGCCATGTTCAAAAGCGGTGGCTCACCTTTGGCGTTACGACGAGGCAAGGCGCCTTGTCCTCGCCTCCGCCGACATGCTGACGGCAGAGGAAGCAGAGCGGCGCGTTCTAGCACTAGAGAATCCGGGTCTTGAGGGTCGCATGACCATCACCCGCGCGATGTACGCGGGTTATCAGCTCCTGATGCCTGGGGAGATTGCGCCTTCCCATCGCCACAGCCCCGCCGCATTTCGGTTCATCATGGAGGGGCAGGGTGCCTACACGGCCGTCGACGGTCAGAAGACCATCATGAATCCCGGAGACTTCGTGGTAACCCCTTCCTGGTGCTGGCATGACCACGGTAACGAGACGGACATACCGATGATTTGGCTCGACGGGTTGGATTGGCCGTTGGTCAATCAGCTTGAGTTGTGGTTTTTCGAGCCTTATCCGGAGTTCCAGCATCCTGAAACCGATGGACTCGCTCCGATTCGCAACTATACGTACAAGAGCACACGGGCAGCGCTCGAAGAGATGCGCACATCGGTGGATTTTGACGCTTGTTATGGACTGAAACGGCGTTATACGACAGTGGCTGGTGAGGATACGATGCCAACGATCACGGCTTATCTGCAACTCCTGCCCAAGGGTTACTCCACCGAACGTTATCGACAGACCGATGCTTGCGTTTACTCGGTTGTCGAGGGTTATGGACGAACGGTGGTCGGTGATGTGATTCTGGAGTGGGGACCTCAGGACGCTTTCGTTGTGCCCACATGGGCCGAGCACCGGCACTTCGTTGGTGATGAAGATGCCGTTCTCTTCAGCTTCTCCGATCGCGGTGTTCAGGAGAGGCTCGGGCTTTGGAGGGAGCGACGTGGCTAATTCGCGAACGCCCGGCAGCGGTAAGCATCGTGCTGCCGATAGCGTCGGTTATCAGGCACACGTCCTCGCCCGCCTGTTCCGCAATCATATGAACGACCACTTGCGCGGCTTGGGGATGTCGGTTGGACAGTTCGCGATTCTTCGAGCCCTATGGGAGGAAGATGGACTTTCGTTGAAAGAGATAGCTGAGCGTTGCCCCATCGACTTAACGACGGTGACGCGAACACTGGGACGCATGGAGCGGGACGATCTCGTCCGCCGTCGCCGTAACAAAGAGGACGGTCGCGTGGTGAATTTTTTTCTCACTGCGAGCGCTAAAGCGAATCGGAGTGCAGCCATTGCCGGCACAGTGGAAGTCAACGAACGGGCGTTTCGAGGTTTCGACGAAACCGATCGCGAAGCTGCGATGAATTTAATGGAGCGACTTGAGGACAATCTGCGCGATGTTGGCGCCTAGTCCGAGCTCGCTTGGGCATTCTGCGCCAACTGATGACACAGCTTTTTTCAGAGCGTGCAGTTGTAAGGTTTGATCTGCTCGCCCGGTATCCAGATCCAATAGCCTTCCATGGTGATAGGTTGGGAGAACGTTGTTGGATCGGTGACCCTAATCGTGTAATCCAGGCGATCCTCGTCCGACCTGAGGGTAAATCTCTCGACTATTTCGGCGCCCTCACCGAGTGGAGTGCCGACGTCATCGAAGAACAGCCAGTCGATCTGGGTGGTTATCACGACGAGCGTATCATCTTGAAAGCTGCCTACCGAATAGCCCCAAGGTGACGGGGGGTGGCCTTCTGCGTCCGCATCCTCCGACATGTGGATAAGCCGCACCACGTCCCATTCCTCGAGCCTTAGGGCGATGTCCGCACCCTGCGTGACAAACTCCATTGGGAACGGGTTGTCCATGATCCCGGGCATGCCCTGAGGTATGCAGCGCAGCGCGGTATCGTCGGTCAAGGGATCGTATTGGTCGCGCGCGGCCACGGCCGCCGCCGTAAGGGGAAGAACCATGCCAGCAGAGGTGTCAGTTGCATCGTTGGTGTAGGTTCGACCTTGACTCCAGACCCGGAAGATTCCTTCCGGTCTGATTGCCGTAGATGGCGCGTACGCATCGGTTTCGGATTCGTTGGCTTCGAGCCCGCCGAAGAGCCCCGACCACAGAACGATCTGCTCACCGCCTGGCATTTTGATGTATCCGGCGATCATCTCATTGCGGCCGTACCTAGAGAGGTGCCCGACAACCGTGACCTCATTCCCGACAACAAGCTCTCCGCGCCCGACGCCGTGGCGCTCGAGCATGTTGACGGAACCCGATTCCAGTGCCCAGGTCTCGTCCCTCGTTTCCAGCGTGAAGCGCACGTGGGGGTTTATCCAGTCGATGCTGGTGATCGTTCCGGAGAGCTCGCTGATGGTGTCACTGTCGTAGAACGCCGCGACCGAATGATGGGCGCCGGCCGAGAAGGCCATGAGAAGACCGCCCAAAAAGATGGCGATGCTGGGCATAAGAGCGCAGACCTTTTACTTTAATTACGTTCATTTTACTGAGAAAGGGCGAAAGGGGTTGGAACCTGCAGTAGAATCGTATCGGGGAGTGCAGTTAGAACAACACGAACAGGATGGTCCCCGAGTGTCTGCAAGGGTATGGGGCCAGAGATTAACAGGGGGATTCTATGAACATGATCAAGCTCGCTCAGTCGACACTATTAGTCTCCGGGCTTCTCGTGCTTGGCGCGCGTGTCGGGGCGCAGGAGGGTCAATTTCACCTCGAAGAGGCACGTATCGCCGATGTGCATAGTGCCATTCAGGAAGGGCAGCTTACTTGCCAAGGCCTTGTGCAGATGTACATTGATCGCGCTGAAGCCTACAACGGAGTCACAAACCAGCTAGTCACGAATGACGGCGAACCGATTGATTCCGTGCCCGGCATGGTGCGTGCAGGTTCAGCTGTGGAGTATCCCACTGAGACAAGGGCTATTACAGAATTCTTACCTAATTTTGACGACTATCAGGGGCCTCCTATCGAGTTCGGTCGAATGGAACCCACAGCTTCCGATTCCTCTGTCTATGCGCAGTACGGGATGACTGTGGGAATGCCAAACGCAGGGCAGACCAATGCTCTTGGAACCTTGAATATTCGTGGCGAACGTTCGGTCACTTGTAAAGGTGATGCTGATCGCCATCCTGCAATGGGTTCGTTACCTGCTGGCTCACCGGCTGTGTGTGAGGATTTTCGACAATATCCAGACGCACTTGAAGTGGCGATGCAGTTAGATGAGGAATATGGCTCTGAACCAGATTTGAATGCCATGCCGATGTATTGCATTCCTTTCAGTTTCAAAGATCCTTTTGATACTAAAGACATGCGTACTACAGCCGCTGCTGATGCGCGGTATGACATTGATTTCGCTCCTAGTGATCACACCTTGGTTGCACAGCTACGCGAGAAAGGAGCGATCATCTATGCCAAGGCGGTTAACACTGAGTACAACGGCCGCGGTTGTGGGCGTAGCGGCTGTAATCCTGGTGGACGGAATGAACCAACTATGGTTTTGCCTTCGACATTAGGCTTTCAGCGTAGTTCTTGGGCGGGCAATCCAAGCAGTGTTTATGACACCACACGAGCCCCCTCGATTGGATCTAGTTCAGGTTCTGCCGTATCGGTTAGTAGCAATCTTGCTATGTGTAGTTTGTGTGAGGAAACGAGCATGTCCTGCCGAGGGCCGGCAAATCATAACTCTGTCGGATTAATTCTTCCGCACAAAGCCTTAATTTCCTACCTAGGTCATGCCATTGGTTCGGATATCTACTACGACCGTGCGGGTATCCACTGCCGTTGGATTGGGGACTCCGCCAAAGTCTTAGATGCGATGAAGGATTCTCAGGAAGGCTATTACGATCCTAGAGACATGTGGACTACTGTTCCCAGGGCTAGCGTTTTGGAGGAAGGCTATGCAACGCATATTGTAGATGATGCCCAGGAGGGATCACTTCGAGGTATCCGGATCGGCGTGATCCGAGAGTCTATGCTGGCATTTCCTGGTGTCCGGGCGGATGAGCCTATCGCTAATGCTGCAGCAGGTGAAATTAAAGAAGTGCTAGGAGGAATGCTTGGCGCGACTCTGGTGGAGTCTGTGGATCCACTTTGGCCGGATGATCCTGAAATTGAGAATATGAGTCCCTCTTATACGGATGCTCTGGCTCAACTTGTACCGGTGCTGTTCCCCGATATGTTGTATTGGCTTGATAGTGAGGGGGAGCCGTTATTTCCTGATTTTGCAGCGAGTATTACACCGACCGAATTTGCTCCTGGAATAATCCATGGTTCGGGTGAGATGAGTCCGATAGATTATATGGTTGCACTTGCTGAAGGTGATGTTCCAGCTCCCGAGGGATTTAACCTACGATCTATCTTAACGCTTGGGATGTCGAATGCTTTTAAATTTCATGTAAACCAGTATCTCGCACGTCGCTCTGAAGATTGGGCCGAGCGTGGCTATACCGAGACACTTAACAACTTTACGGTTCTGAATGAACGATCTAAGTTCTGGGGAGATGACGCGAGGGCTTGGTTCCAGAACTGGGACGAAAAAGTAGACATGCGCCGCTCTCTTGGCGAGCGTCAAGGGATTGACGAGCGTGTAAAACTTCGTGAATTACTCCGGCGAGTCGAAATGAAAGTGATGATGGAGAATGATTTAGATCTAGTAGTGCGTCTTCATAGCTCATTAGTGCCCGGGAAAATAGGGTTGTCGCCGCAACCCCAACCGGATGGGGATTTTCGTGGAGAGCTTCAATCAGGGCCCTATGCAGGGTTAACCGAGGTGCTAATACCGGCTGGGTATGTCCAGACGGCCTATGATCCAGTTTTTACTCTTAGCGAGGATCGTCAGCGCTATATCCCAACAAATAACAATACGCCAACAACAGTTCCAGAGCCGGGACTACCGTTTTCGTTGGTTTTTAGAGCAGAACCTGGTCAGGAGGGCATGATCCTGAGAGTGGCCTCTGCCTATCAATCAGCTTCAGGTCGGCGCGTTCCGCCGCCAGCATACCCGCCGCTCGCCGGAGAGCCATAAGGACAGACAGTGAGACAGTTTTCGGTTTTTCTCTTGGTCGCCGCCCTGTGCCCGTTCGCTTTGGCTCATCACGCCGAGGTGGGCATCGACACAAATACTCTAGTTGAGGTGGAGGGTACGGTTAGGGAGTTCAGTTGGCGAAATCCACACGTGTATATCGTTGTTGAGACGGTCAACGAATCCGGCGAGCGTGTCGAATTCACGGTGCAAACATCCTCGACGCTCACTATGACCCGTGTGGGTTGGACTAGCGACTCTCTATCTGTCGGTGATCGCGTTAACGTATTCGCCAATCCGGCACAGGATGGGCGCTCTTACGGGATACTGCGTACGATTGAAAAAGAAGGTGGCGTAGTTCTGCCAACCTCGTTCGATCAAGGTTCTGGGGAGCCGCTGTTGGCCCAGCCGGAATCGACTGCACGCGCGTCCAGCTTGGCCGGGCGGTGGAGGGCCGATACGTCGAAACTTGCCACCTATCCAGGGGGGTTTGACGGTTTTTTCCATGCTCAAATGAGGCTGACAGAAAGGGGCAGACTCGCCCAGGCAGATTACAACCCGCTGTCTTTCGACAACCCGGCATCCCACTGCATTGGCCCTCCGGCGCCGGCTCTCATAATTTACACCAATCTGTACCCGCTCGAGATCCAGATCAATGATGAGGAAGAGACCGTTCTGTTCCGAACCGAGTACTTCGACGAGCTGCGTACGGTGTACATGGACGGCAGGGACCACCCGGAGGACGGGACGCGATTTCCCGGCGGGCACTCTATCGGCTGGTGGGAGGGGGATGTTCTGGTCGTGGATTCCCGACTTTTCGCGGATCACCGTTCTCCTTATCAGATAGGCGTCCCTTCTGGAGCTGAGAAACATCTCGTCGAGCGCTATCGTCTGATCGAGGACGGTGCCCGGATTCTCGTCGAGTTTACGCTGGAGGATGCCGACTACATGACGGAGCCTCTAACCCATATGCGAGAGTTGATCTATTCCCCAGACGTGGAGATGGTCGGCTTCAATTGCGATCAGGAATCCACCGAGCGATTCGTTCCGGGCTGATGAATTCGTCTTAGTCCTGGGTTCCGAGCAACGTTTCGTAGTCTTTGTCCATGACGTCCGTGACGGGCCGCCCAGCGGCGATGTCCTCTGCCATCAGTTTTTCTTTGGCTGCGATCTGCTCCGCTAGGTCTAGGACCTTTGTGGCGATTGCTGCGGGGACGAAGACCACGCCGGTGGCGTCGGCGATGACGAAATCGCCGGCGCTGACATTTACGTCTCCGACTCGAATGTCGACGTTGAATGCGGATTCATGAATCCTTCCGCGGGCCGTTCTCGGTGTGGTCGAACGCGAGAACATCGGTAGCCCGATCTTCGTGCATTCCTCTACATCTCGCGCAGGACCTTCGATGATCACGCCCCGAATACCCTGGGCTTTGGCCGCTGTCGCCAGCACGCCTCCCCAACCCGCTGCGTCAATACCGCTGCGTTGCTCGACGACGATGACGTCTATGTCCTTGGCGCTCGCGGTGACACGCGTTCCCAGGTGGCTACTGGAGCCTCCCGGGGGTTTGCCAGCGGAAAGCTTCACCGTCTGGACCCGCCCGGCGATAGTCGAGTTCGTCGAGCGCCGAACGAGATCGGTTACCGTGCCGTTTACGCCGAGGCTGTCCTGCGCGTCCGATACTGCGCAGGTATCGAGGGCTGCCAATCGCTCAACGAGTCCCTTGGTATCCATGGCGTGGGTTGCACTTGGCCGAGACCGACCAGCCGAATTCGTTGAGGATGGTGATAGCGTCGTCGCCGTCCGATGAGAGCCGCGGCTTAGGTAACCGCGTCGTCATCGGGAGTTTGGCGACGGACATGCCCGGCTTCTTCTGCGCTGTAGCCGGCAGACTTGCAGTACCAAAACGGTCGCTAACAGACTGCTAGCCCAGTTTTTTTTCACGATGTTGTCTATCCAATAATGCCTTCTGATGACCCAATTCTACCGATTCGGTCGCCTTTCACGGTCATTGCTAGGTAAAAATTTTCCGGGCCGGAGAAATGCCCGTAGAATTGGCGCTGGGCGGTACCGCATAGGGGTCTCCATGAGATATGTAACAGTACTTACCGTGGCAGCATTTGTGCTCGCTTCACCGGCTTCCGGTCATCACAGCGATGCCGGTCTGGACATGGATGGTGTGACGACTTTAGAGGGGACGATCGCTGAGTTCAGTTGGCGAAATCCCCATGTCTATTTCACTGTTGAGGTTCCGGACGAGAGTGGTAGGGCAGTGGAGTGGACGGTGCAGATGGCTTCCACTATCAATACCACTCGCATGGGGTGGACCCCTGACTCATTGGTCGCCGGGGACCGGGTGGTGGTCGGTGCTCACATCGCGCTCGACGGGAGGCCGTACGGGTTGTTCGAGTCGATTGAGAAAGTAGGCGGGGTTCCTTTACCCACCTCCTTCGACAGTGAGACGGGAGAGATCGAATTCGAGTTTGCTGCAAGTTCCGCTGTCCCAACGACAATTGAAGGTAGATGGATTGCGGATACCTCGCAGCTGGGTAGTTTCGAGGGAGGACTCGACGGTTACACGAGATCTCAGCTTGTGTTGACCGAAGCGGGCTCCGCCGCTCTGGCAGCGTTCGTCGCAACGTCCGAAGACGATCCGCAGTTGAGGTGTCTTGGCAGGCCGACGCCGGGCATGATCTTCTATACAAACCTTTACCCGCTCGAGGTCGAATTCGGCGAGGGAGAGGAGCCGATCACGATTCGAAGCCAGTTCTTCGACGAGGAGCGTACGGTTTACATGGATGGTAGGGCTCATCCAGGAAACGAAGAACGTTTCTACGGAGGGCACTCCACCGGTCGATGGGAAGGGGAGACCCTCGTGGTTGACACGAGGAATTTCTCAGATCATCCGTCTCCGTATCAAAACGGCATCCCTTCTGGTAGTCAGAAGCACGTGGTGGAGCGTTATCGGCTGACCGAAGACGGCACTCGGCTCGTTGTTGAGTTCACGCTAGAGGATCCGGAGTACCTCATAGGTTCGTTGACACATAGCAGAGAGCTTATCTACTCGCCGCAGATGGATATGTCACCGTTCAACTGTGACCTGGAGTCGACAAGCCGCTATCTCGCTGACTAATCAACACTGTCGGTCATCGGCGTAGCGTACGAATAATGGTTTCATGATATTTAAAAGATTGGGAGTGGATAATGCAGAAGATACTTTCGAACCTCTGGACCCCGCGTGTCCTAGTGATCGTGGGCTTTCTTGCGGGGGGGAACGCGGTGGTCGGTTCAACATTCCGCCACATCGGTGATGAGCGGTTCATGACCCCAAATGCTTTCAGTGCGACCCACACTTGGCATCACTTTTTCAGGGAGGGTTTCGGTGATCTGGGAGCTATAGCGGCCATTCTGCTGATTCTTTTTGCCGCGCCTCACCATCGAAACCCTACGGCGTGGTGGGTGATGCTGAGCCTGATGGTTGGTTTTTTCGCGCCGTTTGGGGTGGGGGGTCCTGTCATGGCGGAGCTGGATGCGCCGCACACGGCGGCGGAGCTTTCCCATCTGAGTATGGCAGTGCCTTGCGTTTTGGGCCTCATCCTCGCTCGACGGCATTTTGCGGTTTCGCAGTAACCACATGGTTGGATCGTAGAGGAGTGCGGAGTCGATGGTAGAATGCGTATCAGACAAGACGACCGTTCCGGAGGTCTCATGATTCTCTTTAGGGTACGGCGTATCCGGCGCAGACTGACTTCGCTCGGGGTAGCGCTTGCCGGCTTCATCCTAGTTGCATTCTCTCATGCACAGGACGCGTCAGTTGATATCTCTGGCGTTTGGAGCACCAACAGCCTCGACGTATTGGATAATCCGGCGTGGGATATTGTCGGGCAGTTCTCGTGCCGCTGTGCTGCGGAAACTTACGATCTCCTCAACACGCTCCTTTACGATTCGGCTAACGATCACATGTCTGCCAACGAAATTCTGGAGGCGCTCGAGGAACATACATCTGAGGTTATCTCGGATAGGCTCAGTGAGACGGGTCGTTCGGTAGGCGAAGCCTTTGACCTTGCCGATGATCCCGCTATTCAGTGCGAGCGCTTTCCGGCTTTCCGGACGGTCTTGCACGCGGATCCAATCGAGTTCGAGATACTGGACGACCGGATTATCATTAGGGGCGAGGACCTGACCGTAGATCGGACGGTCTACACGGATGGTCGAAGTCATCCGGAGGGACCGACGACGCCCGCGGGGCATTCTGTCGGCTGGTGGGAAGGACGAACGCTAGTCGTGGAAACGGTTAACGTCTCTCCTAATTTGGTAGACGATCAGCTCGCTTTTCACAATAGCGATCAGGCGAGAGGCGTCGAGCGCTACACGGTCAGTGAGGATGGCAGTAACCTGGATGCTGAGTTGACAATTCATGACCCGGTGATGCTTCGTGGACCCCTGACGATCAGGCGGCCGCGTATCCTTACGCCGGATGTGGAGCTTGATCGGCCGCCCTGCGAAGCGATATCTGGGCAATTCTGATACAAGGAATTCGCGTGAAGGTCAAAGTTGTAATCTCTCTCTTTGGCGCGTTGTTGATTGCGCCCTTGGCATCGGCACACCATAACTTCGCTGCACATTACCGGACAGAAGAGACCGTTGAGCTTTTGGGTGTTGTTACGGAATTTCGCTTCGTCAACCCACACGCGCGCGTCTACGTGGAAGTGCTCAATGAGGATGGGGAAGCCGAAATGTGGATGGCAGAGGGTGATGCAATGGTTGCGCTGAGGCGTTCCGGCTGGACGGCCGATCAACTCACGCCTGGGGACCGGATTGAGATCACAGGAAATCCCTCGCGCAGTGGGGCCAATATGATCGGCTGGAACACCCTCCAGTTGGCTGACGGCACCGATATCGGCGGCGGCAGTGGCCGGCTGGACGAGCGGTTACGAATCATGGACGCGAGCTTGGCCCGATTCCGCGAGCAGCGCGGACAGTAGATTGCTCCGCTAGGCCATCATTCAGAAGGTAGCTAGCCCCCAATTCGCGCTTTCCATTGTGCAGGACTGCGGTGCCTGGTACCGTGGAACTCGGGTGTCAGCCTTTGTTTTTCCAAGGAATCATTGGCTTTAGCCTAAAGGTTGATTCAGGTAGTTCATGGTCACCGGGCGCCGACAAACGGTTAGCGGTGACAGCTGTCGGGGGAACTAAACATGGCCAAGAAGCGTGACGAAACGCGAGACGATCCCAAGCTCCAGAACGAGAAGGGCCTGAGCAGGCGAGAGTTCGTTAAAACCGGAGCTGCAGCCGGACTGGGTGCCGCGGCTCTGTTGGAGTCAGGTGTTGCCAAAGCGCAGGCTTCGACGGGCGCCGAAGATGTCGTTTGGGATTATGAAGTGGATGTCGTCATCGCGGGAGGCGGCTGCGCGGGTCTGACTGCGGCCATTCGCGCGAGAGACCTTGGAGCTAGCGTGTTGGTGGTCGATTCCAATTACGATCTTGGGGGCAGGATGTTGCACAGCGGCTCCTTCACCTCTTTGGGCGGAGGTGACCCGGTCCAGCTCAGGGATATGAAGGGCGAGAGTGATGCGGAGGGCTTCATCTCGATTGATCCGGTCGAGGCTCCAGAGGAACTCGATGACAACATCGAGCTGCTATTCACGGACATCACCGACTGGTCGGTGCTCGATCGCCAGGGTCAGAGTCCGTACCGATATAACGACCGGGAACTGGTTCGCGCGTGGGCGGAGAATTGTCCGGCGACCCGGCAATTCCTCATAGACAACTATGTCAGGTTCACGCGTATCAATGGTACCCATGGCGGCGGTGGGTTGTCCCGCGCGCGTGGCGCCCGGTGCTTCTTCATGCTGGGTGAGAAGACCGATATTAAGGCGGGAACGATTACGGCTGAGGATGCGGGTGTCGCCGACCTCGAGCGCACGAGCGCCTTCGCGCCGGTTCAGATGATGGATGCCAGCCGCTATGCCGGACCTGGCGCCGTGATGAATGGTGTGGCGCTGTCCAGGCCGTTGGAGTTCTCGGCTCGAGAGAAGGGTGTCGAGTTTATTCTTCATCGGCATTTCGACGAGCTGGTGCGGGAACAAGCCTTCGAGGGTCGTGTGCTAGGAATCAAGGCTCACTACTCGCCGCGTCAGCATCCTGAGACTGGCGAGCTCATGCAAAGCTACTGGCAGAATGGAAACGTCGACGAACGGCGCGAGACGGTGCACATCAGGGCTCGCCGAGCGGTCATCCTCGCCAGCGGCGGTCATGCGGGGAACCCCGAAGTTCGCAGCATGTTCTACCCGGCCATGAAAGAACCCGCATTCCCAACGAGCGGGTTGGCGCTACAAGGCGGTCACGGCCAGGACGCCAGTGCGCTTATGGCGGGACTGAGAGTCGGTGCCAACCTCGCCGGTATGCAACAGAATCTGTCCTATCCCACCACCTTCCACCTCTCACCTCGACTCGGTACGCGGGATGCGTATACCACCATGATGCCTGGTCATCCGACCTTCGGCTTCCGCGGTTCCGCGGGGATCAATGTCGGTAACGTCGGTTTCGAGGAGTTCATCGCGGTGAACCAGGTTGGGAAGCGCTTCTTTAACGAGGTTCGACTTCCTGTCAGGCCTAGTCCGAGCCGATACCCGGGTGACGGTGCCTCACCGGGTCGGGGGCTTGATCACAAGCCGCTGGATTGGCGGAACAGCCGACAGGAATGGGTCAGGGAGATGTACAACTACGACCACGGCCTTCATGCCGCGTTGGCAATGAACGAAGGATCCGAGCCACCGGATTACTACTCCGGTCCGCTTTGGGCAATCCTCGATCAAGGCACGGTAGAGCGTACCGGGTGGGAACTGCGCTTCCCGTATGTTTCAGATAACGGCTATTTCTTTCAGGCCGATACCATCGAGGAACTGGCCGAGAAGATTGCGGTGGGCCATAAGTTTCAGCGGGTGCCGCTGAAGTACCTGACCGAGACGGTAGCGAACTGGAACGGTTACGTGGAAGCGGGCGCGGATCCGGAATTCGAGCGCGAAGCCGATGCGCCTATGAACCCCATTGCGAAACCGCCTTTCTACGCGCTGTCGATCATGGTGGTTTGGCATGACTCCTACGGGGGGCTTAGGGTCAACGGTCGACAACAAGTCGTGGACATGAAGGGTGAGATTATTCCCGGTCTTTACGCGGGTGGCGAAGCTGTGGGTGGCTTCAATAAGCACGGACTGGGCAAGGGCCACGTTCACGGCTACATTGCAGGGACCCATGCTTCGGAAGATTCAGTCGCCTAGTCATACCGTCGATTACCGGTGAGGTGCTGGCCCCACCCGGGAGCCCTCTCTTAGATGGCCGCCGAAAAGGATGTGATGCGCGGGATGGCGTGCAGCGTTGAGTTTGCGCCGGATGAGGTTGATGCTGGTGGTGAGTTGACGCTCGGGTGCAAGGTATCCTGTGATCCAGCAGCTGACCTTCGCGGGCAGACCCTCCTGATCAAAGACCAGGACGATGCTTCAATAGGGTGTGCCAAGCTCACCGAATTCGACGGTGATGCTAGCGAGACGGGTGATTTCGTGGTGAAGGCGCCAATTGAGCCGGGGGCTTATACCTGGCTGGCGGTGTTCCCAGCCGATGAAAAGGAGACAGGTTCGCCGGTCGGGACATCGATTCCGTTCTCATTCGCCGTCAAACCTCACAGTCTGCGTATTCTGGTCTGGGACGCGCCCACGGCTATCGAACTCGGCGGAAAGTTCACCATCAAGCTCGGGGTCAAGTGTTCCTCGGAGTGCTCGCCGCACGGCTGGACGGTCGAGGTTCGCGATCATGATAATGAAGTCTGTGCGGAGGTCACATTGAGCGAAGAACCTCGGCCCGGGACCACGGCACTCTACTATGCGGAGGTCGACCTGAGAGCACCGGCCAATGAAGGGCGCTATGCGTGGGAAGCTAAGGCGCTAGCGCACGACTCCGACATTGCTCATGCGGAGTCTGTCGCCGGATTTGGTGTCAGGGTTGTACCAGAGCCTGAGTGCGTTTTAACGGTGCTCGCCATCGACAGAGAGAGCAGGGCCCCGGTTGAGGGTGCGACGGTGGCTGTCCACCCTTACACGACGTTGACGGATGAGCGCGGTGTGGCTGAAGTGAATATTCCCAAGGGTCAGTACAGGCTTTTTGTATCGGGTAAGAACTATTTCCCCTTCCGGAGTGACGGCGTAGCGAAAACAGATGCGGTTATCGAAGCGGAACTGGTTTTGGACTCCGGTCTTTTGGATGAAGACCTCTGGTCCTGACTGAAAAAGGCTCAACGGCCCAGGAGAAGACCTACATGTTGAAGAGAGTGATCGGGCTCCTTGGTATCGCGTGGTTCGTCGGACCCGCCGCCGTCGCGCAGCAAGGGATAGATCCAGCGCTGATCGAGCGGGGACAACTGCTCTACGAGATCAACTGTGTGCTCTGCCATAAAGAATCCGGAGAAGGGGGCGTACCGATGTTCCCCGCGTTGGACGGCAACGAACAGCTCGGGGATGCGCTTCGAATTGTGGCCAGTATCAGCCAGGGATCCGGTGTCATGCCGCCATTTCCTGATCTGACCGTCGAGGACATCACCGCCCTGGCAAATTACATTCGCAATGCTTGGACAAATGATTTCGGTGTCGTCTCCACCGACGAGGTTGTTGCGTCGCTGGAGGGACTGCAGCTAACTGGCCAAGCGATTTCGGTATGGGACGGTGTTTTCACCGAGGCACAGGCAGAGAGAGGTCAGGCTGTGTATCCGGGTCCCTGTGGCCTCTGCCATGGCCGGCGGTTAGACGGTGCGCCGGACGATCCAGACATGCTTTCGACGCCCTCTCTGGCGCGGGCAAGGTTCCTTCGAATCTGGGAGGGACGATCACTGGCCACGTTGTTCGAATATACGCGCGCCACGATGCCGGAAGCGAATCCGGAGTCTCTCGATGACCAGGAGTACGTCGATATTATCGCCTACATGCTTTCCGTCAGTGGGATGCCGGCGGGAGATGATGAGCTACAACCTGATTCCCAGAGTTTGGCTCGCTTTATCATTCGACAGCAGCCCTAGCAGGCGCAGTCGGTCTTACTGGAGGGAAAATCTTCTCGCATTCTCCGGGTCACAGCCGAATCCGAGCATCTCGAAATGGGGTGCGTAGTACCAGTTCACGGTTCCGGTGAACGGTTCGGCCAGGTACTCGGGATCCTCCAGGATAAAATCGATAGCGATATGCGTTTGGTCATCGCTCAGCCGGTATCTTTCCACGACGTGTTTCCCGAGGCCTGACGGCACGCCCTCCGCCCGAGAGGGTCTACCGTAGATGGGTGCGCGATTTTCTGAAAAATTCGTGGTATCCACCACCAGGACATCACCCTCCCACCAACCAATCGAGTGACCATGATTGGTGCGCTCACCTTCCTGCGGATGATTGCGTCCATCCATGAAGATTGTTCGCTCAACGTTGAAACGCTCGTTTCGAATGAGAATGGACTCCTCGCCGAGCACAATCTCGTTCAGATAGGGTGCAGCCAGAATGGTTGGAGTGGGTGGTGCGATACATTGTGCTACAGGATTCTCCGCTCGAATATCGTAGTTTGTCTGTGCAGCGATGGCTTTCTCCGTGAGGCCGACTTCTGCCCACCTTGCATAGAAGGACTCCGAATCAAGTGCGCTCAACTCCCAAATGCCTGACATATCCGGGGCGCGAGCGAGCGCGTCTGTGTCGTCCCCATCTCTTAGGAAATACGATCTCGCCGACAAGGTCCCTCCGTCGGTTTTAGCGATGGATACCAACAGTGCGTGTCGTCGTTGAACGTTCCTGTCGGGATTGGCTCGCACCGTTACTCGATCTCCCGGGGCGAATGAGTCGTGTGTCCAGCCGCTACGAGTCAGTATGGGTGTCGCATCGGTTTCGATTTCCCATTCGACGACTCCGCCGGCGTCGTCTTGGGTTTCGACGTGGATGTAGACGTGCGGATTCGTCCAGCTGAACTGGGTCACGGTGCCCTGAAACGCGACGACCGATTGTCTGTCAAAAATTATGGCGCTGTGATGTCCAGAAACGATTGTGGGAATAGTAATCGAGAGCGCAAGCGTAATGACCAGTAAGTGTTTGATGCGCACGACACGTTCCCCTTCTACAATCTTTGGCACGAGCGTTACTGCTCGCTTCCAGTCGACGACAAGCCTGTGAACAGCAGTCTTAGGTGTCCGTCACCCGTAGCGGCGATGTACAGGTTGCCTTGTGAGTCCGTTTGAATGTGATGAGCGTCTCCCAAGTCGGTTACGACAGTGGTGAGCAGATCCAGTGTTTGGCGGTCGAATACCATAGTCCCTTCACCACCACCCACATATAGGAATTGTTGTTCTGGGTCCGACGATAAGGCCAAGTTGCGCGCGAAGGGTGCGTCACCATAGATGATTTGGTCGAGGTATTCGCCTTCCAGCGTGAACACCTGGACACGCCTGTTCTCGCGATCGGCCACGTACACTAGGCCATCGTCCGAAATTCGGATGGCATGGACGATGCTGAACTGGGGCGGTCCGGGGCCATCGGGGACTGAGTCGAGAGTAGCGAACGGACATTGGTCGTTGTCTTCGGGCGTGTTACCAAACGCGCCCCACATCCGTTTGAAGACTCCAGTGTCCGCGTCGAAGACGGCCACACGATGGTTGCCGTACCCGTCCGCGACGAAAAGCTCGTTCGTTAGCGGATGAACCACCGCATCCGCTGGCTCGTGCAGGTTAAGGGTGTCCGAGTTTCCGAGACTTGAGTTGCTTTGACCGATCTGCATGACGAATTCGCCCTCTAGGGTAAATTTCAGCACCTGATCGTCTGCGATCGGTTCGAGTCCCGGCTCGTTTTGGACGGGGCAGTTATTTCCACCTAGCCAGACAAACCCCTGATGATCGATATGGAGCCCGTGTTCGCGTTGAGGCCATTCATAGCCCTCCCCGGGCCCACCCCAGGCATCTAGGAAGTTTCCGTCGAAATCAAAGCCCACTACCTGCGGGGCAGCCATGTGAGCCTCCTCGGCCGGGAGCGTCCATGGGCGGTGTAGCAGCCAGGCGTTACCATCGGCGTCGATGTCGATGCTCGAGACCTCACCAAGCCTCCAATTGGCTGGTACTTGGGGCCAGTTCGGGTCAACGCGAAACGTGGGAATGCTCCGCGCCGTCATCCCGGACGTCTCCGAGGGCTGCTGACATCCCGTCAGGCTGACCGCTGTCGTTAGGATGAAGGTGATGTGAAACTTAAGCTTCATGACAGGCACCACTTGTATAGCGATTGAACCAGAAACAATTTTAATTGATGTGCGTGACGGTGCTGCAGACGTGGCGCTCTCACAAAATCTTGATTACTAAGGCCCCATCACCGTAATGGCGTGCTTCGGTGCCTGCCCTACAGTAAGAATACGCGCGCGCTGCCCGTCTAAGCTCAAGCGTATACCTCGAAGGGACTCAGAACCAGTCTTCTAGGGCTCCATTTAACTTGTCCTTGGGCGTTGAGACCGCTCAATTGCACTTTTGTCCAATACAGTCGCTCGGGGCATCGCAGGTTCCTGAAGAAAACGTCGACCGAACTGGGTTCGTGAAACGAATGT
>CAYLKA010000020.1:0-1067 GCA_964384125.1 uncultured Gammaproteobacteria bacterium | reverse complement strand
CGGATCATGAATGACACTAGTTCGGGGGGGGTTCTGATGCTGACTTTGATAAAAGTATTGCGCTGGTCGACGGTTGCTTGGCTTGGTATTTTCCCGGCTCTCTCCATGGCTCACCATAGTTTCACCGCCACTTTCGATGTCGGAAGTGTTAATGAGCTGGAAGGTGAAGTGATGAGCTTACAGTGGGGGAATCCTCACGTGCTGATCACGCTCAGGGCGACTGACGAGCTGGGTCAACAGACGATTCATGAGATCGAGAGTCATTCCCTGAGCATCATGCGGCGGATGGACATTTCCTCCGATGTGCTGAACGTGGGTGACAACATACGGGTCGCTGGCCACCCGGCGAGGCAAGCCGAGAATGCAATGTTCGTTTTGAACGCGCTACTTCCCAGTGGACAGGAAATCGTATTCGATCCCTGGGGTGAGCCACGGTGGGCTGAGAATATAGGGACTACCGAAGTTTGGCAGGCGACCGAGGATGACGCGGAACCTCAGGATGAGGGTATTTTCCGGGTCTGGTCCACAGCAATGAACCACCCAAACGCATGGCCGTTCCCAGAGATGTTTGATCTTTCGCTCATTGATGATTACCCGCTGACGGACGAGTCACGGGTGGTTGTGGAGGCGTTCGACCCTCTGACGGATCTCCCGACACTGAATTGCGTTTCCAAAGGGATGCCGACGATCATGGAGCAGCCTTATCCGATGGAGATCGTCGAGCAAGGTGACAGCATTCTCCTCAGGATCGAGGAGTACGACACGTTGCGAACGGTGCATATGACTGAGACGGTTGCCCCAGCGAATCAGCCCTTTTCAAAATTAGGATATTCCACCGGGCGCTGGGAAGGTGGCACGCTTGTCGTCACGACGACGAACGTAAACTGGCCTCACTTTGATAGCGTCGGTATTCCCTTGAGTGATGCAGTCGAGCTCGTTGAGCGATTTACTCCCTCTGTTGATGGGTCGCGGCTCGATATGACTATGACAGTGACCGACCCTGCTACATTCACCGAATCCGTGGAAATTGGTAAAACCTGGTTGGCCATACCCGGTATTCAAGTGGA
>CAYLKA010000019.1:0-38149 GCA_964384125.1 uncultured Gammaproteobacteria bacterium | reverse complement strand
ATGAGATTAGGAACAGGAATAACGGCCTACCTGACGGCTAGTCTCTTTTGTCCACCCCTCCTCGGGCAACAGCCCATGGAGACCGTGGAAGTCATCGGGACAACACCCCTCGGCGCAGCTTTAGATACCGACAGGATCGCGTCGAACGCACAGACGGCAACTTCCGAAGAAATTCGTGAACGCGGAGCGCTAGACCTAACGGATTTTATGAGGCGCAGTTTCACGAACGTATTCGTCAACGAGGCGCAGAATAACCCCCTGCAACCGGATTTGCGTTATAGAGGATTCGTCGGCTCCCCGCTCTTGGGGTTACCTCAAGGTATTGCCGTATACCAAGACGCCGTCCGAATAAACGAGCCCTTCGGCGACACGGTGAACTGGGCCTTGATCCCGCTATCAGCCATCGACACCGTTGACCTGATACCAGGCTCTAACCCGTTATTCGGATTGAATGCGCTCGGCGGCACCATTTCGATCCGCACGAAGGATGGATTCACGAGCCAGGGAAGTTCAGCGGAGATCTTTGGAGGATCTTTCTCGCGGATCGGCGTCGAAACACAGATAGGCGGACAAGTCGACGACAACCTCAGTTATTTCTTGGCCAGCTCCTATCTTGAAGAAGAGGGTTGGAGAAACTTCTCCCCTACCCAGGCAGCCCAGCTTTTTTCGAAGCTCAGCTGGCGTCTTGATCGAACGCGACTCGATGCCAGTCTGAGCCTCGCAGACACTGATCTGATCGGCAATGGTGCTTCTCCCGTCGAACTGTTGGAGATCGACCGAAAGGCAATCTTCACCCGACCCGATCAGACGCAAAATAAGCTTGCCCAATTTAATCTTGAGATCGACCATAAAATCTCCGAAGCGCTATCCCTCACCGGTAATGTCTACCTGCGCGACAGTGATATCCAAACCCATAACGGAGACGACTCTGACTACGAGGAGTGCGAGTACAGCCCCGGCCTTTTGTGTGCAGGGGAAAACGGCTCTGAAGAGATAGTGATCGATCAGTCTGGCGCTCCGATCGCGGAAAACGAAAGTATGGAGGGTGCGACGATCAACCGCTCGGACCTTGAGCAGCATGTAGCCGGGATCGGACTGCAGCTCACCTGGCAAACGGCTGTGGCAGAGCGGGAACACCAATTCGTCACAGGACTCAGTTACGACAAGAGTGACGTAGGGTTCACATCCAGCACTGAACTCGGTAGCCTCGACGAGACTCGCCAAGCCATTCCCAGCGGGTTCCTTGTAGGCGACTCCTTCACGGGACTGAAAACCCACTCAACGACCACAGCCCTTTATTTGTCCGACACGATTTCGATCTCTGGACCATTTTCCGTAACGCTCTCTGGACGCTATAACCGGACCGAAATCGAACTCAAGGATCAGCTTGGAACTGCGCTCAACGGACAACATACATTCGGTCGTTTCAACCCGGCCATGGGGCTCACCTACCGGTTCGAACAGGACAAAACATTCTTCGCGAGCTACAGCGAATCGAATCGCGTCCCGTCACCGGTTGAACTCACTTGCGCAGACGAGGACGATCCCTGCCGGCTACCCAATGCCTTTCTTGCCGACCCTCCCCTGGAACAGGTGGTCGCTAGCACCTATGAAATTGGGATCCGTGGCAGTTGGGCAGAGGGCGACTGGAGCGTTGCTACCTTCCGTACCACCAATGAGGACGACATTGTGTTCATTAGCGCGGGGGCGCTGACGAACGAAGGTTATTTCGACAACGTAGGGCAAACCCGACGACAGGGTCTGGAACTGAGTATCAGTGGTCAAGCGAGTGAACGCATCGTTTGGTTCTCGAACTACTCGTTTCTCGATGCAAGCTTCAGAGAGCACCTGGCGATCCCAAGCCCCAACAACCCGGCTGCCATCGATGGCGAGATCTCTGTCGAGCCTGGAGACAAGCTGCCGCTGATACCCGATCATCTCCTCAAAGTGGGGGGGCGACTGGAGCTGACGGGGAAACTCCATGTTGGAGGCGACATTTCGTTCAACACCGGTCTACACCTGAGGGGCGACGAAGGCAACCTGGTTGAGAAGACCTCCTCGCACGCTGTACTCAACGCGCGCGTGGAATACCACCTAAGTGAGGCCACACTGCTGTATCTGACCGTGAACAACCTCTTTAACGAGGAATATGAGACTTTCGGCCTCTTCGGCGAGGCAGATGAAGTTCTCGGCTCCGACTTCGAAGACAGCCGATTTCTATCACCGGGTGCACCGCGCGCAGCGTGGCTGGGTCTTCGGGTGTTCTTTTGACGCGATAACGAACGGCTATGCTGAATAGCTAACGTCCTGGCAGACCTGATAACAAGAGCTCTCTACGACGCTCGTAACCAAACGGGTCGAGGCGAGGTTAGGTGTAGCAGTCGTTCGCTTTGATTATTCGCAAACCTCAGTTACCAAACCGCGCAGCCAACGGTGTCGGCACGCCGCGGCCATGACAATTGCCGCAGACCTGACTCTGTGCCAGCTTGCTCTGGGTATTGTTGAGCGGATAGAACGGAACCTGGGAAGAATGGCACAAGGTACATTCATACTGCCATTCCAATACCAACTCGTGGGACACCTGAAAGTGCCAGTAACCTTCGCGCTCGTTCGCCAGAAATCCTCGCAGGTCATCAGCCGTTAGAGACCCGTCCCAGCTATCGGCATCGGGCAGAGATTGCTCGACGGGTCGCACCGCGATCGAAAGATCAGCACCCCCCGCGGCGTGCTCAGCCACGATCGTGCGACCGGCCACACGACCGGTCACTAGGGCCGGCCCGAGGAACATCCCGTCCATACCGTGCGTCCCGTTGATGCCAACGCTGCCGGTCAGCTCTCCGACCGCGTAGAGACCGGGCACAACCTCACCAGCTGCATTCAGTGCCCTCGCCTGCATGTCGATAGCAACGCCGCCCATGCTCTTTCTCGGCATGGGAAAAAACTGTATGGCGTAGAAGGGGGGCTGCTCAATCCGGGGTGGCGCCTCATCGACCGACGAGAAACGACCGAAGTCTTCGTCATCCCCGGCATCGATCAAGGAGTTGAACCGTTCCACGCTGGCGAGCAGGGCATCGGCAGATAGACCTGTCATAGCCGCCAACTCCTCGAGTGAGGCCGCCTTGTGGGCCGCATCGGGATTATCGAGCACTGGATGTCCGTTAGCGTGATTCTTAATCCACTCCCGGCCACGCATGGAAAGCTCATCCCGCGAGGACTCATCAAAGATCGCAAAGTAATGAGTCGGGTCCTGATCTAGCACATCCGTAAGAATGTGCTTGTCGAATCCAATCTCGTTCGTGAAACGCTGACCCTCCGCGTTAAGCCATAGTGCGTTGTCATTGCCCCCCGTAATCGCGAGTTTTTGATCCGGGTCCCGCGGATCCAACATGCCATTGGTGTAGATGTAGTGGCGGTTGATCCACGAGAAATCGGCCCCCGCATTCTCGGCCAGGTCAAGGCCGTTGCCGTCAGCATGTATCGAAGCACCGATGAGTAACCGATCCGGTTTCGGTAAGTCGGTCTGCCACGTTTCCAATACACGATCTAAGTTACCCTCGAAACCTCCGGTGGCGAGTACAACGTGCTGCGCATTGAGCTCTCGCTCTTCGTCTGTGCGAGTGTTGCGCACAACGACACCCGAAACCCGCTCTCCCTCGACGACCAAACGTTCGACTTTCTGGTTCCATTCAAACGACACGCTCGGCAGTTCGAGTGCAGTTCGATAGAGAGCGAGCACCACGTCGACAGCACCCCTCGGCGTGAAATGAAACCTCGGCACACTGTTCTCGTACCCTGCTTGGACCCGAACAAACTCGACTCCCATCTCGGCAGTCCAGTCGTAAATCATTTCACGAGAGTTCGCTGCGTAGTAGCGAATCCAATCCGGGTTGCCATCCTCGGTCCACTCCACCCAATCGGTGTAGGCCTTTTCGGGCGAATCGGTGAAGCCGTCCCTTTTTTGGATCGGCGTGTCCACGATTGCGAAGCCGCCCGCCATTACGGCATGGCCTCCGATCACTGAGTTCATGTCGAGCACTAGGACGTTCACACCGTCACGACCCATTTCGACGGCTGCGGAGAGCCCCGCGATTCCCGCACCGACGACGATAGCTTCCGAATCGAGTATTGGCTGCTCGGTTTGCGGCTGACCGCAAGACACCAGCGTGAGTGCGCTCAGCACAATCGTTGCGCTTGAGAGTTTCACGGAACTACCCCCTCGAAAGATCAGACCTGCTCGATGTAATCACTGTTAATCTGCGCCACGGACGTCACGCCCGCCTCCATCATGACTCGACGGAATTCCGTTCTCAGAATACTGAGCACCTTCTCCACGCCTGCCTCACCGAAAGCCCCCAGTCCGAATACATACGGGCGCCCTACACAAACGGCATCGGCGCCCAGTGCGAGGGCCTTGAAAATATCTGAGCCGCGGCGGAATCCACCGTCAATGAGAATGGGTATCCGACCGCCGACTGCCCCAACAATCTCCGGAAGGCTTTCTATAGTGGAACGACCACTGGCCTCGGACCGGCCACCGTGATTGGAAACGATGATCCCGTCAACGCCATGCTGAAGACAGAGCCTGGCATCCTCCGCCGTCACGATACCTTTTAGCATGACCTGCATCGTCGTAATCGATTTGAGTCGCTCCACAAAATCCCAGGTCAGCCCAGACGCCTGCGTGCTCTCAACTCCCGCGAGATCGATGCCCGTCCACATGGCACGATCCCGAAGCCGTTCCTGGGTCGTGGCGTTCTCGAGGTGGCACTGGCTGCAATCGGTGGAATCAGAACGCACGTAACGCTGAAACGTTTCCATATTCCGTGGAGACGGCCGATCCACTGTAACGGCAACCACCGGGCAGCCGGCTTGCTCGGCGCGTTTCGTTAACGCCTCCGCGACATGCCAGTGGTTTGAGGGATAGAGCTGGAACCAGATCGGCGCCCCCCGGGCGGCGGTGACGTCCTCGACAGTCTGGCTCGTCTGGGTGGAAAGAATTTGGGTATGACCACCGGGCCTCGCGCCCCTAGCGGATGCTATCTCGCCTTCGGGGTGATACTTACCCTGTCCCCCAACCGGCGCTAGGGCGATAGGCGTCTCCCAGGGCATGCCGAAAACACTTGTCGAGGTGTCCGGATTGCGAACATCGACCATCCTGCGGACTCGGATCCTGAAACGATCGAAGCCTTCCCTGTTCGCCAGTAGGGTCTCATTACTATCAGTGCCGGAAACCGTATAGCCGTAATGGGCAGGCAGCAAGCGATCTTTAGCAACCGGTTCGAAGTCGAAGACGTTCAACGCCTCATCTGCGGCCTTGATGAGCTCGACTGGCAGATCGTCAGCCGCTAGGAGCTTCTCGCTCAGCAAAGGAACAATGCCCGCCCCTGCCAGAACCGGGGTTCCGGCCAGGAAACGAAGGAACTGGCGCCGATGCTCGAGCTTAGTCTCACCCCTAGTGTTTGACATTCTGACCCTCCCGCAAGGGGACCCGGTCGAGGGCTCCCCCAATTTGACCTCAGTGCTCGATTGTAACCCGAAGCACCGTGAACATTGGCGAGTCTAGGCCATCGCATTTAGACTCTAATGGCACAATCAAGGGTAATGTGTCGAACTCATGAGAACGATAAACGTGAATCACCGATCGGTGTCCATCATGGCACTGGGCCGAGTGCTCACCCTCGTAGCCCTACTCGCGGGTACCGTCGCCTGCACTGAACAGAACGTCGATTTCTACACGGATCGCACAGTCACGATCCTCGTCGGCTCTGGGCCCGGTGGCGTTACAGACACCTCTGCCAGAATCATTGCCGGTTTCCTCGAACAGTATCTGCCGGGCGAGAGCACGGTGATCGTTCAGAACATGCCGGGCGGCGGCAGCGTTACTATGACGAATCACCTTTACCGCTCAGCGCCACAAGACGGGACGGTCCTCGGCTACTCTTTGCCTGGCATCGTTCTCGCACAACTCATGGAGCCGAACCGGGCGAGGTACGATGGGCGAGAACTCGGTTGGATCGGCTCGGCGATTACAGCCACCAACATGATCGTGGTCCTCAACGACACCCCCGTGAACAATCTCGATGAGGCACGGAACACTGAGATCATCATCGGTGCGACCGGCCGGGGCTCGCCACTCTATCAGTTACCCGCCTTGGCGAAGGAACTGTTGGGCCTCGAGATGCGTATCATCACAGGCTACCAGGGAAGCTCAGAAATCACCCTCGCAATGGAACGCGGAGAAGTCCACGGCCAAAGCGCAGCGCTGGACTACTGGGCGCTCGCCCGCCCCGACTGGCTGACCGACGGCACATTGAAGTTCCTGACCTACATCGGCCCTCCCGACACGCGGGCGCCCGACGCACCCCATCTCGGCGATCTCGTGTTTACCGAGCGGGAGCGGGAGCTCGTCGAAGTCCTCGAGATCAGCTCGAGGATCGGCTGGCCCTTGTTTGCTCCGCCCGGAATCCCAGCCGAGCGACTCGCGGCGCTGCGCCAAGCCTTCAGCCAAATGCTGCAAGACGAGGCATTCTCCGAAGCCATCGAGACGTCGATGAGAACGCCGTTGAGCCCCAGGGAAGGAGAGGCACTACAGGCTACGGTGCAGGCCGAGCTGGATACGCCGGAGTCGGTGATCGCAGAGGCAAAAGAGCTGCTTGGTCTCTAGAACAACGCTGGCTGGGCTTAAGTCCGTTCACTGCAGAAAATGGTTTAGACCCTCGCCAAATATCCCTAGCTCGTCACTGGCAAATATCGATCCAGCCACCCCTTTAGGATCTCTACTGCCCTGACATTGCCCTCAGCGAGAAGAAAATGATCCACGTCTGTGATCAGGTGCAGCTCCGTAGGTTGGCCCGAATGCCTGAATAGCTCGATTGACTGTTCCGCCGGACATACCGAATCCTTAGCCGCGTGCATCAAGAGAACAGGCCGCGGCGCGATATCGCCCACGACCTCTTCAGCTTTGAAATCGAACATGCTTTGCGCCGTCTCCACGGGAAACTCCATGACCGACTTGGTAGCAAGATGTCCTCGCAGGTGTTCTGGGATGGGTACGATGTCGTAACGGGACACCATCAATGAATTGCCCGTGCGTTTCTTGTGTTTCGGACCCGCAGCAAGCATCTCGGTGAACTTCTTCCAGGCCTCCGGGCTCGCGTGCTGCGCGCGGAATTTTGTTTCTCCATTGCCCCAAGCCACTGAGGAGACTACAGCGGCGGGACGCTCGTCGATCCCAGCCGTGTACAGCGCAACCGCCCCACCGAAGCTGCTACCCATGAGCCCCACGCAATCGGCCGCCACTTCGGAACGTTCAAGGAAATAATCCAGCGCACGTTGGGTATCCTCAACCTGGTCGAGACAGATAATCCTGCCGAACTCACCGTCGCTGCTACCGCAACCACGCATATCGAAACGCAGCGTGACATAACCCCAATCCTCCAGCATGCGGCAGGGTCCCACTGTGTTGAGTGCACTGCTGTTACTCCCGAAACCATGTAGCACGATAAAACCAGGGCGTTTCCCACTGGGCTCGAGATCATCTGGAATCGTCACCGTGCCGTTCAACTTGAGTCCCCCTGCAGACTCAAAGGTTATTTTCTCTTCCATGACAACATTCTCGCCGCGCTATCGCTATCATTCAATCGCGTCACTGGTTGCGATCGGAGTAAGAGATTGGGACTTCTCATCGACGGGCAATGGCATGGCCAACCGCAGGAGGCTCGTTCGACTAAAGGCCGATTCGTGCGTCGGGATGCTCAGTTCCGCAACTGGATCACACCCGACGGCTCACCAGGACCGAGCGGAGAGGGTGGGTTCGAGGCAAAACCCGGACGGTTCCATCTCTACGTCTCTTATGCCTGCCCCTGGGCACATCGCACATTGATATTCCGGGTGTTGAAGGGCCTGGAGGAGATGATCTCGATCTCGGTCGTGCACTGGCACATGGGTGAGTCTGGTTGGACCTTCAACGAAGCCGAAATCCCGGATTCAATCAATCATGCGGATTATGCCTACCAGATCTACACGGCCTGCGACTCTGGTTACACGGGCCACGTCACCGTCCCTGTGTTGTGGGACAAGGAAAACAGCACCATCGTTTCCAACGAGTCCTCTGAGATCATTCGCATGTTCAACAGCGCATTTAACGGCGTCGGCGCAAAAAAGGGTGACTACTACCCGGAAGCGCTTCGGGGGGAGATCGATCAAATTAACGAACGCGTCTACCATACACTCAACAATGGCGTTTACCGAGCCGGTTTCTCTACGACACAAGGCGCCTACGAGGAGGCAGTCGTTCCCTTGTTCGAAACACTTGATTGGCTCGAGGAACGCCTCGACGAACAGCGTTTCCTGATCGGCAATACGATCACGGAAGCCGACTGGCGTCTCTTGACGACACTGTTACGCTTCGACCCCGTTTACGCACACCACTTCAAGTGCAACCTCAGACGAATAACAGACTACCCGAATCTATCCAGCTACATGCGCGATCTCTATCAGCAGCCGGGCGTAGCAGGAACTTTTCGGCTGGACCACGTTAAGCTCCACTACTATCGCAGCCACGCCTCAGTGAACCCGACGCAGATCGTCCCCCTAGGGCCCCAAGTCGACTATGCGGCGCCCCACGACCGAAACCGATTCGGCTAATCTGCAAAGAAAAGCCCGGCCGAAGCCGGGCTAATTCAAAATGTTGCGACCAAGCGGCCGCTCCCACATTTAGCTTCAGCTAGTCCGCAGCGAAGCAATAAAACAAACCATCGCCACCCGTCGCTTGGAGGTCTGACTGGGAGCAGCTCCGGGACTGGTGCGCAGCGTTCCAAGATGTGTTGCCACCGCCTTGGCGATCGAAATGACCAACCATTGCACTCCCCTCGCTGCTGCTGGTCCAGTTGTTACAGGTATGGTCAGCGTCATCAGGGAAAAACGCCGTGCCGTCGGACATCGCGCCGGTAAGCACGTCATGTCGGTTCTGCGAGTCACCGCGGCCCAACACCCGATCACCATTCTCGTCCAGGGAGGTGCGCCTAACGATGTTAGGGCTTAAATGCAGATCATCGACATCTACAGCAATGAGCTCGCCGTTGGCATTGTGCCAGGGACCGTCACCGATTCGGCTGCGGGCATCGACCCCACGACTGCCCTCAGGCTCAGTGGCGAGATAGGCGCGCCAGGTCTTGTCCCCAGCTCCGGCGGACTCCGCCAAATTCTGGCAATGAGCATCCGCACCGTCAATACCACCCAGATCTCCTCCGTTACCTGAACCGTTGCTCGTAATGAAAAAGGTCATATCCTGGGCTAGCGAAGCTTGTGCACCCACGAGGGCCAAAAAACCCGCCGTCAATATGCAAAGCAATTTTCTCATCGGTCGTTCTCCTTATTTAAATGAGTACCCGCGATTACTCGCGTGACAGAAAGAGACTTAACACATAGTTCATGCGAGTCTATCACGCGGTAGCTCCCACACGACACGAAGACCGGGGGCATTATCCTCGAGCATGATCTCCGTTTGGTGCAGCTTCGCCACCGCTGCCACCAAGCTGAGTCCCAAACCGTAACCTGTCGAATCCCGGTGGGCTGGCAAGCGGTAGAAACGTTCGAATACACGTTCCCGCTCGTGTTCCGGAACCCCCGTTCCCGAATC
Organism: uncultured Gammaproteobacteria bacterium; assembly: GCA_964384125.1. GTDB lineage: Bacteria > Pseudomonadota > Gammaproteobacteria > Steroidobacterales > Rariloculaceae > UBA6522. The sequence goes on along the minus strand of CAYLKA010000019.1, from coordinate 28,509 downwards.
GGCGACGACGAGTTTCGGACCACTCGGACCCTCACAAAAGTCCAAACAAATCGTCCCGCCTTCGGGCGTGTATTTTATTGCGTTATCCACAAGGTTGGAGATAGCTTGAAACAGCAGGTCACGATCACCCCAGATCTCTGTCGATCGGGCAACCTCGAGTGTGAGCTCAACACTATTCTCGGACGCCAATGGCTCGTATAAATCGGTGACGTCGTTCAGCAGGGCTCCCATATCGATCCCCTGGTGATCAGCCCGGCTACTGCCCGCCTCAATCTGCGCGATCCGTAGCAGCGCGTTAAACGTTCCGAGCATTCTGTCTGCTTCTTCGATGGATTGATCAACACCAGACTCGAACTCTTGCCCATCAACATCACGAAGATGTTCAAGACGCCCCCGTAACCGTGTCAGCGGCGTCCTTAGATCGTGTGCGATAGCGTCCGATACCGATCGTACGCCTTCCATCAAGGACTGAATCTGGTCCAGCATTCCATTCAGATTGCCCGCTAGGCGATCGAACTCGTCGTTGCCACGACTCTGCGGCATGCGTCTAGAGAGATCTCCGTGGCGAATATCCAGGCTGATGCGGTTAATCTGCTCGAGGCGATTCGCGACGCGGCCTGCCATTAGGAAGCTGCCCAGGATCGCTAGCCCGACCATCGCCCCCAAACCCCACTGAAGTGAAGACTCCATGAGCTGACGCGCCGAATCGATGTTACCGCCCATACGACCGAAGATGAGCTGATGCTTGCCCGAGAGAGGAGCCAGGCGAGCGTAGACGTTATCGTCCCACTCCGGAATCTCGGCTCTGAAACCACGGGGGATATCCAATTCAAAGAGAAGCCACCCGTCCGTTTCCTGCGCCTCTCGACAAAGAACCTCCACCGACTCGTTTGCTTCCAGCCGACCATGGTCACCAGCGATCGGCCGACACTCCGTGTCCAAAAAGATGTAGACGCCGGAGGGGTCTCGCTCGCTCTCTTCTGCAATCTCGGCAACGAACCCATCCACTCCCCATTCGAGGTAGAATTCCCGGGACTGAGCAAGCTCCAAATCGATGGCACTTCGAAGCTCCTGCTCCATGAAGGAGAGGGTCTGCCAATAAACAAACCAGCCCAATATCAGGAACGACGCCGAGAAAAGCGTCATGAACCACAGGCCCAACCGAAACGTGGTGCTGCGCCAGATGTTACTCAGAGAGTCCAACAACATAGCCGGCACCTCGGACCGTGTGAATTAACCTCGTATCGAAGTCCTTATCGACTTTTTGCCGCAGTCTGCTGACGTGGACGTCAATCACATTCGTCTGCGGATCGAAGTGATAGTCCCACACCGCCTCGAGCAGCATCGCGCGCGTCACGACCTGCCCCTCGTTACGCATCATATACTCCAGCAGCTGAAACTCGCGAGGCTTGAGGTCGATTTCCCGACCCTCCCTGGCGACTCGCCTTGACAGGAGATCCATCGTGAGCCCATCAACCTTAAGCGACGTTACCTCCTCCTGTATCGCCGCCCGACGCACCAACGCTTCGATGCGGGCCAAGAGCTCCGGAAACCCGAAAGGCTTAACCAGATAATCATCCCCTCCTGCTTTGAGCCCGTGGACCTTGTCGTCCACCTCTCCCAACGCACTCAGTATCAGTACGGGCGTTTGATTCTCCGCAGCGCGAATGGCCTCGATCAGCGTTAACCCGTCCATCCCAGGGAGCATGCGGTCAACGACCATGACATCGAACTGTCCGTCCTTAGCCGCTCTCAGACCATCCTCACCGTTGGCGAAATGATCAACCTGATGACCGGAACCATCGAGATCCCTCACGAGGTATCGTGCAACCGTCGGGTCATCTTCAATAAGCAGAATACGCATCCTGCACCCCAGCATTGCTCTCAGGGAGCTTAACCACAAGAAGTCCGCAGCAAAACAGTGAGAGATTACAATTAGTTAAGATTGGCGGCGCATCATAAGAAGCGCCCTCTCCCCATAGCGGTATACTCATAACATCCGCCAGCGAAAACCTAGGTCCTGGGTTTTCGACAAGGCGTAGATCAATAATGAATCAAGGAGAGGGTAATGCTCAATCGCAGAGATTTTTTGAGGACTGTCGGTAGCACAACCACTGGCGCGTTCATAATGACCCGCCTGGGAGATGCGCTTGCCCAATCCTCTAGGCGCGAGGTCTTTGTCGGCGGCCAGCGGGCGACGACGGTCGACATTCATGCGCACTGCGTGTTCCCGGAAGTCAGCGACCTTCTCACGGGCACCCCATTTTCTGATGTCGGGTTCGCTCCGTGGCAGGCGCTGGGACCCGAACGCCTGGATTCCATGAATCAACTCGGCATCGATTATCAAGCGTTGAGTATCAATCGCTACTGGTGGTACGGCGCGGATCGGACACTGGCAGCCGATGTCGTGAGATTCCACGACGAGAACCTCGCCAGCTGGGTGAACGAGCATCCCGATCGTTTCGTTGCGCTCACCTCTCCGGCGCTTCAGTACCCCGAGCTCGCCGCGGAACAACTCGAGTACGCAATGGGCGAATTGGGCCATGGGGGCGCCTCAGTAGGCGGGCACTGCAACAACGAGAGTCTTTCGGACCCGAAATACGACCCGTTCTGGGCGAAAGCCGAGGAGCTGGGCGCGGCGGTCTTCATGCATCCCAACAACTCCATGAACCTCATCCGAGAGGACGGTCTCGCGGGTCGCGGTGACTTGGGCAACATCATCGGCAATCCCTTGGAAACCACCACTTTCCTCACGCGTTTGATGTTCGATGGCACGTTAGACAAGTTTCCAGGACTCAAGGTCGTCGGCGCCCATGGGGGCGGCTATTTGCCTTCCTACCTAAGTCGAACCGAGGTCGCGTGCGAGGTACGAAATAACGCGAACTGCCTCAATACCCGGCTGCCAAGCGAATATCTGAAGGATCAGATCCTGGTCGATACCATGGTTTTCTCGGACGAGGGGTTGCGCCACCTCGTCGCGGAAATGGGAGCCAACCAGATCGTCTACGGAACCGACCTTCCGTTCAACTGGCCCGATACGCTCGATCTAGTGCTCGATGCCAGCTTCCTCAGCGACGAGGAGAAAATCGCTATCGTCGGTGGAAATCTAGTGGAGCTGCTTGGAATCAATACCTAAGTCCCGAGCGAGCGCATGGATTACCATGCGCTCGCCCTCTTTCTCAGACCCCATCACACGGGAACATCCTGAGAGCATCCAGTTCTCCAAGGAATCGGGGAAGTTGCTGATCAATAGCAGCATTTTCATCACCGATCTGGCACCCCTCAAAGCCCCTTTCGGCGGCTCGCTAACTCGCCCGCATGGGGTAGAATTACCCAGTGAACTTCCGGCTTCGGCAGGAAGCGTCCCACTTTAAGGCGGAGAGTTTAGAAGGAGAACAAGTATGGGTGGTCCAATCACTATGCGGCGGATTCTCTTCGGCGCAGCCTCAGTTGCCATTGCCTGGGCATCCGGCGCGATTGCGCAAGGAATAGATCTCGACAGCGATGACATCGGTGGCATCGTCAGCAGTGAGAATGGTGCGGAAGCGGGCGTCTGGGTCATCGCAGAGACGGATGACTTCCAAACGCGCTACGCGAAGATCGTCGTGACCGATGACGAGGGTCGCTACGTTGTCCCCGACCTCCCGGACGCAGAGTACAGGCTTTGGGTACGCGGCTACGGCCTAGCGGATTCGGAGCAAGTCGCCGCAAACCCTGGCGACAATGTGAACCTCACCGCCATCGTAGCACCAAGTGCAGCGGTCGCTGCAGAGGTCTATCCGGCCATCTCCTGGTACTCCATGATGAATCTGCCGGATGAAAGCGAGGTCAGCTTTCTGCGTGGTGGACTGAACGAGTACATCAGTGCCATGACCAACCAGACCTGTGTCGGCTGTCACCAACTCGGCCAGCTCTCTACGCGCACATTCCCCGATGCCTTCTCGGACATCGAGAACTCCGAGCAGCGCTGGATGCGACGAGTCCAGTCAGGCCAGGCCGCCCATCAAATGATCGAGCCACTGGCCGCTCGGCTGAGGGGTGTCCCGTTTAAATACCTAGCCGACTGGACGGATCGAATCGAGGCGGGCGAGCTGCCGGAATTCATTCCCGAGCGGCCCCAGGGTCTCGAACGCAATATTGTCGCGACGGTGAGAGATTGGGGCGATCCCAAGTCCTATCTGCACGATCTCATCAGCACAGACCGGCGCGACCCGACGGTAAACGCATACGGGAAGATCTACGGTGCACCCGAGCTCAGTACCGACGACCTCCCGATCCTTGACCCGATGGCTAACACCGATACCACCTTCCACGCACCTGTCCGAGATGAAAATACCCCCACCACGTACAGCGATCCCATCGGAGCGGCCTCCGCTTACTGGGGTGAAGAGCGTATTTGGGACAGCAAAGCCAATGCGCACAATCCGATGTTCGATCAGGACGGGCGCGTTTGGTACACGGCACGCATCCGCGGACCGGACAATCCCGACTATTGCCGTGAGGGTTCGGATCATCCGTCAGCCAAGCTAACGGCCACAAACAGAGCCGGCCGGCATTTGTCCGTCTATGAGCCCGAGACGGGCGAGTATCATTTCGTCGACATTTGCTTCTCGACACACCATCTGATGTTCGCCGAGGACGAGAACAACACGCTGTGGACTAGCGGCGGCGGCGAGGTCATCGGCTGGCTCGACTCGGACCTCTTCATGGAAACGAAGGACGCAGCGCGATCTCAGGGCTGGACGGCCGCCATCCTCGACACGAACGGCAATGGCCAGCGTGACGAGGGCTACGCAGACATTAGCGAACCCGTCGATCCGGCGAGGGATAAACGCATCAATCCGAGATTCTATGCAGTGATGCCGAACCCCGCAGACGGCTCGGTCTGGGGCTCCACGAGTTTCGAGTTCCCCGGCCGACTGGTCCGCCTCAACCCTGGCGCGAATCCGCCGGCGACGGCACTGGCGGAGCAGTACAACATCCCCTTACCGGGCTTTGCCTCCCGTGGCGCCGACATCGATCGCAATGGTGTGATCTGGACCTCGCTCGGGAGCGGCCACCTAGGTGAGTTCGACCGCAGCAAGTGCGAAGGACCGCTGAATGGCCCCGAAGCAACCGGAGACCACTGCCCAGAGGGGTGGACGTTCCACCGATATCCCGGTCCCGGCTTCCCGCAGCGACCCGACTTCAGCGTTGAGGCGAGCTACTACTCGTGGGTCGACCAACGTAACTCGGCGGGCCTAGGGGAAAACGTGCCGATATCCACGGCCAATCTTTACGATGGCGTCCACGCGCTAGTAGACGATGAGTGGGTCACCATGCGAATCCCCTACCCCCTTGGCTTCTATAGCAAGGGCTTCGACGGCCGGATCGATGATCCTAACGCCGGCTGGAAGGGACGTGGCCTCTGGGTATCGGAGGGCGATCGAACTCCATGGCTCATGGAAGGCGGTTTAGGAAACCGCCCATTGGTAGTGCACTTCCAGGTGCGGCCCGACCCCCTAGCCAAGTAAAAATCAAAAAAGAAGACCTTACGGGGGCGCCCACTGGGCGCCCCTCTTTACTAAACAGCCCGGGCCGTAAGTGGATATCTCACCGCTAGAACGATTCATGCGCCCTCGCCGCACCAACGACAGTGAGGAGGTGGATCACGACTATCCGTGGCCTTGCCCTCTGTCAACGGCTCGCCATACGCTAATGCGGGATTGACGTGAGAACCAATCTGGATCGGACGCTGATTTTGATTTGCGGACTGGCCAGCCTGGCCGTGAACGCAGATGAGGTGAGTGTCGCCGTGGCCACGAACTTTGCCCTGCCCATGCAGCGTCTCGAGATGCTGTTCGAAAATACCACTTCGCACGAGATCACCGCCGTGACCGGGTCGACGGGTCAACTGTTCGCACAGGTTCTGAACGGTGCCCCATACGATGTCTTTCTCGCGGCCGATCCTGAGCGACCCACACGCCTTGTTGAGCAAGGGATCGCTGTGAACGGGACACAGTTTACTTATGCGCTCGGCCAACTGACACTCTGGACTCGTGAAACTGCGCTAACAGGTGACCGCAGCCTGGACCTTCTCGCAAGCGATAAATTCCGCCGGCTCGCCATCGCGAACCCTCGTCTCGCACCGTATGGTCTTGCCGCACAGCAGACACTCGAAACCCTGGGCCTGTGGGAAGCGCTCCAGTCGAAAATCGTTCGCGGTGAGAACGTAGCCCAGACCTTTGCCATGGTCGAAACGCAAAACGCTGAACTCGGGCTTGTCGCGCACTCAAGCGTGATTGCCTACTCGGGCGGACATACCGTGGTACGGATCCCAGCGGCACGTCATGATCCGATTCGCCAGGACGCAGTTCTTCTGAGGCGTGGAGAAACCAACCTAGCAGCACTCGAGTTCATCCGCTTTCTGCAGGGCGCACAAGCTCGCACGCTCATTAGGGAGGCAGGTTACCTCCTACCCTAGGGCTCCTCCGGACTATATAAGGTGCTCGGGCATCACGCCCTCGAAAACAAGCTGAACGAATTGTTCGGCGAGCTGGAAAAATAAGGAAGGAAATTCATTAGTCGCCGTGGAATAGTTTTAGCAGGACGGAGAACATAATCGTGGACGGTATAGGCATGTGGTCATTACTAGTTTTTTTAATTATTTTGGCCATTATTTTGTCGCCATTAATCTTGGGCAGCATTTTTTTAGGTTGGCAACAAAAAATTAAAGTTAAACACAAGGAATCTGGTGTAGAAGGATCTTGTTTTATAGGATATTCATGGACATATTTCTTCTTTGGTTTTTTTGTTCCGATTTTTAGAGGAGAAATATCAACAGGAATATTTCACTTTATATTCTCAATAGTAACTTTTGGTCTATTCCAACTAGTGATGCCATTTCTATACAACAAACAATATTCAATTAGGCTTTTGACAGATTCTTGGGTGCTTAATGATTCTGAAGAGAAAAATACGCTAGCAAGACTTAAAATTGGCATATCAAGCGAACAATAAAACTGCCCTGACGCGAACTACATTGGACCCGAGTCTCGACCCTACTCATCGATTGCAGACCGGCAATAGCGGATATGGCTAAACGCCAGACCCAAGTTTTGCACCAGAGCTTCGGGTGATAACGCGAGCCAGTGTTGTCTTGGGAACTAGCTAGACAGTGTACATACCAAGGTTACAGCCAGACCCCGGCGAGTGGCCCAGAATCATTTGGTCAGGGAGCAAGGTAGAATCGGCCCACAAAAGAATTAGAAGGCATGGAACCGGATGGTTTGGTACGCACTAGCGAGCTATCGACGGGACGACGAAATTCTCTCAGCTTTAGTGTTAGGAGAGCGTTTGTTTGCTCTTGAATCAGCCGCAACTGCACTGTCAATCACGGCCGACTGGGTGCACGCAAGCATCGATGAACTGCTCGAAGACTGGATGGGTGTCCGCCCGAAACTGGATCAACTGGCACAAGCCGCTGCTAACGCGATCGATACGCTCGAAGCACTGGAGCTCGGATCTAACGATATTGCGCCACCGCTTCGGCCGACTCGGATCTTCTGCGCCGCGGCCAATTACGCCAAACACGCACGCGAGATGGGCACGGTCTTAGCTGAAAAGACCGAGCGCTATCCCTATATGTTCATGAAACCGGATTCGGCGATCATCGGACATAACGACACCGTCATCCTACCCAACCTCTCATCTCAGGTGGACTGGGAAATCGAGCTCGCAGCTGTCATCGGAAAAAGCGCCCGATACGTATCGGCGGACGAGGGGCTTGACTATGTCGCTGGCTACAGCGTCATCAACGACATATCGGCTCGTGATCTCAACGTCCGGGATGACTATCCGTTCAAGATGGACTGGTTTCAAGGCAAGTGTTTCGATACGTTCGCACCGCTTGGCCCCTGGCTGGTCCCGACCAGTTGTATCGATGATCCCTATGCCCTCGACATGCGCCTGACGGTCAATGACGAACCCATGCAGGAAGAAGTCACCGGAGCGATGATCTTCAACATCAGCGAACAGATCGAGTACCTTTCATCGATCCTAACGTTGCGACCAGGTGATGTCATTGCCACGGGAACCCCTACTGGCGTCGGAATGTCTCGGGGCATTTTTCTAAAGCCCGGCGACGTCATGGAGGCTTCCATCACCCAGATCGGGTGCCTGAGAAACCCTGTTAATGCCGAATAGGCCGATACCGTTAAAGAGGAAAGTTGAATGACCGAGCATTTGCGTCTTGAGGAACGACTAGAGTACTCCCCGATTATCGATCGACCCGCTCTCAAACTCCCAGATGAAGGTCGCATGATCGTGTGGACGATCGTCAATGTCGAGGTGTGGGATAGCACCAGGACTCAACCACGCACGGTCATCACTCCGCCCGCGGGAGGATCGCCGATTCCAGATGTGCCGAACTGGGCATGGCACGAGTATGGCAACCGGGTGGGCTTCTGGCGGCTCAAAGAGGTGCTCGATAGCTTCGACGTGCCCACGACATTAGCCTTGAACGGGAGTGTCTGTGCCGAGTACCCCCGCATCGCAGAGGAAGCTCTAAAGGCAGACTGGGAATTCATGGGGCACGGGTTCTCCCAACTGAGCATGCAGAAGGTCGAAGACGAGCGCGAAGACATCCAGAAAACCCGAGATATCATCAAAAATTTCACCGGTACACAGCCGCGCGGCTGGTTGGGCCCCGCACTCATGGAGACCTACGAAACCGTGGACGTGCTCAAAGAGGAAGGCTTCGAGTACGTGTCCGACTGGGTACTGGACGATCAACCCGTAGAGCTGAAGACACGCGCTGGGACACTAGTGAATATTCCTTATACCCAGGAAAACAACGATGTCGCTATGATGCTCATTCAACATCACAAAGCGTCAGAGTATACGGACCGAGCGTTGGATCAATTGGAGACCTTGTACGAGGAGTCGCTCGAACAGCCCCGTGTCATGGCGCTATCGTGCCACCCCTACATCTTCGGCGTACCCCACCGCATCAAGTATTTCAGAAAGATCTTCGAGGCTATTCGCCGAAAGCCCGGGGTTGTGTTTATGACCGGATCGCAGATACTAGATTGGTACCTGAGCCAGAGGTAGCACACCAATGAAAAAACCGATTCCAGTCCAGCCGATGATCATTGCACTGTTTCTCGTTTCGCTCTGCTTCGAGACAGTGGGTTCAACCGCATCGGCGCAGGTCACGATGAAAATGGGGCACGTCGTACCGAGCGAGACACCTCGCGGGCAAGGCGCGACCGAAATGGCACGCCTCATCACCGAGGATGCCCGCTGCGACATCAGAGCACGAGTTTATCCCTCTGCCCAGTTGGGCGGAGACACCGATCTAATCGAGGGGTTGCAGATTGGCTCTATCGAGATGGTGAGTCTGCCCGCTTCGTTTCTGGTCGGATTTCAACCGCTCATCGGAATTCTGGATTTCCCCTTCTTCTTCCCGCCGGAGTGGTCGGATCTGGAGCAGGTACACAGAAGCAACGCCATGCGGATGCTTCTCGACACAACAGAAGAGAAAGGGTTCGTGTCGCTCGCCATCTGGCATACGGGATACAAGGTCTGGACAAGCAACCAGCTCTCGCTCCACCGGTTGGAGAACTATGAAGGACTCAAAGTGCGAGTCATGCCGTCCGTTATCTTGAAAGAGCAGAGCCGGCTGTTTGGGTTGACCCCAGTCGGCATTCCATTCTCAGAGGTCTATAGCGCTTTGCAAACGGGCGCCATCGATGCTCAGGATAACCCCATCACTCTGAACTTCTTCATGAAGTTCCATGAAGTCCAGGACTTCGCGGCACTGACCAATCATGGAACACTGGATCAGGTGATCATGGTCGCCAAAACTTGGTGGGACAGGCAAACCGGACCTTGCCAGGATGCGATCCGCGAGGCCGTAGATGTAGGCGCCAGAATAACGGCAGAGTTGACCAACTCCATCATCGCCTCGGCGGCCTTACCCGCTTACGAAGCGCGGGGTCTCGAGATCACTCGACCCACGGACGAAGACTGGGATGAGATGCGCGCGGCTATACTGCCAGGCATTGAAGCTTTGTACATCCGAGACAACGGTGCTCGAGGGCAGGCCATTCTCGATGCTTTCAAAGCTGAGATCGCCCGCTATGAAAGATAATCACTGAGCGCCGAGCTCTTTAACTCATATCTGAAGTAGAGGAAGACGTGCGCGGGATCGTTGACAAATTTGAAAGCCTTCTCGACTCGATAGATGGCCTAGTGAGATGGGTGGTCATCGCCGCCCTTCTTCTAATGACAGCCGTGCTGTTTTTGAACTCTATTGGCCGAAGCGCGCTGAACATCTCCTTTGTCGGCGGACCGGCGTTGGGACGTCTGTTAGTCATCTGGCTGACCTTCCTCGGCGCCTACTTGGCCGTACGCTCAGGCACACATATCACCGTGGACGTGTTGCAGCGCCTGCTGACACCTCACGCAATCAAGAAGCTCTCCATTCCCATTGGGCTCTTTGGCACCGCGACCACCGCCTACATCGCATGGCTGAGCGCTAACTTCACCTTGACGCGATTTAGTTCTGGACAGATGGACCCGATGCTAGAGATTCCAACCGGTCTCTTCTACCTGCCGGTCCCAATCGGGGGATTCCTCATGGCACTTGCATTTTTCCAGGTGGCCTTGAGGGCTATGCTCGAAGTGGGCACGCCTCCCTCGGAACCCGGACAAGGGGACTCCTGAACGTGGCCGTTCTACTCTTCGCATCATTGGCGCTGTTCCTACTGCTGATCTCCGCTCCGGTGTTCATCGCAATTCTCGCGCCTACTCTGCTGACGTTCGAGCTATTCGGACCGCCTATTCCAACCATGGCGCTAACCCAGCAAATGATGCAGGGGATAAACAAGTTCAGCTTGCTAGCCATTCCGCTTTTCATGTTCTCTGCCGACATCATCTCCAGGGGCGAGATCGGCAACCGCCTTCTGCGCCTCGTCGAAACTACCGTTGGGCACCTGACCGGTGGGGTCGCGATCACCACGGCCATTACCTGCGCGCTATTCGGCGCGGTTTCGGGTATCGGGACGGCGGCTATCGTCAGCATCGGCCCAATCGTCTATCCGGTGTTGTTAAAACAAGGGTACGGTCGTGGCTTCTCCGCAGGGCTCATACTCGCGGCATCGACGCTTGCGATGCTTGTGCCGCCGAGCGTCTCAATGATTCTCTACTCGCTAGCCACCAACACCTCTGTCGGCGGTGTCTTCCTGTCCGGGTTGAGTGCCGGTTTAGTCTTCTTAGTGCTGCTGATGCTCTACTGTTACCTATACGCGAAAATCAAACAGACCGAGCGTCATTCCAAAGCGTCCTGGCAGGAACGACTCGTTAGCCTGAAAGAATCAGGTTGGTCTCTGGGTTTACCGTTGATCATCTTCGGAGGGATCTATGCCGGTACCTTCACACCAACTGAGGCAGCGTCCGGCGCATGCGTGTACTCAATATTCGTGGAGACAGTCATCTACCGCAAGCTCAAGTTCCGAGATCTCTTCAACGTCACAGAAAAGTCGGCGATCCTTATCTCTTCACTACTGATCCTGCTAACAGCTGGCTCCGCCCTTGCCTACTTTATGGCGCTTCAAGATATTCCTCAGTTGATCTCAGGGTTCATGGAGGGAAGCTCCCCAACCCAGGTGCTCCTGTCCATCAACGTCTTGTTCCTGATCGCCGGAATGTTCGTAGATCCGAACTCCGTGATAATCGTGTTGACGCCTCTGTTCGCGCCCATTGCTCAGGCCGTGGCGATCGATCCACTGCATCTCGGCGCGGTGGTCGTGCTGAACGTTGCAATCGGAATGATGACACCGCCCTTCGGGTTAAATCTCTTCATCGGTATGGCCACGTTCAAGGTGCCTTTCCTTGAACTCTGCCGCGGCATACTCCCCTATATCGGCATAGCCCTAACGGCACTCATTCTGGTCACTTACCTGCCGGCATTGACGACTTGGTTACCACGATGGGTTGGCCTCTGAGACGCTGACCCAGCTACGACGTCGTGCCGTAGACTGCGCCTTACCGCAGTAGGATCACACGCGGCCAGGCAACTACCTAGGAAGAATAGAACCGACCGGGCTCAACTCGCCCACCGCCGTGCGCTCCACCACTATAATCTCCCCCTCCGCGACAGGGCGCCCGATCAACGCACCGATGTTGATTGAGTGAGTTACGAGAAGCGTGGGTCCGCTCAGGTCCTGCTCACTGATCCAGCTTCTCAGGCTTCTCGTCATCTCAGCGCGCTCCGAGGGATAGGAGACCAGTGAATTCAGGAATGGAAGCTCCTCAACGTCCCCCAACGAAAGTAACCGCGCCGTATCGAGACACCGACACCACTGGCTCGAAACCAAACGTGCCTCCGCAAGCCCGCTCTCCCGCAAATGCACTCCGATCTCGCTAGCCTGCGCTCTCCCTCCGTCCGACAGATTACGCTGCGTAGAGCAGTCGCCGATTCGAAGATTCGGAGGATCTCCCGAACCCGGCGCAATTGCATGACGCATGAGAGCAATATGCTCGCCCGACTGAAGAGCAGCAACGAGGTCAGCATCATCCGCCCACGCGCCGAAAGCAATGACCAGACTACCCAGAAGAACACTGAGTCGAGCGATGAGTCCGGTTCCTTTGATCTTAGCCATCTGTTACCCCCCCGAGCACACTAAAGGCCTACTAGCCCCAACAGTTCTGGACTGTATTGAGCTCGCGCCTCATCGTAGATCGGGCTCACTGCATCGACGAATGCTTCAACTTCTTCGGGCGTAAGCTCAACGATTTCTCCACCCATTTCCCGAATCGCAGCCGCGGCGGCTTCCTCCTCTCCATCCTTCAAGCCGCGTTGGAACTCGACAGCGTCACTGACGGCCGCCTGCATCTCGAGTTGCAGTTCCTCGGGCCAAGATTCGAACGTCGGACGGTGCAGGAAGATCGGGCGCGAGATATAAAAATGATTACTGGCCGTGTGGAATTGGTGGAAGTTGTGCACACCGTAGGTCACCGTGTTGGCAAATGGATTCTCCTGAGCGTCCAGCGTGCCAGCCTTGACCCGCTCGATGGCTTCAGACAGATCCATGATCTCGGGTCGGGCCCCGAGAAGCTCAAACGTGCGCGCGTGTACTTGACTCGGCAATACGCGGATCCGCAAGTCCGCTAGATCAGCCGGCGTTCGCACAGGTCTAACGAGATTCGAGATGTGCCTCAACCCATTCTCGAACCAGCCAAGTATCCGGTAGTCGGTCTCGGCCTCGACTCTGGCAGTAAGGAGTTCCCCGAGCCGCCCATCCATAGCAGCGCGAGCGCTAATGTTATCCGAGAAAAGAAACGGGAGATCCACCAGCCCAAGCTCGGGAACCCGATCGGTTAGGTAGCTACTGGACTGGTAGCCAAGCGTCAACACACCGTCTTCTACGAGCCACAGAATGTCTAGCCCGCGATATCCTAAGTCTAGGATGTTATAGACGTACTTAATGTCGACCTGGTCACCGAAGCGCGCCTCGAGCCGGTCACCTATCCTCTTCAGTGCAAGGCTGAAACTCGTGGTGGGCGGCCCGTACCCGGACATGAGGATGCGATGAGGTCCGGTGCCGCCTCGCGTCACCTGGCCGTGGGCGGCCGTCATTGCAAAACCACCCATTCCGGCACCTGCGCCAAGCAGTGCGGACGCCTGAAGAAATCGTCGTCTTGACATGAATCCCTCCTGAAGAGCGGTAGAGGGACTTGCGCAGGTCTCCCCTCCGGCTTTCCTGTTGCCATTCCGGAGCAACCCCCGACCGGGAATCCGCCCGCGCTATTAGAGATTAAGCTCCGGGATATCCTCGAGAGCCGGCGGCTCGGGAATAGCGCGCACGAATTCCCATATCAGCCGAAGGTTCTCATCACTCAGCACATTTGGCGAGTAAGCGGGCATCAAATTCGTGTGCCGCACCAGTTGCGCAAACGCTTCGAACGGATAGAGCATAGGGGTGAGCCGCACGCCGGCCCCTCCTCCCTGTCCCTCATAGCCGTGGCACTGCCAGCACTGGTGGCTCTCGAACAGCGCCCGACCCTCCTCCGTGGCGTCCTGCGCCAGGCTCGCATCGAACCAAAGCGATAACACCGCCAAGGCAAAAGGGTAAAAAGCCCTCGGAATGATCATCTGAGACTCCCCTTATCGCGGCTGAGTCCGAACGTGCACGAACGCGGGCTCACCCGAGTCTACAACGTCAAGCGCCCGAGCAATTGCTGGGCCCAAATCCTTGGGATCCGTGTAGGGCCCCTCCGACCAAACGCCCATACCTTCGACAATTTTGGCGAGATCGATGTCCGGATTGCGCAGTTCGTTACCGACCCAGGAGCTACCGTCGATCCCCCGCTGTCTACGCGCAGACATGCGTTGCAGATGCATGAACTCCTGGTGATAGCCCTGGTTGTCGTGCGTCACCGTGAGCATCGGAATACCGTGGTGGGCAGCAGTCCAAAACGTGCCGGGCACGTACATCATGTCGCCGTCACGCTGCACGTTGATGGCTAACCGCCCCTCAGGACGATGTGCGAGTGCCGCACCCAACGCAGATGGAACCCCGTAGCCGAGGCCAGCGCCGCCCGAACGGCCAATCCACTGATAATGTTTGTCAATCGGCCACAGTCGGCGTGCCCAACGACTCTGCTGGTTATCATCGGACACTAGAGCCCAGTCCCTATCCTTAACGACATTCCACAGCTCAGCATAGAGCCGGGCCGTGCTTACCGGGCTCGCGTTCCACGCGTACCGCGCAGCATCGACCGCCTGCTCGCGGGCCCTGAGGTGTGCGGCGCGCCAGCGCTCCTCCCGCTCGCCGTTCGAAGAACGCCGGGAACGGGACATCGCCGACTGCACGGCCTCGGTCAGAATCGGCAACGTTGTCTGAGCGTCGCCCGAGATTGATAGATCTGCAGCGTAATAGCGCTGGAAGCTCTGATAGTTCGACCTCCAGAACAACTCCTTCGTCCCGATGTCGATCACGCGGGCATCCGGACGAGCCCTTCTCAGCTCGTCCTTATGCACGCGGTCGCGTAGCGAGTTGATCGTGCCCCAAGTGTCATAGAGCTCTAATCCGAGTATCAGGTCTGCCTGCGCAATAACGTTTGCACCCTGGGAGAGGTGGTGGTTATTCGGGAAATTCGTTCGCCCGTATTGGTTCACGACGGGCGCCTGCAGCGCCTCAGCCAGCGCGACCAAACGCTCCATACCTTCCTGATCGTGAGACATCAGGTCGACTACGATTACCGGGTTCTCGGCTTCCACTAGCCAATCGGCCGCTTCCTGAACAGCAGCCCAGTCACCGCTCGGGGGTTGAGTTGGTGTCATAGCGGGCATCATGAGTTGCTGGTCACCAATCTCCATCTCCTGCAGATGACCGTCCAGGGAGATTGCAACCGGACCCATAGGCGGTGTCATGGCAATCTTGTAGGCGCGGGCCATGGATTCGGCGAAATGCCCCAGGGAGACCGGGTTATCGTCCCACTTGATGTAGTCCCGCACGACTCTTATGCAATCCTGCGCCGAGTGCGACCACTCCACGCCCGGACGCCTATCTTGGACGTCCAGATGGTTACCGGCGAGGATCACCATGGGTGACCGATCGCACCAGGCGTTGTAGACCGCCATGGCGGCATGTTGGAGCCCCACGGTACCGTGCGCGAGCATGGCGAGAGGCCGGCCCGTGACCTTGTAGTAACCGTGGCCCATGGCTGTGGCGATCTCTTCATGGTTCGCCGCGATCAGCTCGGGTGCCTGGTTACCCCCGTAGTTCACGATAGATTCGTGGATGCCTCTGAAACTCGAGCCCGGATTCGTGGTGACATAGTCGAAGCCCAGGTGCTTCAGGATGTCCACCATGAAGTCGGAACCTGGATTCTTTACGAAGTACTCTTGGGCTTCTTCTGAGCTATAACCGACCGGAGTGTCGTCTTCCATCGACTGTTGTCTGGCGCTAGGCGGAGCCAACGCAGCCACCCGCGTCTGGGCAATCTCCTGCGTAAGGGCTTCCTCAGACGTGCCGAGTGAGGCGGCAGCGAGTCCTGCAGCCGTGGCGGAAGATAGGAAGTCTCTACGACTGACGCCCTCGACTGCGTCTTCTTTCTGGACCGTATCAGGGTTAGATTTGTCTTCCGACTTCATGCTTCTGACCTCCGTTTAGGCGAGCCCCACGGTACGCTCAGGGACGACCATTGTAGTTACAGAGCATAGAACTTGAGCGGTCTCAATACCACCACTTTTCGTGCGCCGCTGACCTATCAATCGACTTCTTTGGCTCGCTGGAGATAGCTGAGATCGAGGTAGGGCGAGGGATCCGAGAGCCGCTTGGACGGCGTCGCATAACGGCTCCTCAGGCTGAGGACCGTTTCGATACCTGCGGTGTCAACCTGTCCTCCCGGAGTAAGGCCAGTGGCCGGGTTCAGGAGTTTTGTCACCACGGCATCAGCCACACCGGGCTTGATGGCGGGCATATTGGCCAAGAGGATGTCTTTTCCAGCTTCATAGTTGCCGGGTGTCAGCGTCCAATCCAGCCCCGCCAGATAGCCCCGAATAAAGGCGTCAACAGAGTCAGGGTGCTCTACCGCCCAGGCACGCCCTGCGGCGAACACTCCCCCCTGGTAATTCGGAACCGTCTCGAGGCTGGTCTGCAGCACGTTGAATCCGTTGGCGATAGCTATACTAGTGAACGGTTCGATCGTCAGAGTCCCAGCATGCTCTCCAGACTTCACGGATTCCCAGCGTTTTGGCGTCGCGCCCACCGGAGCGAGCTCGCAGACGTCCGTTGAGAGGCCGGCTTTCTCAAGCATGTCGTAGAGCACGAACGCGAAACCGGTGGCGAGTGCGTCCAGAGCAATCGAGCGCCCACGCAAATCAGCGTAAGTTTGTATGTTCGGTGCCACCACGAACGAGAGCTCGATACGAGTCGCACCCATGAAGGCGAATAGATCGGGGGGCTCCGCCAGCTGCACGGCCCCCTGACCCTCACGGTAGGCGACCACGTTGTCGAAAGCCGTGCCAGCGATCTGAAATTCGCCGTTTACCAGGTTCTCGATCTGATAAATCGAGCTCGGCGTCGTTTCAAGTCGCACATCGATACCGGCGGCAGAGAACAATCCAAGTTCGAGTGCCGCAAAGATCGGCAGATTCGGAGCGCCCGGGAAACAGATCAGATCGACTTTGCCATACCTGCTCACGTGCCACGCCCTCCATCGGCGCCCTGAGCATCTCGAATAGCGGTCCAAACACGAAAGGGCGTCGCCGGCATCTCAATGTCTCGAACGTCGTACTCCCTGAGCGCATCGACAATGGCGTTAATGATCACCGCAAGTGCCGGCGTCGTCGGCCCCTCACCGCCCGATTTAATACCCAATGGATTGGTCGGAGAGAGTACTTCATTGAACGCGGTATAAAACATGGGCAGCTCGTCCGCGCGGGGCAGGGTGTAGTCCATCAGCGATCCACAGATTGGCTGACCGGATTCAGGCTCAATAACACACTGCTCCCAAAGCGCCTCCCCGACACCCGTTGCAATGGAACCATGGGTCTGCCCGTCGACAATCAATGGGTTGATAACGCGCCCGACATCATCCACTGCAGCGTAACGCTTGATCTCTACGAAACCTGTCTCTGGATCAACCTCCAACTCGCATGCCGCGCACCCGTTCGGGAACACGGCAAGGTCCATCTCGTTCTCACGCATGACTGTCAACCCGTCTGAAAGGTCCTCGGGCAAGTCCAGTGCCCGCATTTTACCCGCCAGTTCGAACCAACTAACCGTGGGCTTCTTGCCGACAGCACCAAACACACCCTCCGAGAACTGAACCTGTGCCACTTCTACATCGAACAAAAGAGCGGCAATTCGTTTGGCTTTCTCGATAAGATCTTGGCAGCCAAGATAGATGACCGTACCGGCCTGGCGCATGGAGCGCCCCGAATGCGATCCGCCACCTGATTTCACAATATCGGTATCACCGATGACGATTGCAACGGAATCCATCGGGAGACAGAGGAAATCTGCCGCAACCTGAGCGAAGCTGGTTTCCTGCCCCTGTCCGGTCGGCTGCGTTCCGATGACTACCTCAACAACGCCCTGCTCTCGCACCGTGATATCGGTTCGCTCCATGGGTGCACCGATAGAGGACTCCACATAGTTAGCGAACCCACGGCCCAAACGCTTTCCGCGGGCGCGCGCCGCTTCGGCCCTTTCGGGAAAGCCTGACCAGTCGATGAGTTCCAGCGCGATGTCCATGCTCTTCTCATACTCTCCGCTGTCATACGTCATACCGAGTGGATTCGTGTACGGCATAGCGTGGGCGGGGATCAGATTCTTGCGTCGTAGTTCGATAGGATCGAAGCTGAACTCGTGCGCCGCCGTGTCGATCAGACGCTCCAGCGCGTGAGTGACTTCAGGGCGCCCCGAGCTACGATAGGCGTTGGTGGGCGCCGTGTTCGAAAAGGCAGCTCTAGCACGCGCCGTCGCAGTAGGAATCGCGTAACCGCCCGTGACGAGCGCAATGCCCTTTCCGAGCGGTGAGAACGAAACGGCCCAGGCACCGACGTTACTCAGATTCGAGGCTCGGAAGCCCAAGAACTGACCATCTGAACTCAACGCCAGTTCGACGTGGGTCTTGAGGTCACGCGCCTGATAGTCACTCAGGAAGGATTCCGAGCGAGAGGCTGTGAATTTAATCGGCCGGCCGAGCTTCTTCGCCGCCCACAACGTCAGGCAGAACTCCGAATAAACCCGGTTCTTGGTGCCGAAGTTGCCGCCGACGTCAAGGCACAAGATCCTGAGTTTCTCTGGATCCTCCCGCAGTGCCGCCGCTATCTGGTGCTTATGCCGAACGGCACCGTTACTCCCCGCGCAGAGGGTATACCTTTCCGTCTCGGCGTCGTAGCTTGCCAACATCGACCTCGGCTCCAGGGGCACACCGGTGACTCTGCCGATATTGAAGTCCATCCCGATAACGTGTGCCGCCTCATCGAACGCCAAGGCCGTGGCAGCTTCATCCCCGAAAGTCGTGTCGACGCAGACATTGTCCGGGACTTCGTCCCAGACAACCGGCGCCCCAGGAGTCGCCGCTTCCTGGCTGTCGGTAACCCAAGGGATCGGTTCATACTCGACGAGCACGGCCTCACTGGCATCTAGGGCCTGCAGGCGTGTCTCAGCCACAACCAAAGCAACCGGCTCACCAACGTAACGCACAGTATCCGCAGGCATGAGCGCGTGGGGTCCGCTGAACACCTCACCGCGGTTCGTCGCCGTGAGCTTCAAGTCGGACCGGGTTGATGGCAAGGGGCTGTGAGGCACCGCACCTAAGCCAGCTTCCCGACAATCCTTACCCGTCAAAACCGCGAGGACGCCCGGCATAGATTGCGCGCCATTCAGATCAATATCGCGGATGTGGGCATGAGGGTAAATCGAACGAACGAAGGCCGCATAGGCCTGCCCGGGGAGGTTAAAGTCATCGCTGAAACGACCCTCACCGCAGATGAGCCTCTGATCCTCTTTACGCCGAACCGGCTGACCGATCGATTTGAAGTTGACTCGCTCGAAGCTGGCACTCATGAGGACAAGCTATTCATTCATCGCCCTCTACCAGTCTCGCCGGCGTCTCAGGCACCATTCCACCTCGCTTGCGCTGTTCGGTCTGAGCACCGTTCTCCGCCCAGCGCCCCTCCACGGCATTACGCGCAAAACTCTCCCAGGTATCGCTCCAGTCCCCCATCGCGTAACCAAACCAAGGAACCGACGGCGACAACTCGGGCAGATTGAGTTCCTCCCAGATCGCTCGCGCGTTCTCCATATACTCCTTCTCCGGCAGCGCCAATGGCATCATTTTTTCCTTGCGTGTCGCATCCACAAGGATGCCCGACTCCTCCCCCTGGTTGCCCTTCGGACCGTGACCGCGCTTTCGTCCCGTCACAATCCGTAGGTCGTCCACAGGATTCATTCGGTATGCAAGAGACCAAAAAATCGCATCCGTATTCAACGGATCAATGTCACTGCTAAGTGCAATAACGATCTTTCCACACTGGGCCTGCAAGGTGGACGCCCCCTCGAGCCCACGCCAAATCTCTTCGCGAGGCGTATTGTCTTGGAACCGAAGAAAGATCACGGGCCTGATGTTCGTGAGCGGTTCGTGCATGGTGACACTGAGGATTCCATGCACCCGCAGTTCATCCTTCAAATGGGCTAGGAACAACGGCTCATAGGCGACGCGTTTTAAAACGCTCGACTCGCTTGGGGTAACCTGACTAACAATGGAGGCAAAAACCGGTGAGCGTTTCCTGGTAATCGCCGTCACCTTCATCGACATATTGAAGTCTTCTAGCGCCACATAGCCGTGACTCTCTCCAAACGGCCCCTCCGGTTCTAGTAACTCCGTGTCTATGAATCCTTCAACGACGATCTCCGCATCAGCGGGCACCTCCAGATCAACGGTGACCGCCTTCACCACGCGGATGGGTGCGCCCACGACGCCCCCCGCAACCGCCATCTCATCTTGACCCACGGCAAGTTTTTGCGGCCCGCTGTAGGCAACTGCGGGCGGCACCCCGATAGCAATGGCGCAGGGCATGGGTTCGCCCCGCGCCTGATACTTCTGCCAATGCAGATAACCTCCAGCCCCTCCAACTCGGGTAGCCATCCGGACGCCCAGTCTGTCGCTCGCCTTCAGTGCACCGCGATAGGTGCCCATATTGCGAACACCGGTCTCGGGATCTTCGGTGATGACCAGCGTTGCAACCAGATAAGGCGCCGCGTCGTAGCCCGGTGTCGAGACCGGCACGGGAAGCATCTCGAGACCTTTCCCACTTGTCAGGGCCTTACCCTCGATGACGATCTCCTGACACGGCGCTTTATCTATTCGCATCGGCGGTATCGGGTTCGCGATGGCATGAAGCCACTTCGCCCCAATCTCCTCCACGGTCACGCCCATACCGATGGCGTAGATCTCAGGGGTCGTGGCCAGTGCGCCCACGGCCACGGGCATGTCATATGAGCGCCGCGCACTGTCGGTAACATTCGTAAACAGGAACGCCGTGCGCTGCGATTCCGGCAGTCCTCCCTGGAACTGCCACCGCACCAAAGGATGCAACTCCGTGTCCTTGTTAATCACCCGATCTACTCTGCGCAACAGGCCACGCGCCTCAAGCTCTGCAAGATGATCCTGGAAATCGGGATAACGGGGCTTCGGCTGCCCTGCCGGATCCATGGCTTCAGTGCCACTCATCGTTCGAAAGCTGTCCTTCCACGCCAAAAAGGGGAACAATAAACTATCCAGGACGGTACGTGCAGAAGAAGGCTGTTAGTTGCCATCAAAAAGACATTGCGTGTTAGTCGTCGCACTAATTATGAGTGGCGTTGTCTCTGCCCAGACGGTCGAGGACTTCTACTCCAGCCGCACCGTGACCATTCTTGTTGGATCGGGCGCCGGTGGCACGACGGATATCTCCGGTCGTGTCATCGCGGAACACCTAGAGCGTCATATACCTGGCAGCCCCTCAGTCATAGTGCAGAACATGCCTGGCGGTGGCAGCGTCACAATGACCAACTACCTCTCCCGCTCAGCACCAAGAGATGGATCGGTACTTGGTTACTCCCTACCAGGCATCATCACGGCGCAACTGCTGGAACCCGGGCGGGCCCGATTCGATGGTCGTGAACTCAACTGGATCGGCTCAGCATTAAAATACACGGGCATCGTTTCGGTCATGAGCACGGCTCCCGCGACCACCATCGCAGAAGCTAAGAACAGCGAACTCTTCATCGGCACGACCGGCCGTGGCTCTCCCGCACATCAGTTTCCCGCCATGGCGCAGGCGTTGCTGGGCCTGCAATTCAACATCGTCGCAGGATACGAAAGCAGTAACGACGTCGTCCTGGCCATGGAACGGGGGGAAGTCCACGGCCAATCCAGCAGTCTCCAAGCGTGGGCGATCTCCAGGCCAAATTGGCTGACGGATGGGAGAATCGCTCATCTCCTTTACATGGGCCCCTCTGACCCCCTTGGCCTGCCGAACGTGCCGTACCTCCGAGATCTGGTCGCTACTGATCGCCAGCGAGCGCTCGTTGATTTCATTGAGATTGGCTCGTACATGGGGTGGCCGCTCTTCGCACCGCCAGGCGTGCCGACGGAACGTACAGAAGCGCTCAGAGCGGCATTCACGTCGCTCATGAACGATCCGGAGTTTGCGCGCGCGGTCGAGTCGACGGTTAAGGCCCAATTACAACCCACCGTCGGTAGAGAGCTGGCTGAATTCGTGGATCACGCATTAGATACGCCCGACGACATCCTATCCGAGGCGAAAACTATCCTGGGCCTCGACCGACGGTAGCGCACACATGTTCGATATGGCACTCAGCGCGCTTGAGATCGTATTCGATCCTTCCCGCCTTACTTTCGTGGCACTCGGTGTGGTCATCGGTTTATCCCTAGGGGTCATTCCCGGACTGAGCGGCATCGTCGGCCTGTCCTTGCTGCTGCCTTTTACCTTCGACATGGATCCGTTCACTGCGCTGGCGTTCCTGGTCGGGCTGCAGGCTGTGGTAGCGACATCGGATACCATCCCGGCGGTGCTCTTCGGCGTTCCGGGAACGGTCGGATCGGCATCGACCATCCTGGACGGCCATCCCATGGCCAAGCAGGGCCTTGCCGCCCGAGCGTTTGGAGCCGCATTCTCGGCGTCGTTATTGGGCGGTCTCTTCGGGGCGTTGTTCCTCGCCCTGAGCGTGCCTCTCCTA
Source organism: uncultured Gammaproteobacteria bacterium (assembly GCA_964384125.1). Classification (GTDB taxonomy): domain Bacteria; phylum Pseudomonadota; class Gammaproteobacteria; order Steroidobacterales; family Rariloculaceae; genus UBA6522. Next base: position 5,764 of record CAYLKA010000019.1, on the reverse strand, counting down.
AGACCCTTCATCCTGAGCTTTGGCTCACCGGAGCTCCTCGCGTTTTGTGTATTCGGCTTGTCCCTGATCGGCGTCCTAAGCGGGGGCAACCCGCTCAAGGGCCTCGCCGCAGCAAGTCTCGGTCTAGTGATCGCGACCGTCGGCGAGGAACCGAACACTGCCATCGAACGGTGGACTTTCGGCTCACTGTACTTGCTTGAAGGGATTCCGCTGGTACCGCTGGCGCTCGGGCTCTTCGCCCTGCCGGAGATCGCGGATATGGCCATCGCGGGCAGGACCATGCGCAAGGGGCACGGTGTGACGACCGCTTGGGGCCAACTCGCAGGCGTCCGGGACACCCTTTCCAATTTCTCCCTGGTGGTGCGCGGATCCGGTATCGGCAGCGTGCTAGGCGCGGTCCCGGGCATCGGAGCGCCGGTCATCCCGTGGATCGCCTATGGGCATGCCATGCGCACTGAAAAAGGCGCGGCAGAAACGTTCGGCAAGGGGGACGTGCGGGGCGTGATCGCCTCTGAGAGTTCGAACAACGCCAAAGAAGGTGGAGCATTAGTATCCACCATCGCCTTCGGAGTGCCCGCCACCGCGGCGATGGCCCTGCTGTTGGGTGCCTTCCTGATCCACGGATTGTCACCCGGCCCTGACATGCTCACGAGCAGACTGGATGTAACTTACACGCTGGTCTGGACCGTTGCGCTGGCAAATGTGCTCGGGTGCGGTATCTGCTTCGTGTTCGCGCGGCAACTGGCGGGTATTGCCAAAATTCGGGTAGGCATCCTCGCACCTGTGGTGCTGTCCATCACATATATCGGCGCCTTCCAAGCAACCCGACAATGGGGGGATGTGGTTGCATTGCTCGGGTTCGGACTACTCGGCTGGGTGATGAAGCGCGTAGATTGGCCGCGCCCTCCATTGTTGCTCGGTCTGGTCCTCGGTGGACTGCTCGAACGCTACATGTTCATATCATTCCAACGTTATGGCACTGACTGGCTCTCTCGACCAATTGTCATCGGTGTTTTCCTGGTCACCGCCTACAGCCTCCTAAAGCCGATCGCCTCCGATCTTCTGTTACGCCGACGGGAAGCTACAAACAAGCTAACCATCGCCTTCAAACACGACAGCATCGATTCCGCGGTCTGGTTCAACGTGGCGGTTATTGTGTTCTTCTTGGCGGCGATTATTGGCTCTTGGCAGTGGGACTTCGGCGCGCGACTCGTACCCCAGGTTGTCGGTTGGGTGGGGTTACTCCTTGCGAGTTGGCAACTCGGCTGGACATTTTTTGTGACGACGGAAGCCATCAATCCGACCGGTGCCCTGGAGAAGGCCGAGGCCGAAACACACGCCCAAGAGTCAGGGTCGGACCTCAGTAACCTGAGTGCGGAGGAAACCAAGCGACGGGCACTACGCTATTTCGGCTGGTGTCTCTTTATTCTCATTGCCGCACTGCTCGTGGGACTCTTGCCCGCAATGCTGATCTTCCTGGTCGGATATCTTCGTATCGAAGCTAAAGAAGGTTGGAAAACGACCCTCGCCGTGAGCCTCGGAGTGTGGGTGATCGCCTATCTTCTCTTCCACCAACTTCTCCGGGTACCCTGGCCCACATCCGTACTCGGCAACCTGATCCCAGGCCTGCGCTCGGTCGGGTTCACGAACCTCCTTTGAATAGGGGAAATATCCCCTACTCAGAGTCTAAAATGAGGACACCGTCCTCGTCCGCGTAGACGATATCTCCCGGGCGACACCAAATATCCCCTAGCTGTATCGGGACGCCAACCTGCCCTTCCCCCCGACGGACAGACTTACGTGGAGTAACGCCAATGGCCATCACCCCCAGGTCGAGACCACGGAGTGCGACTTTATCCCTCACCGCACCAAAAACGATGACGCCAGCCCAACCGTTGCGTTGCGCTTCGCCGGCAAGAACGTCTCCCACGAGAGCACAACGCAGCGAGCCCCCACCATCGACCAACATCACTCTACCGTCACCGTCCCCAGCGACGAGTTCTTTGATGCGAGAGTTGTCTTCGAAACACTTGACCGTGACAGCAGTTCCACAGAACTCGCTGGCTCCTCCGAGATTGATTAGCGGAATGGTCAACACTCGCGCCGAATCGAGGTGCTCGTCATAGAGATCGCAAGTCGGTTTGAAGGCCATCGGTATCCCGGTTCATCCTTTATTGGTGACGTTCATTATGCACGCCCGTGTATCGCCTGGTAGCTAGCCGGTCGCGGGACAGCCCCCTACATAATGTGTAAATGTCGGTCCTTTGGAACGGACTAGGGCCGGCTTTTCGTGACGGCTTGGAGCCGGAAATACTCCCTGGCCTTAATAGAATCTCGGGCAACACGGCCAGCATAGCCACTTCCGCTGCGTCAATTACTCGCTGGTCAGCTTCGATTTGAGCTAATTAATCAGTAGTTTACGAATAATAATCTACGATTCCCTCGCGGAGTTTTGCCGCTCAGAGCGCATTCGGTTACGCTTGGCTCACTGAAGCAAGATCGGGCACAGCAGATCCGATCGTCATGGGGAACCCACGATGAGAACGACCCACCTCCAACAGTTCAGCATGGGCTGTGCATTATTGTTTTTGCTGGCAGGCTGCTCTTCCGAAGACACAGCGATCAACGTAGCCCAGACGCAAACCACGATGGCTACGGCGACTGGCGCTAGTGACTCGCCCCAGTATGAAGTCGATGTATCTTGGCCACAGCAACTGCCCAATGATTGGATTCTCGGGCAAGTCTCGGGCATCGCCGTCGACAGTCAAGACAATATCTGGATCATTCAACGTCCGCGCACACTCACCGCTCACGAACTTGGAGCCGTACAAAATCCACCGGCAACTGAATGCTGCTACCCAGCCCCTTCAGTCATGGCCTTTAATCCTGCTGGCGAAGTTGTCCAGGCATGGGGTGGTCCTACTTGGAATCAGGAGCAGTCCGTTCTTGATACCTCTTATGGTTCAGCAAACGTGGCTGATTCCGCTGGGTGGGATTCACCTGAAGATTGGCCAACCCAGGAACATGGCATTTTTATTGATCATGAAGATAACGTGTGGGTTGGTGGTAACGGCAGCAGTGACCACGTTGTGCTCAAGTTCACCCCCGATGGCGAACACTTGCTCACGATCGGGCAGTGGAATGAAACTCGCGGCAGCAACGACACTCAGCGCCTCGGGCGGCCGGCTGATGTCACTGTCGACATTGAGACCAACGAGTTATACGTCGCCGACGGCTATGGCAACCGCCGAGTCATCGTGTTCGATGCAAACACCGGAGAATACCGCCGGCACTGGGGTGCCTATGGAAATGTGCCGGATGACACCGCCGACATCTCGAACTTGTCATTCCAGAATCCTTCCTGGCACAGCCCGGTTCACGCGGTGCGGATATCCAACGACGGCCTCGTTTATGTGGCCGATCGCGGCGGAAGCAGAATCCACGTATTTGATAAGGATGGAACCTTCGTGCAGGAAGGAGTCTTCGCCCCATGGACTATCGTTCAAGGTTCCGCATGGGATATCGAGCTGTCCCGCGACCCCGAGCAGCAATGGATCTTCGCGGCCGACGGGGCCAACATGAAGGTCTGGATCCTTCGCCGAGAGGACTTTGAGGTAGTCGGCTCGTTCGGTCGCGGCGGTCGACAGGCGGGCCAGTTCAACTGGGTGCACAACATCACGGCCGACAGCTTCGGCAATCTGTATACAGCCGAGGTGAATACCGGCAAACGAATCCAGAAGTTCGTGCCCATCGCCACCAACTAGCGACCAACCAGAAAAAAGGACTGTCCTTTTTTCCAACCCCTAACGGACACGGCCGGCGTCTGCTAAGACGCCGGCTCCTTTCCCGCGACGCCAGGAAAGTACCCGGTTATGTGGATGAGTCCCCATTGAATCAGTGGTACCCTCCGCTTGTTGCAAGCTACTAACGCGACTCGGACGCTTTGATCCGTTTAGAGTCGAGCCAGTACGAGTGGAGGGGTCGTCATGGCATATCAGCTGTTGGGTAAGGACTTCACGCCGCCGGATATTCTCGGCAAAGTAACAGGAAGAGCGAAGTATGCGGAAGACTTCCGCGCCGAAGGCATGCTCTTCGCCAAGTTGCTGACCAGTCCCATGCCCCATGCGAGGGTCCGGAACATCGATGCTTCAGAGGCGCTGGCCCTGGAGGGCGTGTTTGCCGTGCTAACCGCCGACGACATTCCGTCTGCACAGGCTGCCCCTGGGACCGCAACGCCCATACTTACGAACGAGCCCTGCTACGTCGGCGAACCGATCCTGGCCGTTGCCGCCGTGGATGAAACTACGGCTCAGAATGCTATCGATCTAATTAAACTCGACCTGGAACCCCTGCCATTTACGGTAGATCCGCTGGAGAGTCTTTATCCCGGCGGCCCTAACGCACGCAGCGACGGCAATGTCGCAGGAAGGACCATCGAGGTACAAACGGTTAAGTGGACCGCACAGGATTTCGCGGCCGTTGGAGAAGACCAGCTACCCATGGGGCAGCCGATCACCGAATGGCAATACGGCGATGTGGACACGAGGTTCGAGGAAGCCGCAGTCGTCCTGGACGAGAGCTTTGTTACGGCGGGCCTCTCCCATCACTGCATGGAACCCAGAAGCTGCATGGCTTACTGGGAGAACGGAAAGTGCTTCTTGCATGGTTCCTCCCAAAGCCAAACGGCGATGATCCCCGGACTGATGCGCCTACTGAACATCGAGCAGGAAAATCTGGTCTACATCGCCGAAACCTGCGGCGGCGGGTTCGGCTCCAAGGGCGGGCCCTATCCGATCATGGCGGTACCCGTGCTGTTAAGCCGCCAGACCGGTCGGCCGGTCATGCTGCGCATCACTCGCTTCGAAGAATATGGCATGGGGACGGCCCGCGCAGGCTTCCAAGGGCGACTGAAGATGGGGTTCCGAGAGGACGGTCGACTCCTCGCCGTGGACCTCTACATCATAAACGAGAACGGTCCCCACACCGGCTGGAGCGACAACGACTCTGCCGCCGACTCGGTCTCGATCCTTTACCAACCAATGGCTATGCGGTACCGCGGCATTCCAGTAGAAACTAATACGCCGCCACGCGGACCCCAGCGCGGACCCGGGCAGAACCAGATGTCAGAAGCCGTCGAACCCATTCTGAGCAAGGCGGCACGGCAGCTCGGTATCGACCAGGTCGCTATCCGGCGCATCAACGCAGCGGGCAATGACGCCACCATCGGCGGCAACCAGGGCCCGGTGACGAGCGCTTACCAGGAGGAAACGCTTGTACAGGGTGCGGAGCTCTTCAATTGGGAAGAGCGCAGCGCTCGCAGCGGGCAGCGCAATGGCTCCAAGGTGACCGGTATCGGTATCGGTCAGTGTTACCACTCCGCGGGGCGCAACAGCTACGACGGCCTGGTTCGAATCACGCCGGACGGCATGCTGCACATCCATACGGGGGTCGGAAATCTCGGTACGTACTCTCATACGGCGACCTCACGAGTCGCCGCGGAGATCCTTAAATACGACTGGGAGAATTGCATCGTCGTGCGCGGTGATAGCCGTCAGCATCTAGCCTGGGCCCCAACTCAGACAGGCAGCAACACGTCGTTCACCTGCACCCGCACGAGCTATGTGGCAGCGATAGATGCCCTGCAGAAACTGAAGGAGATCGCAGCCACGGATCTTGGCGGCTCACCCGAGGACTACGATATCGCCGACGAGAGCGTGTTCCTCACGTCCAATCCCTCTACGAGCATGACGTTCGCGGCGGCCGC
>CAYLKA010000018.1:41031-41286 GCA_964384125.1 uncultured Gammaproteobacteria bacterium | reverse complement strand
CGTTACATCTCCGAGCAATTGTCACAGAACACCGGTATCGGCAGATCGGTACCTAGTTACACACTCCTCGCCGCGATGGGGCGCTTTCGCCTATCTCAGACCGTTTCCCTGAAGCTAAACCTCACCAACCTAGCTAGCGAGGAGTACTTCGACCAGTTACACCCGTGGCATGTTGTGCCCGGCCCTGGGTTCACGGCGACATTTGCTATCAACGTAGTCTACTAACGCCATGCTTATTAGCGTTCAGAACGTGCT
>CAYLKA010000018.1:0-41021 GCA_964384125.1 uncultured Gammaproteobacteria bacterium | reverse complement strand
CTAAAAGTATTGCCGCCGCAGTTCAATTAATTCAGCGACGGTCAGTCCTACGGTGGACACATCGACGGCGCAGTTCGACCCATCACAGGCACCACACACCGCGTTCGCACAGATCTGTCGGCAACGCTCTTTCTCAGCGACCCCGAGAGCTACGAAGGAGGAGAACTGGTCGTGAAGGACACCTTCGGTGAACGTGGCACGAAGTTACCGGCCGGCCATATGGTGTTGTATCCAGGCACAAGCGTGCATCGCGTAGAACCGGTCACTCGGGGTATACGGCTTGCAGCCTTCTTCTGGATTCAGAGCATGGTTCGAGAAAACGCCCAACGAACTATGCTGTTTGAGCTTGATTCTGCTATACAACGGTTAGCAAAGGATGTACCAGAACACCCAGCCCTAGTGGAGTTGGCCGGTGTCTACCACAATCTCCTGCGTTGCTGGGCAGACGCTTAACGCACTTGGAGGACCTTATCCGTGCGGCATGGTCGAGTGAGATTTATGTTTCTCAACGCGGGCCATTTTCTGGACCACTTCTTTGTTCTGATCTTCGCGACCGCGGCAGCCCTCAGACTGACCATCGAGTGGGACATCAGCTACGCCGCATTGATTCCATACGCGACACCCGGTTTTATCGCTTTCGGGGTCTGCTCTATACCGGCTGGATGGCTGGCAGACAAATGGAGCCGCGAAGGCATGATGGTAGTGTTCTTCATCGGAATCGGCGCAAGCTCAGTGCTCTCCGGTCTTGCCAATACACCGCTGCAGATCGCAGTCTGCTTGACCTTGATTGGGATTTTCGCCGCGATCTATCACCCAGTGGGTCTGGCGATGGTGGTAGAAGGGCGCAAGCAGACCGGTGTCCCGTTGGCGCTGAACGGCGTGTTCGGCAACCTAGGAGTCGCGGGCGCAGCCTTGGTCACTGGCTTTCTCATTGACACACAGGACTGGCGCAGCGCCTTCGTCATTCCAGGAACGATATCTATTTTTATCGGGGTGCTCTACTTCCTTTTTATTCGCACTTCGCGAGAACTCAACACAGCCGTTAGAGACCCGGCACTGGAAAAGGGGGAAGCTAAGGTCGAGCCTTTCGGGACAAGAAATAATTTAGTCCGAATCTTCAGCGTAATTCTATTCACCACCGCTCTCGGTGGTCTAGTATTTCAAAGTACGACTTTCGCTCTTCCCAAGGTCTTGAGTGAGAGACTGCCCGACCTTGCGAATTCAGCGACTCTGGTCGGATGGTATGCCTTTCTGGTCTTCTCGCTTGCATCCCTCGCGCAGCTAGTTGTCGGCTACCTTGTCGACAACTATTCCGTCCGAACCGTTTTCGCTTGGGTCACGATTCTCCAGGCTGTGTTCTTTGCCCTAATGGTGCCGCTCTTTGGAGCCTGGGCGCTCTTAGTCACCACCACGTTCATGCTGTTTGTCTTCGGTCAGATCCCGATCAACGATGTCTTGGTCGGGCGTATAGCTCGAAGTGAGTGGCGGAGCCGTGCTTACGCACTCCGATCCGTCGTTACCTTCTCCGTGATGGCCTCGGCTCTGCCGCTGATCGCGTGGATTCATGGCACTAGCGGTTTCAATACGCTCTTCGGGTTGCTTTCGCTCACAGCCGCATCGATGTTCATCGCAATCCTGTTCCTCCCGAGCTCGGATCAAGCCGTGCAAAGACCATCTCCGCTAACCACGTGAGGGGTTGGGTAAGCTGCGCGCGGGCTACTCTACTAAACGATCGATCAGGCGTTAGATTCGGCGGATTTATCCGTCGACCTTCAAGGGATCATCTCCGCACTTCCCTCATGCCAACGCACTTCCATGTCCGGTCCTCCGGAGGGGCTTCCACTCTGAGCTGCCCGGAACAATTCATAGACAACCGAGCCGTCAACAGTCTGCGTGCTTTCGATGACGCGGACCGGCTCGAATGAACCCGGCACGGCGGCAGCCGTGGCGCGGACCATCTCCGGCACGGACAACCACTCGATATCGCGCTGGACCTCGAGTACCGTCCACGCTCCGTTCGACTGCACCATATCAATCTCGATCTCATCGCCATTCGGCAACGTGCCGGTAACCTCGTACTGGTCACCGCCGGCACTGAGTTCCCCGCTCGTAATAGTGACACCGGGCGCGGCGGCCGAAGCCGCCGCTGCGACCTCTCCGAGGACGGGGGATGCCGCACCTTCTGACTGCGTTGTTTCGGAGCCAGGCGGCGAGCAGGCCGCTGTAGCCAGCGCCAGAGCGATGAATGCGTATTTAACCTTGATCATGGATGCCTCCTATGCCTCACATCTACATCTAAATAGGAAATGCACAGTGCATGAAACGATAATATATGCGGAAGATCCCGCTTGAATTGGCGCGCCCGGAGAGATTCGAACTCCCGACCACCTGGTTCGAAGCCAGGTACTCTATCCAGCTGAGCTACGGGCGCAGCTTTTTAAAAATCACAAAGACTAAAGGGTACAGGCTATTCTACCCTATTGCTGTTGACCCCCTCTTCGACTTTTACGCCAGGGCTCACGTCAGACTCGTTAGGACGACACCGCAGAATACAAGAACTACAGCGGCCCATCGTACGCGTTCTTTGAGCAGGGCACCTCCTATTACAGCAGCAAATACGACGCTGGACTCTCTAACTGCCGCCACAAGCCCCATCGGCGCCACACTCATGGCCCAAATGACGATCCAATAAGCCATCGCTGACAAAATACCGACGCCTATTCCCTTCAACCACAAGGGCCGCGCCAGGGCAACGAACTCACCCCTGTGCACGAATCCTGCAACGAGCACAATGAGGATGGCAGTGAGCGAAAGTAACGAGGCGACAAATCCATGGGGTGAACCGCCAATCCGACCACCTAGGCCGTCGACCAGCGTATACGCACCGATCAACCCGCCAGTGAACAGACTGAGCATCAGCCCCTTATAGTCTTGCCCTAGCGGACGCGCTCCGATCCACACTACGCCGATAACAATGAGGGTCACGGCAGCGAACCCGACTGCACCGAGCGATTCCCCAAGAAACACGGCTGACACACCGGCAACAACCAGCGGAGCGGTCCCACGAGCTATTGGGTAAGCGGTACTCAGAGCAGTGAGACTGTAGACCCATATGAGCGTTAGCGAATAGAGGGCATGCAGCAGCGTGGACGCCAGCAAGTATGGCCAAGCGTCCTGATGCGCTATTCCTACGAACGGTAGAGACGACAATCCAACGATAGCCCATCCCGTCGCAATTGTGGCGAGTGTGATCAGTCGATCACCGGACACCTTTAGCCACGCATTCCACAGCGCATGCGTGAGCGCTGCAAATAAAACCAGGCAGAGAACAGAGAGAGTCAATTGGGAGCCTCGCGCTGAGAATTATCTATTTTGACACCAATCCCTGGCGCTGATTCGAATCAGGTCTTCAGTCGAAATCCTGTCTTGACAATCCACCACACCGCTACAAGACACGCGAACAAAAAAGTGATCGCCATGGCAAGACTGACGCTCAAGCTGACGTCCGAGAGCTCGTAGAAACTCCACCGGAAACCGCTGACCAAGTACACCACGGGGTTAAATAATGTCACTGTCCGCCAGACTGGTGGCAGCATGTCCACGGAGTAGAAGCTACCCCCGAGAAATGTCAGCGGCGTGATGATTAGCAGCGGGACGATTTGAAGCTTCTCGAACCCATCCGCCCAGATACCGATAATGAAACCAAACAGACTGAAAGTGACGGACGTCAATACCAAAAACGAAACCATCATCCATGGATGAGCAATTTCCAAGGGCACGAAAAATGTTGCGGTTCCAAGAATGATAAACCCGATAACGATCGACTTGGTCGCAGCGGCTCCCACATAACCCAGAGTGATCTCGACGAAGGATATCGGCGCGGACAAGACCTCGTAAATCGTGCCAGTAAAGCGCGGAAAGTATATTCCGAACGAGGCATTGGAAATGCTCTGGGTCAGAAGTGAAAGCATGACAAGTCCGGGCACGATGAATGCCCCGTAGCTCACACCATCGATCGCTGTGATTCTCGAGCCGATCGCTGCACCGAAGACAACGAAGTACAAGGACGTGGATATAACTGGCGAGAGAATGCTCTGAAAGATAGTCCTCCAGGCCCGAGTCATTTCGAAAAAGTAAATCGCCTTTATCGCGTGGAAATTCATGAGTCCTTGCTCACTAGACTGACGAAAATTGCCTCCAGCGAGCTCTGAGTCGTATCGAGATCCTTGAATTTGATGCCTGCGTCGCTGAGCTCACTCAGCAACAACGTGATCCCGGTACGCTCGGCCTGAGTATCGTAGGTATAAACCAGTTCAGTTCCCCCTGAACGCAGGTCCAGCTCGTAGGCTGAGGACAGCGCCTTCGGAACTGCCTCAAGCCGCTCATGGAGCTGAAGCGTCATCTGCTTCTTACCAAGCTTGCGCATAAGCTCGCGTTTATCTTGCACAAGTATCAGTTCACCATGGTTAATTACGCCGATGCGATCGGCCATCTCTTCCGCCTCTTCGATGTAATGTGTCGTGAGGATGACCGTAACTCCAGACTCCCGAAGCGAGCGGACAAGGTCCCACATATCCTGACGCAGCTCCACATCGACCCCCGCCGTCGGCTCATCAAGAAAGAGAATCCGGGGTTCGTGAGATAAAGCCTTCGCAATCAACACCCGCCGCTTCATACCACCGGAGAGCGTCATTATCTGATCGTCCTTTTTCTCCCAGAGTGACAACGACCTCAGAACACTTTCGATATGCGACGGATTCGCCGGTTTACCAAATAGACCCCGGCTAAAGGAAACTTCGTCCCAGACGCTCTCGAACGCGTTGGTCGTCAACTCTTGAGGAACTAGCCCGATCATTGATCGGCTAGCGCGGTAGTCCCTGACGATATCGTGGCCACCAACTGTGACGCTACCCTCCGTCGGGTTCACGATGCCGCAGATGATGCCGATCAGAGTAGTCTTGCCCGCGCCGTTAGGGCCGAGTAACGCCAGTATCTCCCCGTCCAGGATCTCGAGATTAACGCCCTTCAGCGCCTGGAAGCCCGAGTCATACGTTTTTGAGAGCGCTTTGACAGAAATGATCGAGCTCATGGTCTCGATAGTACCGTAAAGAAAAGAAGGCGCTGGAAATACCCCCTTCCAGCGGGGCTATCAGATCCTGAACGGACTACTTCCCATCATCCCTCCTCTCGTTGCTCGACTCCTCGAGTTCCTGCAGTATATCTTCGAACGCTTGGACAACTTGGACCCGTAAAAATAGCCTAAGCGGGAAATCACCGCGAACAGAAAGGAATGGATCGATGCGCCGAATCGTCACTGGAATATCCTGCGCATTCCTCACCTCCCTAACCCTGGCTCACCACGGCTGGGCGCCCCACTATGATGGCAACGCCCACGTCACCGTTACGGGGGTCATCACGAGCTTCGAGTTCGTCAACCCTCATGCCTTCGTGTATCTGGATGTCGTCAACGAAGCCGGTGGGACCGAGACACGCTGGTGTGAGATGCAGGCGAGGTCGCAGTTGCAGCGCCGCGGCATAGGCGCGGAGCAATTCCAGATTGGCTCCACGATCACCATCGAAGGATTCAGGTCGCGACGCGACCCCGCGGGCTGCGAGTTCGGCACGGGGTATTTCCACGATGGAACGACACTGACGCTACGCCAAAGTAACGGACAATCCGTATACGGGGCGCAGTTAACCGAGGGGGATACCAGCATCGTCGGTACGTGGTACCCAGAAGTGTTTCTCTCTGAAGCCGGAAGCGTCGAAGATTCTCATTTCGAGCTGACACCAACCGGAGAAGCAGCGCACGCAGACTTCGATTGGCTTACTCAGAACCCGACTTTGCGCTGCAGCCCTGCGAGCAACATCCGTGCCTGGGCAGCACCGGGCCTGCCGACGCGAGTTGAAAGACACGGCAACGAGATTCACATCCATCATGAGTTCATGGATGCGAAGCGAGTGGTCTATCTCGACCGGTTCGAGCACCCACAAGACGTGCCTCCAACGGATTTGGGTCATTCCATAGGCCGATTCGACGACGGTACGCTGCATGTTGAGACGGCACGTTTCGCGGTCGGCGCGTTGTGGGCGGGACGACTGAACACCGAGAGGTTAACGACGACCGAGAAGCTCTGGGTCAATCCTCAAACCGGCCACCTGGTTCTGGAGTGGACGGCCTATGATCCGGCCTACTACACCGCGGAGCACCATGGCACTCGCACGCTCGTCAGGACGGACCTCACCATCGGCCAGTTCGACTGCGACCCAGGCCTTGGGCATACGCCCACGGACAAAGTGCGGTAGTAAGCTCGTGGAAACAAAGCACCAAGAACAGCCATAGACCAAGGACATCGGCGATGAATGAAGCTCGGCACTGGAGTGCATGGCTACTCTCAGGGGTATTGTGCGTTGCGGGTTGTGGTCAACAGCCCGCGGACGAGCTGGACGGCCCTTATCAGGCAACTGGCTTTAAGATCGGAGAGGTTACGGACAACGTTGCAGTGATTTGGACCCGGTTGACACAGCGGCCGGATCGAATCGGCGCCGAAGCCCCTATGCCTACATTCCTCTATCGGGCCCCAGGCTTTGATGAGCTGCAGGAGGCCCCGCCCGGGAGGGTTCGAACCTATGGCCGGCGGCCGGACGACTGGGTACCGATAATCCTCTATGACGAAGGGTCCTCCATCACCTATATAGAAGGTGCCGTCATCGGGTCGCCGGGCGAGACGCGCGTCTCCTATCGTCCGGCGGGCACGACCGACTGGCTCGCAACCGACTGGGAAACCGTGGATCCTCAGCGCGATTTCACTCGCCAGGTCAACCTCACCGGACTTGCAGCCGGCACCGAGTACGAATTGCGCGCCGAGGGTCGGCTAACCGGGGGCGATACGATCGGCTCATCCCTCGACGGTCGCTTTCGCACCGCGCCACCGCCTGATCAGCCGGCGCGTGTCGTTTTTGCCTCGACGACGGGTACCGATTACGAAGATCAGGATACGCCGGAAGGGGGATTCCAGATCCATAGAACCATGCTGGACATGGATGTAGACTTTTTCGTCCACACGGGCGATATCCTCTACTACGACGAGTACGCCAAAAACGTCGACCTCGCCCGCTGGGGATGGGCACGGATGTTCAGCCTCTCCACCAATTTCGATTTCCACCGTCGGATCCCCACATATTTCATGAAGGATGACCACGACACGTGGCAAGACGACGCCTGGCCAACACTGGAAAGCACCTACATGGGTGACTTCACGTTCCTAGAGGGAGTCGAGATCTTCAAAGAACAGACCCCCATGAGTGAACTCACATACCGAACATTCCGCTGGGGACAAGACGTTCAGATCTGGCTCGTGGAGGGGCGGGACTATCGAAGCGCTAATTCGGACCCCGATGGGCCCACAAAAACGATCTGGGGCGCGGACCAAACGGCCTGGTTCAAGGAGACCGTTGAAGCATCCGATGCTACGTTCCGAATCCTCATCAGCCCGACGCCTTTCGTCGGTCCGGACACTCCCGTCAAGTTCGATAGCCATGCCACCGAATCGTTCGGCACCGAAGCACGAGACTTACGAGCCTTTCTGGTCGAGAACGATATGATCGTCATCACTGGCGACCGTCATTGGCAATATGTCTCGGTGCACGACGAGACGGGGCTGCGTGAGTATGCAACTGGGGCGGCAAGCGACGCGCATGCTGGAACCTGGACGCAGGGCGACGTCCGCCCCGAGCACCTATACGTGAACGTGATCGGTGGTTTCCTGTCCGTGACGGCGGAGCGTATGGACGGTCTTCCAACCCTAACGCTGCGCAATCATCACGTCGACGGTGAGGTGCTTTTCGAGGACAGGCTTATCAGATAACGTAGCGTCCGAAGACAGCAGCGATCATTACGATGCGCGCCTGGACACCTCTACCAGGGGCCAGTCTCGGCAGACCAACGATCAACGGCGGTATCGAGACACCACCACCTGAAAGCCTGGTTCGTCACGCACAGAATCGAAACGCGGGTCCGCTACAGCCCCTTCGAGGGAGAAAAACCCCGGTGAGGTTAGGTATGCCTCAAGTGCATCGCTCGCGGCGTCGCCGTCTCCCGCCGCCGCAAAGACCCGTGCCGCGGCCAAACGATAACGCGGGGCCGTAAAAGCATCACCCGACACCCGCGGCATTTCGGTGACCCGCTGGGCCACACGGATGGCCGACTGCTGAGCACCTAGATGAGCGAGAGCCTCACCGAGCGCGATCAACAGATCCGGGTTGTCCGGATCCGTTTGCAGATCCTGTTCCAGTATCTCCCGAGCGTCCTCGAAGTGAAGCTGCGCGACGTCCACGTTCCCAGCAGCGTGCTGAGTCAGGCCGTAGGCGAGCGCCTTCGGCAGGTACCCATCCTGCCAGATCAGCGTGTCGCTCGCTGTCTCATCCAGCGCACGACGGGCGGCGTCATAGTCCCTATCAACGAACGCCGCCAACCAAGCCATCCACGGTCGGCCCGAGCCGAGCGCGCTCACGGACGCAGCGTGAAGAGCACCCGTCTCGCCATTCCTGCGCAAGGGTAGCAACGCTCTCTCTATCCGCAGGCTCTCGTTCTCGGGTACGAGATCCAACGCACGGTCGAGGAGCGAATCTGCAAACACGTAAGCACGACGCGCGATGTGTGTGCGTGCCTGTTGCTCGAGTAGCTCCGCGTTCTGTGGCTCAAGTTCGACAGCACGGCCGAGCTCAAAAAGGGCCGCATCCCACTCTCCCGTGCTGCGATAGATGAATGCGCGCGTCCTAAGCAGGTCGGTATCCTCGGGGAAATCCGGCTCGGCGATCGCAAGCTCTTCGAGCGCTCGCTCGTAGTCGCGCGGCCCACGATAGTAGTAGTAGGCAAGCGCGAGATGGGCTTCCGGAAGGTCAGCGTCGAGCTGAAACGCCCGGTCGACGGCGGCGCGGGCGATGACCAACCGTTCGTCGGTGGGATCGATTCCGTCGAAATACATCGCACTGTGCGCCCGCGAGAGCGCGGCCCACGCAATCGAGAACTCGGGATCCTCCTCGAGAGCCTGAGTTAACTGCTCGACCGATCGTTCGTGGTCACCGTCGCGCCCGTGGTCAATCCCGTTCAGATAGGAGTCATACGCAGCCTGATTCCAGGTGGGTGGGAGCGTAATCTCGGGAATCTCGGGAATCTCGGGAATCTCGAGAAAAGACGTCTCGAGCAGATACTCATCGATAAAGATCATTCCGCCCAGCAATGATCCGATCAGAAACCAAACCACTATGCCGTGGGTAATGCCATCTGGAAAAATGATGCGCAGCAACTTCACACAAGATCACCGGTTATCTGGATGAGCATGGCTCTGCTCGTTTACAAAATTCATGTCTACGATCTCTGATAACCCGCAATATTGTTCTTCTTCGTCCCAGGCGAGGGTTATTTTACCAGTTAGAGCTACGCCCCACGGACGGGGAATTGCTCGAAAAAGCCCTAGCTACCAGGAATAAATAGGGGGCCGTGCAAACGGCTAAGAATGCCCACCCTTTAGCTCAGCGCAGTAGCCAACTCGCTTACGGTCTCAAGGTTGTGGATGGAACGAAGCTCGTCAGTGTGGGGCAAGATGGTCTTAACACCGAGCGCCAACGGCTGAAAGTCGTCAAAACGCAAAAGCGGGTTCAGCCAAATCAGTCGCCGGCAAGATTTCTGCAAACGCTCCATCTCGTTCGCCAACCCCTCTCCGGCGTCACGATCTAGACCGTCGGTTAAAAGAACCATGATCGCATTTTGAGCGAGCACACGCCGGGACCAATCGCGATTGAACTCGTGCAGACAGGTACCGATACGCGTACCACCCTCCCAGTCCTCAACGAATCGGCCGACTCGGTCCAGCGCCAGGTCGACATCCCTTTCACGGAGAAGGTGGGTGATGTTGGTGAGACGGGTGGCAAAGAGGAACGTACTCACTCGGGGATGCTGGTTCATCATGCCGTAGGCGAAATGCAGGAATACGCGCGTGTAGGTCGCCATCGAACCGGAGATATCGCACAACATGACCAAGGGCGGTCGCAGTTCACGGCGACGTTGCCTAACCAGCGGAATGGTATCGGGGCCCGCCCGAAGCAACGCGCGTAACGTCCTGCGCGTGTCAATGCGCGTACCCCACGGGTGGACGCTAAAACGGCGGCTCGGTACCGCCTTGATCGGCAGCGCCAACTCGCGCACGGCGACCTGCGCCTCGGCGATTTCCTCCGCCGACATGGCCTCAAAATCCTTGGCCTTTAGACGCTCGTCCCGAGACCAACTCAACCGCGCGTCTATCTCAACCTCTGGGGGCTCCTGCCGCACGCCGCCAGCGCGATCCTGCAACAGGGACTCGATCACCCGGCGACTGAGGCTAACGCTATCCTCCGCCGCGGCCGGCGTGCCAGTGGGGGGGCGCTCCAGCACACCCGGGTCTCGCCAAAAGAGATAGAAGACCTGGTCGAAAAGCTCCCGCTGCTCGGGGCGATTGACAAAGACCGCATGCAGGGTCCAGTAAAGGTCGCTACGCCGATCGATACCTACCACCCGGACAGCATTAACCGCGTGAATGAGTTTGTCTGGCGCGATGGGCAACCCGACACGATGCAGCGCGCGGGAGAAGTGCGTCACGTTCGCGAGCAGTCGATCGCCCCGAGCTTCGACTTGCTCGGTCTTCATAGAACTACCCCCCCGCCACCGGCAGTACCGCCTTCGCCTTGATCTCCTCGAGAATGCGCGCGGCAGGCGCGCCTTCCACCTTAGCGACATCGTCCTGATACTTCAGTAACACACCAAGCGTATTGCTCACGACATCCGAGTTAAGGTTAATGACATCGAGCTGCCCCAGCGCCCGAGTCCAATCAAGCGTCTCCGCAACACCGGGCACCTTGAAGAGATCTTCTTCGCGCAACCGCTGCACGAAACCAACCACCTGGCGGCTCAATGCCTCTTCAGCATCCGGCACTTTGACCCTCAGGATTTCTAGCTCTCGTTGTGCGCTCGGGTAATCGATCCAGTAATAAAAGCAACGCCGTTTCAGCGCATCGTGGATCTCGCGTGTTCGGTTAGAGGTAATAACCACGACCGGCGGTGCCTTGGCCTTGATGGTTCCGATCTCGGGAATGGAGATCTGGTAATCGGCCAATATTTCCAGTAGGTAGGCTTCAAATGGCTCATCGGCACGGTCGAGTTCGTCGATGAGCAGCACAGGTGGTCCTTCGTCGTGAGGTTCTAACGCCTGCAACAATGGCCGCTCGATCAGAAAGCGCCGGTCAAAAACATCGTCGGCCAAGCGTTCTCGAGATTCCTCCCCCGTAGCCTCAGCGAGGCGGATTTCTATCATCTGCCGCGCATAGTTCCACTCATAAACCGCCGTGGCGACATCAAGCCCCTCGTAACACTGCAGACGCAGGAGGCGGCGGCTGAGCGTGGCTGCCAAGACATTAGCAACCTCGGTCTTGCCCACCCCCGCTTCGCCCTCAAGAAACAGTGGGCGATTGAGTTTCAGCGCAAGAAAGGCTGCCGTGGCCAAGCTTCTGTCGGCCATATAGCGCCCAGAAGCGAGCATTGCCTCAGTCTGGTCGATGTTCTTCGGGATCTCCATGAACGAACCTTAGCGGTGGAACCCGCTAGCTTTCAGACACAGCCGCGTGAGCCCGCGAAATCCTGCCAAGTTCCAATCGCGTTCAGACGGCCGCCGCTACGGCGCGTTTCGCCATGACTGTAATCAGGTGGGCACGGTAGTCCGCGGAGGCATGCAGATCCTCGTTCAACCCTTCGGCGGAAACATCAATCCGCTCCACCATTTCTGGGGCGAAGTCTCCCGCAAGCGCCTGCTCCATCTCGGTCACACGGAAGACGCTTGATCCCGCACCGGTGACTGCGAGGCGAACGCCGTCGTCACCGTCGGACACCATGACTCCGACAATGGCATAGCGAGACGCCGGATTAGGAAATTTCATGTATGCCGCACGCTTCGGGATGGGGAAGCTCACTGCAGTGATTAGCTCGTTCGGCTCGAGCGCCGTCTCAAAGAAACCGGTAAAAAAATCATCGGCCGCGATTGTGCGAGTACTAGTGTGCACGGTGGCACCCAGACCTAGGACGGCCGCAGGATAATCTGCGGCAGGATCCGCGTTAGCGATGGAACCACCAATCGTACCCCGGTTTCTCACCTGGGGATCGCCAATGGACTCAGCGAGATCGGCAAGCGCCGGAAGATGCTCTTTGACTTCAGGCGCCGATGCGACCTGAGCGTGGATCGTCATCGCGCCAACCACGATTGCATTGCCTTCTTGCTTTATCCCCTTGAGATCATCGAGGCCGGAAAGGTCAATCAAGTCCGAGGGGTTCGCCAGGCGGAGCTTCAATGTAGGAATCAGTGTCATGCCGCCGGCGAGGAAGGATCCCTCATCCGCATGAGCCGACAGCTCAACCGCTTCGGAAAGCGAGCTCGGCCGCTGATAAGCAAACTCGTACATAGCTAACCCTCCTGTGCGCCTTGCAGCGCGGCCCAGACTTTCTCCGGAGTAGCCGGCATATCCAGATGCGCCACACCGATGGCGTCGGTGATGGCGTTGATCAGCGCTGGGGGTGCCGCAATTGCTCCTGCCTCTCCACAACCCTTTACGCCCAGTGGATTGTGAGGACAGAGCGTTTCAGTCATGTCCACCTTAAAACTCGGCAAATCGTCCGCTCGGGGAACGCAGTAGTCATTCAGCGAGCCTGAGAGAAGCTGACCGGTCTCCTCGTCGTAGATACAGCTCTCGAGCAACGCTTGGCCTACCCCGTGGGCGATGCCGCCATGGACCTGGCCGTCAACAATCATGGGATTGATGACCCGCCCAAAGTCGTCCACGGCCGACCAGTCGACGATTGTTGTGTCGCCGGTCTCGGGATCCACCTCCACTTCGCAGATGTGACACCCGGCCGGGAAGGTAAAGTTCGCGGGATCGTAGAAAGCGCTCTCGTCGAGCCCAGGTTCAAGCTCTTCCAGCGGATAGTTGTGGGGGACGTAAGCGGAAAGCGCCACGTCGCCGAAACCAACACTTTTATCCGTACCCTTGACCCGGAACTCACCTGAGTCGAAGTCGATGTCAGCCTCGCTGGCTTCCAACGCGTGCGCCGCAATCTTCTTAGCCTTGTCGATGATCTTGTCCAGCGCCTTCGAGATGGCCGAACCACCGACAGCAAGCGACCGCGACCCGTAGGTTCCCATTCCGAAGGGGATCCTCTCGGTATCGCCGTGCACGACCTCCACGTTCTCGAAGGGCACACCGAGTCGATCGGATACGACTTGTGCGAAGGTCGTCTCGTGACCCTGGCCGTGGGTATGGGAGCCAGTGTAGACACTGACGGAGCCTGTCGGGTGCACACGGACCTCCGCCGCTTCGAAGAGTCCGGCTCGAACGCCGATAATGCCCGCCACCTGTGAGGGAGCGACCCCGCAAGCTTCGATGTAGGCAGAATAACCAATACCGCGCAACCGGCCGCGGCTCTTGGCTTCTTCGCGCCGCGCGGCGAAGCCCGCCTCATCGGCCAGTTCGAGTGCCCGGTCGACCATCGGACCATAATCACCACTGTCGTATTCGACAACCACAGGCGTCTGGTATGGAAAGGCATCAGCCGGTACAAAGTTGCGCCGCCGTAGCTCGATGGGGTCGATGCCTAGCTCCCGGGCGGCCTTCTCCACTAGGCGTTCCACCACGAAGGTCGCTTCGGGCCGACCGGCTCCGCGCTCCGCGTCCACAGGCGCAGTGCTGGTAAAAACCGCTTGCACCTCGCAACGGATCGCGGGCGTGGTGTAGAGACCCGCCATCAACGTACCGTACAGATACGTAGGAATTAGCGGACCGAAAGTAGAGAGGTAGGCGCCCATATTCGCGGTCGTATTCACTCTGAGGCCGAGAAACTTGCCGTCCTTATTGCACGCGAGCTCCGCACGGGTGATGTGATCGCGACCGTGAGTATCAGAGAGGAAAGATTCCGTGCGCTCCGCCGTCCATTTCACCGGCCGACCCACCTGCTTCGCCGCCCACGTGACCGCGACCTCCTCAGGATAGTGTGGGATCTTCGAGCCGAAGCCACCGCCGACGTCCGGTGAGACGATGCGCAGCTTATGCTCAGGGATATTAAGCACGAAAGCGCCCATAAGGAGCCTAATCAGGTGGGGATTCTGGCTGGTGGTATAAAGCGTGTAGTTGTCGGTACCCGCATCGTACTCGGCAATCGCGGCACGAGGCTCGATGGCGTTCGGGCACTTGCGGTTGTTAACCAGTTCCAGCGTAGTGACATGCTCTGCCTGCGCGAACGCAGCATCTGTGGTGTCGGCGTCACCAATCCCCCAACTGAAACAGCTATTGTCCGGGAGATCGTGCAGAACAGGAGCACCATCGGCCTGCGCCTCCTCCATGCTGATAACAGCCGGCAGCTCCTCGTACTCGGGGCTGATCGCCTCGGCTGCATCCTTAGCTTGTTCGAGTGTATCGGCGATGACGAGCGCCACCATATCGCCTACGAAACGGACTTTGCCCTGCGCGAGAACCGGTCTTGGTGGCTCGTTCATGGGACCGCCGTCAGGTGCGAACCCGCACGGCACGCCCCCCACGCCTTCGAGGTCATCTCCAGTGAAAACTGCGACCACGCCCGGCGCTGCCTTCGCCGCCGCCGTGTCCACCGCCTTAAGGTTGGCGTGAGGAACAGTCGAACGAAGAAAAACAGCGTAGGCCTGGCCTGGCCGGCTGATGTCGTCAGTGTAATTACCCTGGCCCGTGAGAAAGCGGTAGTCCTCTTTCCGAGTGACGGATGCACCAATTCCCGTATCCATCATGCTAACTCCTCATCGCCTCAGCACCTGCGCTGATCGCCTTCACGATGTTGTGATACCCCGTACAGCGACAGAGGTTGCCTTCGAGCCAGTCCCTGATCTCGGTTTCCGTAGGCTTTGGGTTGTTCGCAACAAGATCCAGAGCGCTCATAATCACGCCCGGTGTGCAGAAACCGCACTGCAATCCGTGATTGTCTTTGAACGCCTGCTGCATCGGGTGCAGCTGGCCTTTGTCCGCAAGACTCTCGATTGTCTTAACATCAGCTCCCTCGGCCTGGGCGGCCAAGATCGTGCAACTCTTGACCGATTGGCCATTCACATGCACCACACAGGCGCCGCACTGGCTTGTGTCACAACCGACGTGCGTGCCAGTAAGACGAAAATGATCGCGGATAAGCTGAACCAGAAGCGTGCGAGGTTCGACTTCCGCAGAAACCGAATCGCCGTTCAGAGTTAGAGCAACCGTCACTCCCATAACGTGTCTCCTCTGTTTGTAGTTTTTGTTTGGCCTAGAGTACACGTTTACTCAGGAAATGGGGACAACCCCCTTTACGTGCAGGAACCTAGTGCCGTGCCGACCCAGCCGGATTCGAATAAAAAACGCCGGATAGAGAGCGCAGCGCTACTGGAAAGGATCGCGCTCTACCGTGATTAATCCCCCAAAAAGATCAGGCCCCTTTCGGGGCCTGAACATGAGCGAAAAAACATTCCTTACGGGTCGTAACTCGCCACTGGCGGTAGGTATGAACCCGTGCGTTGCGGCGGGATCTCCTCCGCCTCCACAGGCAGAACCAGCGTGCCAATTCCTTCGATGCTGGCTTCGATGGTCTCTCCCGGCTGCAGGAACCGTTGCTCGCCACGAGCCGCTGTGCCAGCGCCCGTGCCACCCGAGGTGCCGTTGTTCAACACATCACCCGGGTACATCGTGATGATCGAGGTGCCGTATTCGATGAGCTCATAGATCGAATGAATCATGTCACCCGCACCCGCTCGCTGCATGACCTCGCCATCGACCTCTAGGACCTGTTCGAGGTTCACCATGGGATCGCCATAGAACTCCTTCGGCACAATCCAAGGTCCCAGCGGCGCAAAGGTGTCATGACCCTTGCCCACCAACCAGTCCGAACCAGGCCGTGAATTCGGCGGACGCCCACCACGATCGGAAATGTCCAGGCTAACCATGTAGCCGAAGATGTAGTCCTGCGCATTATCGGCAGATACATACTTGGCTGTGCGCCCGATGACTGTAGCCAGCTCGACTTCCCAAT
This sequence comes from uncultured Gammaproteobacteria bacterium, assembly GCA_964384125.1. Classification (GTDB taxonomy): domain Bacteria; phylum Pseudomonadota; class Gammaproteobacteria; order Steroidobacterales; family Rariloculaceae; genus UBA6522. The sequence goes on along the minus strand of CAYLKA010000018.1, from coordinate 24,922 downwards.
CAATGCGATCCCGACCGTAGGGAATTACCACGGAATCACCCTGACCAATGACCGCGCCCTCGACAGGCTTAATGAAGAGATACGGGATCCCTCGTTGCGCTCTGCGGGCCTCAGCAGCAGCTCTCTGGTCCTCGGGCGTATTGCGCTCCTCCACGTGGGTGTAGAAGTTAACAGCCGCATTCAACATCTTGCCCGGCATGAGCGGTGGCAGCGTACGAATGTCATCCACATCATGTACGAAGTCGGCGCGGTTACGACCACTCAACCGGTCATTGTTCACAACCGAGTTTACGATCTCGTACAAACGATATTTCAGGCCATAGTCGTAACGACTGATAAGTTCCTTCATGTCTTCTGGCATGGGAATCGCGGGATAGTCTGGGCTCTGTTCCAGCGCCCGATTAGCGCCGTCAAGCTCAACTACGAGGTCGTCCCGTAGAACTATGCCGATCGTTTTGTCACCTTCGCCGTTAATTTCGAAAGTGCCGAGCTTGAACGGCTCGGCGCTGCTCGTCGCACTCTGCGCCGATACCAGCGCCGGGCTCGCGAAAGCCGCGAATGCGATGAGAGTTAGGGTACGTTTCATATTGCCCCCCTATGGTGCTTGTTATGTGAGAAACGTGCGTATTAGCCGGGTAACTGTGGCTTTTAGGGGGCTGAGTGTCAAGCCAGAGCGGGAGTTGTTAACGCCTTGTAATCAAGGGGTTCCCGCGACTTCACTGACCCGGGGCAGAAGCCTAGGGCAAATTACTTGTAGACCGAACACCGCAGCCTTGGGGACGTTGCGCCGATTAAGCTTCAGCCATGCCTCCCCCGCGATGCAGAAGCCAGAGTTAGATCAAACTAACTCACATCGGGCAATCATGTGGCGCGGTTTTATATGAAATCCCATCCGCTCAAGGAAGGTTAGAGATTTTTGGTGATTCCACCACTCATTCAAACCGGCCACAGGGTTCGTACTTAGCCCCGGCCTAATCCATAATATGCGGAGTGCGCTAAAGACATGAATGAAAAACATTACCTCGGTCGAAGGACCCGGGTCCCGTGAAATCTGGAACGAATGCTCCTTTCGCGGACAGCGCCCACGCAGAGCAGCCTATTTGTCAGGGGGAGTTATGAAATACCTAACGTTCACACTGTCGCTCCTGGTACTGCCGACGACCGGATCGGCTCACCATTCCCGCGCCGAGTTCGCGGATGACGTGCAGGAAATCGAAGGAGAGATCGTCGAGATCGCCTGGCGTAATCCGCATCCCGTTCTAACGGTGAGCGCCACGAACGACGCTGGCGAGGAGGAACTCTGGGAAGTTGAATCATGGTCCTCAGCCAACGCGCTGGCCCGCAAGGGCGTCGTGGGTGAGGTGTTCGAAATTGGTCAGACCGTGAGGGCCGCCGTCCGACTCTCCAGCCGGCGACCAGGAACCCTGCTGGGTGAAAGCGTCTCGCTCGGCGACGGCACCCAAGCCGTGTTCAGACCGGGCCTCGATCCAGTCTTCCCTGGTGAGCGGGTACTCGGGAGCAACGTGGAGCCGTTAGTGAGCGCGAACGAAAGCGGCACGAGTGGCTCTAACCTGGGACTGTTCCGCGTCTGGAGCAGCGTCAACAATGAAGGACCGGGGGAGCTTCCGTTGACGGCCGCGGCGCTCGCGCGCCTGGAGGACTTCGACGAGCTTGTGGATCACCCTATGTGGAACTGCGACCCCGTCGGAATGCCAGTCGTCATGGATACCGGTTCGCCGGTCGAGTTCACCGACCACGGTAACGAAATCCATATGCGCCTGGAGCAGAACGACGCCTTACGGGTCATCCGTTTGAATTCAAATCTAGATCCAGCGAATCAGCCCCTTTCGATCATGGGATATTCCTCTGGTCGCTGGGAAGGTCGCACTCTAATCGTAACGACCCGCAACACAAACTACGCCTTCCTTGACGACGATGGCAACCCAAAGAGTGACGCAATGGAGATCGATGAGCGGTTTACACTAGGTGCGGACGGCAACTCATTGAGCTGGGAAGCAACCATCTCGGACCCGGTATACCTGACCGACTCGATCGTCACGCGAAGAAACTGGGAATGGGTCCCCGGTGAAACGATCCAACCCTATGACTGCCTCGAATCGAGTTCAGGCATAGAGCGTTAGCTCGACGTTGGCGAAGACACAATCATAAGAACGAAGACTATGTTCTTGAGGAGAGAGCGATGTCTGTAATGACAAGAATGAACCGCTTGGGACTGTCTCTGGTATTCGCTGCACTGACCTTAGTGAGTGTTAGCAGCGAGACTCGATCTCAGTCCTTGCCTAACCCATATCGAATGGTCGATAGCTGGGCTCAGATGCCCGAAGGTAGAGAGATGGGTGCTTTTGGCGACATCACAATGGACCGTGATGGCAATCACGTCTGGGCCATTGTCCGCTGCGACGCCCCTGTAGAGATGTTTGGATGGGAATGCCTCGACTCAGACCTAGACCCCATACTCAAATTCGACCTTGACGGGAATCTTGTAGAAAGTTTTGGTGGTGGCATGTTCATTTGGCCGCATGGTATTCATGTGGATGCTGACGGCAACGTCTGGGCAACGGATGCGGTTGCCAACGCTAGGATTCCGGAGGGAGATACACGAGGTCATGCGGTGTACAAGTTCAGTCCAACGGGGGAGCTCTTGATGACGCTAGGGACTCCCGGAACCGCTGGTAATGGAAATTACAGTTTCACCTCACCAAGCGACGTAATCACGAGCGACAACGGCAATATTTTTATCACGGACGGTCATGGCAGGGATAACAACAATAGAGTCATGAAGTTCACATCTGATGGCACATTCATAACCACCTGGGGACAGACAGGTTATGGCCCCGGCGAGTTCCATGAGCTTCATGCAATTGCAATGGATTCTCGGGGCAGGCTCTTTATCGCTGATCGTTATAACAATCGAGTCCAACTTTTCGATCAAGAGGGAGCACATATAGCGACTTGGACACAATTTGGGCGTCCGAGCGGTATTAATTTCGATGACAATGACCGCATTTATGTGGCCGATTCCGAATCAGATAATCTTCAAAACCCTGGCTGGGAGATGGGAATTCGGATTGGAGATGCTGAGCACGGATGGGTAACTGAATTTGTCATGTTCCCTTGGGCCGATCCGCGCCTACCAATAGGTAATGGTGCGGAGTTTGTAGCAGTTGACCGCAACGGCGATATCTACACTGGAGAACCTCGTCCCCGGCAAGGGCGCAAATACGTGCGGGTTAGACCCTAACGCACCGCGAAGGCAGCCGCTGGCCTAAATCCTGGTTGCACTAAGCTGCCTAAACGCACGTCTACCGATCGGGGTAGACGACGCCCCAACGTTTGGTTATTACTGGTACACGGGGCTGACGCTATCTCGGAGCACACATTCGAAGGGTCGGACCTCAACCCCCGGTCTGTAGACCCATGTGTTTTCCCAGACGGCCGGTTCCAACAGATTCACGGGGTCTGTGACGATCACCTCATATTCGAGACGGGTTCCGTCTTCGTTCACCGTGTACCGCTCGAGAATCTCCGCTTCAGGACTCATAGGCGTTCCGTCGCCGTCGAGCGACGGAAAATCGATACCCGTAGTCTCGACGATGAGCATGTTCCCTTCCAAACGACCCACAGATAAGCCCAGATGTGGAGCCGTTTCCGGCTGGCTCGGCCTATTTTCCGTCATGTGGATTATGCGCCGCGCATCCCACTCTTCGATCCGCTGAACGATCTGGTCACCCTCATCGATCAGCTCCATGGGATAGGGATTGAGGACGGCGTTGGGCATCCCAGGCGGTACGCATCTAAGCCCAAGGTCGTCGGTCCTGGGGTTAAAGGCAGCCTTGGCAGCTTCTGCCACAGGCGTCAGCACCAGCGGATCACGGAGCTGGTAAAGCTCTCGAAAACCCCACACTTTGAACAGCCCACTGGCTGCCGCTTCCGTATCTTCGGGCACCGGCGTCGAATCTTGTGCAAACGTCGTCCAACGCAGCGGCGCCTCGCGGTCGGACATTACAACCTCCTGGCCGCTCGGCAAGAGTATGTGGGAGACGAAGATGGCGAGCTCACCCCGCCGAGAACCCGCCCCGGCGGCCCGGATGTGGTCACCAATTTTTACCGACTCCGCGGTGAATCCCCTTCGCATAAGGGTGTTCGTCGTACCACCCTCAAGCTCCCACCCCTCGGTCTGGCCCGCTTCGTTCACAACTTCAAGCGTCAAGCCAATGTGGGGGTTCCGCCAGAAAATATCAGTGACGACACCTTCTATCTCAACATCGATGCTTCGGTCGAAGAAGGCACCAATGGAATGGTGCGCCATTGCGAGTGGCGTGAATGCCAGACAGATAAGCAAAACGGAAGTTTTTCTCATGCTCCCCCCTGCCGAAAGCGGCGGATCCTACGAGTTGATTGTACTCCCAAAAAAAACCAACCGACGTCTTTACCTCCCCCCTCGTAGTCGCCGGCGGGCCCCGCTAAACTTGGCCGGACCTTAGCCTTGTAAGAAGTGAACCCGTGAACACTCTGCTCGAAAATTTGTCCGACTGGTGGATTACGCTCCCCACCCTCACACACACACTAGGTGGTCTCGCAACTCTCCTGGCGATCAGTGTTATCGCGGACCTCATCGCCAAGCGGCAGCTCGTCAAGTTGGCTTTGGATGTCGCTAGGCGCACGACGCAGAAATGGGACGACATCCTGCTCCAACACAACGAGCTCGGAAGACTCGCGCAGGCAGACACTGCACTCTTCATCTATTTCGGTATTGCGCTGGTCCCTGACCTCGGCGATACGATCACCGCAGTCATTCAAAACGTCGCGCTCGCCTACCTCGCCCTGATGATGACGCTAGTGATCAGTGCGACCCTGACAGCAGCGAACGCGATCTACACCGAGTATCCCATCGCCAAAAACCGGCCTATCAAAGGCTACGTCCAGGTGGCAAAGATCGTCGTCTACGTGCTAGGTGCAGTCATCGTCGTTTCCGCGCTCATCGACCGATCCCCGGTGGTGCTCTTGACCGGCCTGGGCGCCATGACCGCGGTCATCCTACTGATATTCAGAGACACAATCCTGTCCCTAGTGGCTAGCGTCCAACTCACGAGCCTCGACATGGTCCGGGTCGGCGACTGGCTCGAGATGCCCCAGTACAACGCCGACGGCGACGTCATCGATGTGGCATTGCACACCGTAACGGTGCAGAACTGGGACAAGACCATCACTACCATCCCTACTCACAGGCTAATCAGCGAGTCGTACAAGAACTGGCGAGCGATGTCGGAGTCCGGCGGGCGCCGCATCAAACGCTCCATCGACATCGATATCAGCTCGGTCCGGTTCTTGACGGACGATGAGATGCAGCGGTTCGAGGCGTTCACATTGCTGCGCGAATACGTGGCGCGAAAACGCGAGGAGCTCACAGAATACAACGTCGCGCTGAAAGGCCCGGACAGCGCGAAGGTCAACCTGCGTCGCCTGACGAACCTTGGCACCTTCAGAGCCTACATCTGGAACTATCTGAGAAATCATCCGGAGATTCACCGCGAGATGACACTCTTGGTGCGCCAGCTGCAGCCCGGGGACACCGGAATCCCCATCGAGATCTACTGCTTCACCAATACCACCGAGTGGGCTGCCTACGAAGACATCCAGGCGGATATTTTCGATCATATCCTGGCGCAGTGCGGGGAGTTCGATCTGAGGGTGTTCCAGGCACTGAGTGGCGCCGACGTGAAGACGCGGCTGGCTGGCTCGTCAGCAAACTTTGGCGCTACGGACCCGTAACGACTAGCGGATCCCCCGGCTTCAGGTGGAAGCCGGGGGATCCATTGAATCAATGGCCAAGAATTGTTATCGAGTTACGGAGAAGGGCTCTCTTGCAGCCGCTCGATCACGACAGACTCGAGGCCTGTGAGGCTACCCGCGCGGCCAACAGCCAATGCCGTCTCGTTGTCGGCACCGTTGAGCTTCTCGCGCAGAGATAGAAGCGCACCTGCCCGGTTACCGCTACCACAATGAATCAGCACGGGCCCCTCCGTCTCGCCCAATATCTGATTGAGTAGCTCGGCATTCTCGTAGGTCACACCGTTAGCACCATCTACCGGTATCGAGACATACGACATGCCGAGTCTTTCAACCTCAGCCTGCTCGTCAATGCCTCTCGCCTCCTCAGGACGACGCAGGTCGATTATGGCTGCGTACCCAGTGTCTGCCAGCGACTCCAACGCCGCCACATCCGGCTGACCACCGGTAGTCACGTTCTCCAGAGGCTCCCCACGGTTGCGTATTTCCTGCCCCTGTGCAGCCCAGGCAACAGCGAAAAGGAGCGTGGCCGCTAACCAGCGCAATGACAGTGTCGTTCTCATGGTTATCTCCCAGCGCTGGCTCCCAGCGCGGTTATTTCCCGTATTGTGACACAGTCGTGCCCGTGACACGCCTCTGAATCTCCCGGGATGGGAGCGTTTTCGCCACCAGCGCTGACACTTATGAACGCCTCGCAGACCTGCGGTCTAATCGTTATTTGGATGTGTCAGGCACAGCCCTGCCTTATGCAAATGGCGGCTGCCCAGGCGTTACGTCGCCTGACAATTAGTGCAGCGAGCGGCTAAACTGCCAAGTCGGCCGTTACTGGGAAGCAGTGGATGCCGGCGACGAACAGGATATAGATAGGGACAGCAATGACGAACTTTGCAGACTCCAAACGCCTGACATTGTCGGGTGCGAAATCCATGATGAGCGCTGCCATCGGCGAAGCGGAAACTCTGGGCATCGCTGTGACCGTGGCTATCGTCGACGCCGGCGGCCATCTGCTGCTGCTCGAGCGCATGGACGGTGGGCGCTTTCATACCGTGCACTCCTCCCTAACGAAGGCGGTCTGCGCCTCATCCAACCGCCGGATCACCACCGTTCAAGGCGCACAGGGTCAGAACCTCGACACATTGCATGCCATCGGTCTGGCGCTTGCGGCAGGACCCGAACGCTGGACCGCGATGGAGGGCGGTTACCCGGTCTTCGTTGGTGAGGAATGTCTTGGCGGAATCGGCGTCAGTGGCGGCGATTGGGAGCAGGATCAGAAGATCGCCGACGCCGCCGTGATGGCTATCGGTGCCACAACGGGCGATTGATTAAGTGAAGAAAATGGCGCTCGCAATGGCTTCAGGGCTGGTATTCGCAGCGTCGGTAACCTTCGCTCAGTACCCGGAGCGAGCGATCGAGTTCGTGATTCCCTTCGATGCCGGCGGTGGAGCCGATATCGAGGGTCGACTCCTCGCGGATGAGATGAGCGACATACTCGGTGTACCGGTGGTTCCAGTGAACAGGCCCGGCGCAGGCGGAGCAGTCGCCTACAGCCATGTGCACAACGCTGCACCCGACGGTTACACGGTAATGTGGAACTCCACCTCGCTCCTAACCATCACCAATATGGGCAACGTCCCGTTCCAATACGACGCACTGGACCACATCGGCCGAGTGGAGTACCAACCCCTGGTCTTTGCAGTGAGCACAAGGTCGCCGTGGAGCGACCTCGAGACATTCGCGGCAGACTGCGCGGACAGCGGCGATGCGATCAGAATTGCCAACTCGGGCACCGGCAGCAGCACACATCTCGGTGCGCTGTCCATGGTGAACGCCGTTGGCTGCGAGGCGATACACCTGCCCATCGGCACGCGGCGACGCAATGCGACTGTCCTGAGCGGTGAGGCCGACGCCATGGTTGCACCGCTGACGGGCGCCCTTAACCTGGTGAAAGCGAACCGCCTGAGACTGCTCGCAACACTTAGCATGGAGCGCAACGAGGTCATCCCGGAGGTGCCCACAGCAACAGAACTCGGATTCGACGTACGGTTCGAGCTCTTCCGCGGCCTGTCTGTACCCAAGAACACGCCGCCTGAAATCAAGCGGCAGTTGGCAGATACGATGTCACAAGCTGCCATGTCGGAGGCGTTTATGGGCCTCGCCGACGAGGTGGGTTTTACCGTTGATCCCATGCCAACCGAGCGTTTTGAAGCGCTCATGGCCACCGAAGACGCCACCGTAAAGTCGATCCTCCAGACCGCCGGGCTCGCTCCGAACGCGGACTGAGCCGGCTCTTCCAAATGAACATGGCGCAGCGCAACATCATCGCTGGGACCGTCTTGCTGGTGGTGGCCATCGGCTACGGCATACTCACCGCAAACCTGCCAGATCGTAGCCTGCCCGACACTCCGGGCCCAGCATTTCTCCCAACCTTGATCACCATAGGCCTGCTGGTGCTCTCCGTCGCCCTGTTGGTCGGGGGAGTGATAGAAGCCCGCCAGGAATCCAAAGGCACCGATGGTCACGGTGTCCCGACGCGCGGTTGGATTGCGCTCGCAGGCTTCGCCGTTTACGTCACACTTCTACCTTCCATAGGATTTGTCGCAGCCAGTGTCTTATTTTTCGCCGGGCTCATGTGGTTGTACGGCGAACGCAATAAGATCCTCATTGGGTTGACTTCGATCCTCGTGCCGGTGGTGCTCTTCTACCTCTTTACCGCGGGCTTTCAGATACTTCTGCCTCGCTCCCCTCTCTAGGAATTGCGCGATGCCCGGCGATATCCTCCAAGGCTTCCTACAAGCGGTCCAGCCCTCGAGCCTGTCCGCCACGGCTCTCGGTTCTCTGCTCGGCATTGTCATCGGCATGATCCCCGGCATGACGATTTCTTCGGGCATTATCATCTTGCTGCCGCTAACGTTCGTGCTAGATCCGGATATCTCCATTGCTTTGCTCCTGGGGCTCTACGTGGGCGGCATGCTCGGCGGCAGCTTCTCCGCCATCCTGCTGAATATTCCGGGTACCCCCTCCGCCGCAGCGACGGCGCTCGACGGACATCCATTGGTGGCTCGGGGCGAGCCTGGACGCGCGCTAGGCGTCTCCGTGCTCGCAAGCTTCGCAGGCGGCCTCTTTAGCTGCCTCTGTCTTTTTCTGATCGCACCGAGCCTCGCCGATATCGCCCTCGGCTTCCAGGCAGTTGATCTCTTTAGCCTGGTCTTCCTGGGTCTCACGATCATCTGTTCCTTCGCGGCACAGTCATGGGTCAAGGGGTTACTGTCTGCACTGATCGGCCTCGCTATCGTCACCGTCGGCCAAGACCCCATCATGGGTAGCGCTCGATTCACATTTGGCGAACCCAATTTGCTCGCTGGCGTGAATTTCCTGACGGCGTTGATCGGGCTGTTCGCGATCCCGCAGCTCATCCGGAACCTGGGGACGTCCCCGGGTGACTTAATGGCCGGCGCCACCGCCCCCATGATCCCCTTCAAGAGCCTCCTACCCAAGCTGTCAGATCTTCGCCGTATACGCTTGCCGGTAAGCATTGGGGCAGCGGTCGGGTCCTTCCTCGGGATGCTGCCTGGCGCGGGCGGACCCATCGCAGCCTTCATCAGCTACGACTACACCCGCAAGACCTCACGCGATCCGGAGGAATTCGGCCAAGGGGCGGTCGAGGGAATTGCTGCGCCGGAATCCGCCAACAACGCAGTCACCGGCGGTGCACTGATACCGATGATGACGCTGGGCATTCCTGGTGACCCGGTCACAGCGATCCTGATCGGTGCTCTGCTAGTGCACGGACTTGCGCCCGGACCACTGCTGTTCATCGAACGCCCGGACTTTGCGTACGGCGTCATCTTTTCGTTCTTTTGGGCGAACATCTTCAATCTGGTCATTGCATTCGCCGGTCTACGGCTGCTGGTGAAGGTGCTCGCCGCACCTCGCGCGATCCTAATGCCGATTATTGCGATCCTCTGTGTCATCGGCGCCTATGCGTTACGAAACTCCCTCTTCGACATCCATGTAATGCTCTTTTTCGGCATCCTCGGTCTCGCCATGAGGTGGCTTGAGATGCCAGTGGTACCACTACTATTGGCACTGGTACTCGGTCGGCAGCTTGAAGAGAATCTGCGGATCGCGTTGACGGGATCTCAAGGCGACATCTCGGTGTTCTTCACCTCACCCTTCAGTATGCTTTTTCTAGGCCTGTCGGTGGTCTCTGTCGCCTGGTCTATTATCAGCGCGCGACGTGAGCGGCCAAAATCGTCGCCGGCATCATGAAAAATTAGACCACGGCAGACTCATTAATGTGTCGTATAAACATCAGGAGTAATTAAATGAGCGCAGAACCAGTTCGCTTAGGCGCATTAGGCATGGGCTGGTGGTCGAACGTCCTTGCCGATGCTATTGAGCGGACTCCCGAGCTGGAGATAGTAGGTTGTTATACGCGGTCCGAAGATAAGCGTAAGGCCTTCGCCAAGAAATACTCCTGCAGAGCCTCCTCAAGCTACGAGGAACTCCTAGCCGATGATTCCATCCAGGGAATCATCAATACGACGCCGAACGGTGTGCATCTGGAGACCGTGCGCCAGGCGGCCGAAGCAGGTAAACACATTTTTCTCGACAAGCCCATCGCGAACACGGTGGCTGACGGCAAGGGGATCACCCAGGCGTGCGCCGACGCCGGCGTGGTTCTCTCCGTCGGTTATCAACGCCGGCGCGAGAATCAATTTCGCTGGGCCAAGGAAGAGATAGACGCTGGCCGTTTCGGCAAACTCATTCAAGCGGACGCCAACATCAGCCGCGACCGCTTGGGCCAGATCGATCTCAGCTCCTGGCGTTATCAGGCCACTGGTATGCCGGGCGGCGTGATCCTGCAGATCGGAATCCATTACACCGACGTTTTGGAAATGCTCATGGGCCCTGTTAAGCGTGTCTCTGCCATGTCGGCGCGGCTCGTCCTGCCCGGTGATAACCCGGACATCGCGAACCTGGTAATGGAACACGAGAACGGCGCAATATCTAACTTGACGGCGAGCTACGCCTCAGCGTCCGAGTACTACCTCATAAATGTATACGGCAAGGAAGCAACAGCTTATTACGATCTCTTCACGGGTCTGAGACATCTAAAACGAGGAGAGGCCGAACCTTCAGCCATTCTCTACGAGAAAAACGACACCATCGTCGAGGAGCTCGAAGAATTCGCGGCGTGCATCCGGGGAGAGGCTACTCCTGAAGTGGATGGCCAGCGCGCCACCGAGTCCCTCGCGGTGATCCGCGCAGGCGTCAAGTCAGTGGAGCAATGCCGGGTCGTAGACGTGGCAGAGATCCTAGCGTCGCCGGACGAGTAAAGCGATTAGATAAACAGATCAGCGGTGCCATAGAAACTGCCCACCCGAAGGCAGTTCGCCTCTCACTTGAATCTAGGCGCGGCGCGCCACTGCCGAGCACTGCACCGCAGAGTGCAGGCCCACTGTAATCTCGTTGCTCGCGGACTGGTTGCCCGAGGATATTTCCTACGCCGGCTGGGATCGCAGCCGACATTAGCCCCTCAAAGAGCAGAAATAGCCCCTGGCTGGCTTTACAATGCCAACACTGAGCGTCTCGCTGGGTTCAAGGACCGGCGCTCAGCTGAACCGCGATGGCCAATACACTAAAAATCGCACTCGTCCTCTCGGCAGCAGCCCATATGGCCCTGCTGATGATGCGCTGGCATAGCGAGCCGCTCGTGGAGGGTAACCTGTTGTCACTCGACGTTCGCCTAAACGTCGAGACCGACGGGGCGACAGAACCTATATCGGCGTCGATCCCTGAGGAGCCCGAGACAGCAACTGAGGCCGAAGCCCTAGTCGAGCCCCCCCCGGAAGACACCCAACCCGAAGCCCCGGGAACCCTGATTGCCGAGGAAACCATACCACCGGCCTCCGTCGAGGAGACAACGGCGCTGGCCGAAACCACCCCGATTGAAGCGTCAGTGCTGGAGCAGCCAGAACAAGCCGAATCGGCACCAGAGTCCATCGAAACGGTTGAAGAAACTATGGGCGGACCGACAACGGTTGCTATCCCCGAAAGGCTGGTCACGACCCTAACACCTCTCCAGATTATCGTACCGAGGCCCACGCCTGCCCAAGACGGAGCCGCAGCTCTCGAGGCGACCGCGAAACGATCCGAGCGACCAAGAGTCGCGTTTACGGAGCGGGAACAGCGCATGCTCGATCGCAAGGTCGAGGTGTGGAGCGCAACATTTCACCGCATGGACCCGACGGAGCCAACTGTCACCTGGAAACACCGCGGTCAGTCGTATACAGCAACCTTCGAACAAGTCTCCGCGCAAAATGACCGGGGCATCGATGAGCTCCTGATAGAGATCAGCAAAGAGGACAACGGCGAGAGGCTCTCCACCGAGCTGCGTCTCAAGAGACTAGCCTTCTCGAACTTCGCGCAGTTCGTCGACAAATGGGACTCAGGAGTGAGCCTGCACGACGATGAGATCGGGGGACGTTTCCACTCTAATTCGGAGGTGCGTCTCGCATTCGATCATCGAGCAGCCCCCATCTTCCATGGGAAGGTCACCACGAGCTTTCGTGGCATCAACACCGACAGTGCCAGGGGCGGGGTGAAGCGCTCTGAAATGTTCCTAGGCGGGCTCGAAACCCGCGTGCGCCGGATCTCCCTGCCGCGAGAACTCAGTCTCTTTCCCCGCGACGCCGAAGGGGAGCAGGTCCACCACTTCGAAGAAGACACGCGCGTCACCTTCTATCCCAACGGCACGTTCGGCCGGCAACCGCTCAACTCAGTCGAGCCCGAGACCATCGTCAGCATCGGCGAGCTATCCGCCTATCTGATCGCAGGACCGAAGGTCGCTTTGCACGTGCAAGGTACGGTTAACGGCGCCGTGCTCGTCTACTCACCGCGCAACATCGTGATTGAGAACGATCTCGTCTATGCCGCCGACCCGGAGGTGAACCCCGAGTCCGATGACTATCTCGGTCTCGTATCCGGCCGCTTTGTGAGAATTGCAAACGCACAAACCACCGGCGAGGGGGATCTGCTCATACACGCATCGATTTACGCGAAGCGCCGCTTCAGCGTCGGTCGTTTCAGATCCCGTAACGATGGCGCCTTGGTCATCTACGGCAGCCTCACCGCTGGATCCATCTCCGCAACAGAACCTCGCTATAGCACGAAAATTCTTTTCGATCCGCGACTCGAGGAAGTCAGGGTGCCCAGCTTCCCCATGACCGACCGATACGAAATACTCGCCTGGGACAGCACCTGGGCAAGGCCAGAGGGCTCATCAGGTATTCAAGCGTATGCGGGCCCGCCCCAGCAACCTCAAGGCGAGATGTCTCCCAGCACGCAGGGTCGGATAAACATAGCGGGCGATTGACCTAAATCTGAACAACCGCGCACTCAGCCTGTTGAGAATTGATCCCCCACTCGTCAGGAGCGCGAGCACGTGCAGGCAGTCCGAGCCGTGATAGATCCGCTCGCCGATCAGTAACACCATGCCTTCATTCAGGTCGAAGCCCCGGCTTGTGACCTTATCCACAATCGGATCATCCGAGACTCGCACATCCACCAAACGCACCCCTCCGGCCGCGGGTCCCAGAGTCACCATGCGAACGTAGGCGCTGCAGAAGGGACATTCGCCGTCGTAGAGGACGGTCGCCCCATCGAATAACTCATCCGTATCAAACTCAAAAGCACTCATACCAAAACTACCCAGACGGTAGAAACGACCAAAGACTTGCTCTCAATAGACGGCGCCATATCAGGGAATCAAGGCAACGGCTAACCACCGTTCCCTGGCCAGGTAAATCTAGAGCCCTTAATCAGTGTCGAAGAGCGCCCGACAATCAGGCGTTTAGGACTGATCCGTTTCCGGAGAAACCGGTGCTTCGGACGCCGCTTCGGACGGTGCTTCGGACGGTGCTTCGGACGATGCTTCGGACGATGCTTCGGACGCCGCTTCGGACGCCGCTTCGGGGTTCAGCGCAGCCAGTTTCTCTGCCTTGCGCCGAGCCTTTTTCTCCTCTTTGGCCTTGCGCTTCTCCTGCTTCGCCCGTTCACGCATACGCTTCGCGTGGGTCTGTGGTCCTGGTCTGGCCATGTAAAAAATCTTTCCCTGGGTGAAATGCGGCCCACGTTACCAGAAAGTGACCGCAAAATTCTGCGGAAGCTGACATTATTAGCTTACCCCTGTCACCGTCTTGGCTAACTCAGGGGAAACTCGCGGTTGCCGGGAACGTCCATTCAGGCAACAATCACGGACTGGCAGACACTTAGCCGGTGAAAAAACCAAGGAGTTCCAGCATGAAACAACTTTCCAGCGTTCTCCTGGCTGGCATCGCAACCGCAGGCCTCCTGGCCAGTGGCTCACTCCTCGCCCAACCAAATCTGAACGACATGTTCCTTGAGCAGGACACGGACAACTTCGACCCGGGTCTTTCCATCGGCGAGCCATTTCCCGCCATTCGTGCAATCTACAGCGGCGAGGAAATCACAAGCCCAGAGCAGTTCATGGGTGAACGGGGCCTGGCGTTATTCGCCGTGCGCTCCGCTGACTGGTGACCCTTTTGTAGATCGCAGCTCGGGCAGCTGCAAAACAGCGTAGAGGCCTACGAAGAGGCCGGAGTCGGTATCGTCGTTATAACTTACGACGCACCGGAATTACAGCAAGCGTTCGCAGACGCCAGCGAGGTCACCTACCCGTTTATCTCCGACGTCGAGGCAACGACCATCAGCGCCCTGGGGATTCTGAACGAGACGGTCGGCCCGGACGAGCCGGCTTTCGGCATACCCCATCCGGGTGTATTCATCTTGAGCCCCGATCACGAGATCGTTGGTAAAGTGTTCATCGAGAGTTTCAGAGAGCGGGTCGATGGAGAAGGCACTCTGCGTTACGCGCTGGAGGTTTTGGACTAGCGCCACGCACCTTTAGATGAAAAGAGGCCGCTGGCGGTCATGGACCGCCGGCGCCCTCTTTTGAGACTATTTCAGCACGCCTCGTCTCGCCAAAGACTCCACCCGAGTCCAGCGCCAAAGATCAAAGCAACGCGAGAGACTGAAGGATTAGCCGAAAATACGGCCGTAGGCCTCCTCGTTGAAACCAACCACCAGTGTTTTACCAACGCGGGCGGTGGGCGCTCGCAGATTTCCCGTCGGGCCCAGCATCGCCTTCACAGCATCCGTGGTTGGTTTAGCCCCGACGGAGAATTCGTCCACCTTTTTGCCCTTCGCGACGATCAGTCGCGATACCTGCTTGAGCAGGGCTCTGGCGTCAGCCTTCTGTAGCTTTTGGCTGGCAGGCACCTTGTCTTTCACCTGAATGTCATTTGCCTCCAGAAACTTGGAGGCACGGACACAGCCAGTTCACCCACCGCGGTAGTAATACCAATCCACCTTCGTAGTCATATTCCACTCTTCCTCGTCTTAGTTGAGCCCATAGTACATTGCGTCGAGTCGCGCCAATGCTCAAGCGTTAAGGCATCAGATCCTGCGTCACGAAGCCTGCAATATCCCGCGCCTGACGCGAAGTGAAGGTGCCCGTAAATCCTGGCATCTCAGCGCCGCCCTCTGCGATGATCCGCACCACCGCGCCGAGGCTCAGACCCGGCGTTATGGGCGGCGCAACGTGCCCAGCCTGTCCATCCTCACCGTGGCAAGCCACGCAGGCCTGGGCGTAAAGCTGGCGCCCATTACCGAGGTTGGGCGTGCCGATGGGCGGGCCAATGACAGCGCTCGTCAACGGTGCCGCAGGTTCCGCTGAATCAAGCATCCCGTTCAGTGAGAAGAGCCACACGCTGTCACCACGCGGTGAGCCCGCGAAAACGTTCCCCGCGGAGAGAATCGCTACGTACTGCTCGCCTTCGTGCTCGAAGGTGGCAGCCGTCGCGTTAGCGCCGGCACCAGTCTGAAACTCCCATAACGCCCTTCCGTTATCCGAATCCATGGCCATTAAGCGCCCGTCGCTGCGCCCGACGAAAATAAGCCCGCCCGCCGTCGCGATCGAACCCGAGTAACAGCGGTCGGGCCAGCGCTGCCACCACTCGACCGTGTTCGTCCTTGCATCCATTGCGGCAAAGACTCCTGTCGGCGCAAGCGAGGCCACGCCACCGAAACGTCCGCCCATGTAGCGCTGGCCGCCGGGCGGATCATCGGTCTCCTCCGCATCAACCTCATAGAAATAGATGCGCTCGCTGGCACAGACGAATAGCAACTCGCGCTCGGGATCATAGGAGCTCGGCGGCCAGTTAGCCCCACCGCGAATTCCAACAACACGGTCTGTCCAGAACGGTACGAACAGGTGCTCGTCGTGGGGCAACGTGTAGCCTTCAGGCGGCACCTGGATGGTATTCGGCTTGAAGGGTTCGCCCACTGGAATAGGCTGGGTCGCGGCCGTTGCCTGACGAGCTTCCTGGGGCACGGGGACTTCTTCGATCCCAATCAGTGGCTCGCCGTTGACGCGATCGAGGAGATAGATCCAACCGGTCTTGTTGAACGAGGCAATCGCCTTGCGAGGCGCGCCCTCAATCTCAATGTCGAACAGCACGACCGGCGTGGCTGAGTCGAAATCCCAAATGTCATGATGCACTTGCTGGAAGTGCCAGCGGTAAGTACCGGTCATCACATCAACTGCAACGGTCGACACGGAAAACAAATTGTCTCCAGCCCGCACCTCACCATTAAAGTCAGGTCCTGGATTGCCCGTGGAGAAGTACAGGAGCCCGAGCTCCGGATCGACGGCAGGCGTTTGCCAGACCGTCGCACCACCATGCTCCCAGACATCGCTATCCTCGGGCCAAGTATCGTGGCCAATCTCACCAGGCCCCGGCACCGTGTAGAAGGTCCAGACGAGGGAGCCGTCATCGGCATCGTAAGCCTTAACGCGCCCGCGCGTACCAAACTCCGCGCCCGCAAACCCCGTAATGACCAGGCCCTCATAGTAACGGGGCGCTGAGGTAATGCTGTAACCCTCCTGCCACCGCTCGGCCTGAACGGACCACTCGACTTCACCGGTTATTTGATCCAGAGCGATCAGCTTGCCGTCAAGCTGACCGACAAAGATCTTGCCCTCACCGAAACCCAGCCCGCGGCTTGTCCAGCCACAGCAGATCGTGTCGATGGTCACATCCAAGTTCGCCTCGTAGCGCCAGAGGATCTCCCCGGTCTCGATGCTGATCGCGAAAGTGTCATTGGCTCCCGTCACGATGTAGAGCACGCCGTCGTGGACGATGGGCTCGGCTTCTCCTGAGTACTGCGGCCCGATGCCGGAGCCACCGAGGCGCGTACGCCAAACGCCCTTTAGCTGATCAACGTTATCGCGGTTGATCTGGGTGAGCGGGGAGTATCGACGGTTGTAGAGGTCACCACCGTTCGTGAGCCAGGAGGTGGTGGGGAAACGGGTGAGCTCCGCATCAACGGGGTCTGAGCCTTCCTGCCCCGAGGTAACATGCGGAAAGAGTGTCGCCATCAATAACGCGCAGACCCATTTTTGTTGTCTCATCGTTCTACACACCCTTTGAGAAATGGGGTGCCGCAGCACCCACCACTCCTTGGTCAATATTAGAGTTTTGCGTGTGCCCCATCACAGAATGGTTGATTGCCTGTTTGTTTGCACCCACACAAAGGAACTAGCTTTTTTTCTTCCATTTGAAATCGTACAGGCTTTAGATGAGTGGTCGAATGCGAGCCATCGCAAAATGGTTGGTTGCTGGACAGTCCACAGCTACACCAGTAGTAGGCACCTGCTTCAAGCTCCAAAACATAGGGTGCTTTTTGTGGGATTGCTGGTGCCGTCATAATTTCTAGCCCTAGCCGAATAATTGCCCTTATTGGCTAGAGTATCATTAGGCGGACAATTTATGTTCCCGGCTCTTCCTCTTGACCGGAAGTATTTCGGTTCAGGTTGTCCACTAGCCCCTTGAACAGCTCGTCATTGCTTTTTTTAAGCCCTGGATTAACTACCTGTTTAATCTTGGATAAATTCCTTGTAGATTTCTTCAGGTATTTGGCTTTCGGTGAATTTTATAAACCCACCTGTAGCCCCCTCTAGTAAAGGGACTCGACCACTATCTAGCCATTTCAAGATCTAATGTATTTATATTTAATGCTCTTTTCGGCAATTGCATTCGAGGTGATGGGAACAATGCTGCTTCCCGCATCACAAAATTTTACAAAGGCACTGCCGACTACTATTTTGCTTGTTTCATATGGAGTATCTTTTTATTTTCTTGCTCTTGTTTCTCAGAAACTACCTTTATCAATTGTCTATGCCTCATGGGCAGGTATAGGAGTTTTTTCTGTAGCAATATTAAGTTATGTTTTCTACAAACAGGCACTAAATTGGCAAACCATTATTGGATTATTTCTAATTGTGATTGGGGTCACGGTCGTTAATCTATATAAAGCACAATATTGAGATAACCATGCCAGACTTCTGATCATCACATTTTGCTATATTTCATAATCTAACCGCCTAATTTCCCCCCCTTCCTGTCCTTATCTGTCGCTAGCCTGGCTAGCATGAACAGATTCAACCTGGTCCTGCATTTGCTTGTAACCCTTTCAGCAACCGCAGGTAGATTGCCAACTCAATGAACTTTCATGAAAAGAAGCGATCTACAACATTGGAGGAAGAAGAGAATGTTTAAAACTTTAATTGTCGCATTACTAGTAGCGGTGGCTGTTAACGGAGCAAGCAGTTCCTACCTCATAGGACGCCTTGATGACGGTCTAGAGGAGGCTCGACGACAATCGTCAAGAACCGAGGCAGGTTCTAATGCTACGAATCAAGAGATCCTATATCGGATAGGAGCGATCTCCGAAAAAATGACCCGCTACGCGAATGGGTTTCAAGATCATATGTCCGAATATCTCAGTGCTCGGGAAACGGCAGTTAGTGATTTTGGACATATAAACAATAGCCTTGACGCTATTAGTCTTTCGGATGCTGAAATGTCTAAATCCTTGGACGATCAAGAACGGCGCCTTAATTCAACAAATGTAAATGTAATGTCTCTTCAAGATCTAATGGCAGAAGTAAATACTAAACTAACGGATCTAGAAACTGGTTTAGAGTCTTCGAAAAACATGAACGTCGTCCATGAAGTTATGAATATTCCGGAAGAAAGGGATATTCATGAAGAGCTCTCTATTGTTCAACCATGCGCGGCGCTTCCTATCAATAAGGATGAACAGGCTTCCTCATTACACGCGGCAGTGGGAAATTCACGCACAGCAGGTGTTCACGATGTCACGGTACTTTTTGATATTGAAACAGATGGATCAACCATATTACGAAGCATGGAATCGCCTACCGCATCTTCTAGACAAAGGAACGCAGTGAGTCGCTACATCAATGGACTGAGATTCAATAGGCGGGAGAGCCTACTGCATGACTGCGAGATGGTGGTTAAGCTAGATATTCGAAGTGACTAGAGCACCGCTAACCGTTTCGACTCACTCAGAACGTCAACTCGTTTCTATCAGTTCGTTCCGGTTATGATGTCCGCAGATCCAGCTGTTTCTGGGCATAACAGGAAAGATCTTAGAAATGCGGATCTGTCTCCGCACTAGGATTTCTTCAAAACCGAGAACATCAAGGCAAGACATTGCTAAAATTAATCTGGATGATTTTTATAGCCCGCACAGTTGGATGGCGTTATTTGTTTTTTGCTATTGCGTTGATACCTAGTGGAACTTTTGGACAGATCGGGCAGAGCTGGCAGGAACGCGCAGAGGCTGGTAGTGCTTTTGCTCAGACTAATCTTGGCATTATGTATGCTCAAGGTGAGGGGGTTCCTGAGGATGATGCCGAGGCGGTCAAATGGTTTCGTTTGGCGGCTGAACAGGGACATGCAGGTGCGCAATACAGTCTTGGAGTAATGTATGCGGCCGGTGATGGTGTTCCTCAAAGCTATATTACCGCTCATGCTTGGTGGAATATTGCATCAGCGTCAGGCCATGGAAATGCATCAAGAAATTTAGCGGTTATAGAACGACGACTAGAAATTTCTGAAATAGAAGAGGCACAGGCCCTGGCTTTAGAGCTTAATAAAACCATTCAAACAGAACCTGAAAGCGAATAGAGCAACTGTTAAGACCTGCAGTCCTATAACAGAGGGGCACTTGCCCCGCCCTACACCATGACGACTACTGAGTAACGCAATCGAAGCGTCTTATCTGCTCGCCGGGCACCCAGTTCCAGTGACCGGTCAACCGCGCAGGCTCGGCAAAGTAGAGAGGATCGGTGTGGAGTGACTCGTAATCTAGGCGCGTTTCGTCCTCACTGAGCGTGAATCGCTCGACGATCACTAAATCTTCGCTTTGCGGCGCGCCTTGGTCATCAAAGTAGATGTCGCTGATGCGGCGCGTCGTCACCACCAGCGTCGCACCATCCCAGTGCCCGACCGAGTAGCCGAGCGGCGTGCGCGGTTGGGTCACCGGGTCCTCTAAGTCCGTGAGGTGAATCACACGCTCAGTGTCCCACTCCTCTAGCCGTATAAGAATGGAATCACCCTGATCGAAGAACTCGACTGGCAAGGGATTATTCATCAGCGAAGCCATGCCCCTTGGAATACAACGGACCGACGGATCGTCTTCCAGCGGGTTCCAGGCCTCTATGACTGCCAATGCAGCTGGCGTGAACGGCAGATGATCCGACACAAGGAACGGACCACGCAGGTCCGGCCGACTCCACACCCGGAAAATCCCCCGCGCCGTACTCCGACTCGCCTCCGCCGCCACGGTCGAGATCGGCGCAGGCCTCACCTCCTGACCAAGCCGCATCGCCGGTCGAGGCCAGACCGCCACGTCTGTGCCGTCCTCGAGGGTCATGACATGGCCGGCCATGGAAGGCAGACCGTGTCGCGACAACGCCCCAGTAAAAGTCACACGATCGCCCACGCCAACGACGCCAGCCTCCACGCCGACGCGCAAAAGCGCGTTCATCGAGGAAGCTTCTATCTCCCAGATCTCATTCGTCCCACCGTCATCGGTACGTCGAATCTCGAACATCACGTGAGGATTGCGCCAGCTGACGGAAAGCACCTCGCCCTCCAGAGTGGCGATGTTGTCCAGATCAAAGTAAAGCGCCGCCCCATGATGAGCGCGGGCTGTCGCCAGCCCAAATGCTAGCAAGCCGAAAACACAGATACGATACATAGTTCTCATTTGATACCGTCAATTCTGACACAATCAGATCATCCCTGGGTCTGGGATTAACTGAATTTTTCTTAACTGCGTCCCGGAGAGACACGGTGCAACTGACAGACGCACAAACACGTTACGGCTGGGCCTCCATTGCGTTGCACTGGGCCGGTGCGGTCTCGGTCGTGATGATGTGGTTAATCGGGCACGTCATGACGCTGGCAAGCACTGGGGAAACCGAGAAGGCCGAACTCGTCCACGTGCACACCTCAGTAGCCGTTACGATCTTCATCCTCCTCGTGGGACGCATTGCGCACCGGTTCGTCATGGGGTTTCCAGGGCCGACACTGGATCAGAGACCAGTCAGTTTCCTGCTAGCTCGACTTCTCCAATATGCGCTGCTTCTGGGTATCGCCATAATGCTGATCTCGGGCCCCTTGATGGTCTGGGCGAATGGCGATGGGATCGAAGTCTTCAACTGGGGGCAGATCCCAAGCCCGTTCGAACCGAACGCCGCGCTCTACGAGCTTATGCTGCAAATCCACCGGACAACGCGCTGGGCGCTCATGATCGGTGTCCTAGCGCACGTCGTCGGAGTGTTTCGCTCGCCAGCCGAGACATTGAACCGAATGCTCCTGGCACCTGAGACACTGCAACACGGCAACGACTCAGAGGCAGATTAGTCGGCATCCTCATCCTCGTCTTCTTCCAAAGCGTTCGGGTTCTCTACCCCGATCCGCGACCGCAGTCGCCCGGGCTGTCCGTCCGCTTCGGCTCTAAGGAACTCCGCCTCGTCCTCGGTGATGGGATAGAACAAGCCGAGGCCACATCCGATGCCCTCGCGAATGCTGCCACCAAATTGCTCGATTACCCTAATGGTGTCGACGTTACAAAGGCGCCCGGCCCTCGTCTGGTAGGAGAAGCTCCCCGCCCTACGTAGGCCCCGGCATTCATACGAGAGATTGTTAAGGTAGTGCTTGTTACCAGGCATCTCGAACAAAATCATGCGATCACTGAGGATATCCGTGTCGCGGATGGATCGCGTGGATAGGCAACGCTCGCCTTCTCGATCAAAGGTTAGCTCTTCATACCCCTGTTCCTGCGCCTCCTGCGCCGACACAACACCACTCAGCAAGAAGGTAAGAATGAAGAACACACCAAAGCTAGCATTTGCCATGAGATCACCAGGCCCTGCTTATACCAGGTCAACCCGATCATATTATCAAGTAACCGTTTGATGGATACGTGATCTAAGCATGAAATCGTTACCGGACAGGCAAATAGGTTCCAGAGAAAAGATCGCTTATTATTTCAATCAACGGGCGACAGTGGGTTTCTAGGAATGCGCAGCTAGCGATAATAATTATCGCTGCTAATTACTTAAGTTTTTTAACGGAGACTTTTAATGGCGCAACCTCACTCAAAAGCAATAGTAAAAATATGCGCATGGTTCACAGGGATATTTCTGCTTTCCGCAGAATTTGTCTCCGGTCAAAGTAATACGCTTGGAAGCTTCGAGGATTCAATCTGCCAAGATAATGACCATGCAATTTTCCATGCCTGCGCTCTTGAGGCAGCCACTCTAGATCCCTCTATACAGACTGAAGAAGGCCGACCTGACTTTAGCGGGTATTGGCGCCGCCGCGCTTGGATTTTTGAGGATTTTCAGGCGCACCCAGTTACAGCTGACGATTTCGGGGGCACAAGCGGCATCGTCGACCCTCCAGACGGTCTGGTTCCGATACAGCCCTGGGCAGCGGAAAAAAGTAGAGAGAACGTAGAAATATTCATGCACCACAATGGGGCGTGCCTCCTATCAGGCCCAGCTGGAACCATGTACATGACCAGCAGATTTCAATTTCTTCAGGACGATCAGCACTTAATCATGGTGGGGGAACAGCTCACTGCCCATCCCTATCGCATCATCCCGCTAGATGGCCGTCCCCACATTGGTGACATAGCAATGTGGAACGGAGATCCTCGGGGCCATTGGGAGCAAAACACGCTGGTTATAAATTCCCCCAATCACAATGCTAAGCATCTGCTGGACCAGAGAGGTCGTTTTATAACGGACGAAGCGCGCATAACTGAGCGTATGAGCCTAGTGGATCAAAATACGATCCACTATTCAGCAACTTTCGATGACCCTAACGTTTACACACGACCTTTTACGATCGCATTCGCCTTCAGACGAGAAACTGAAGGCAACCCGGAAATCTGGGAAGAAGCTTGCTATGAAAACAATGAAGATCAGATGCGGCTTTTCCTAAACAATGGCTACAAAATCTACCCGGGCATTTCCGGCGAAGAAGCAAGGCAGCTAAAAACAAATTGGGAGAGAAGGAAACTGTGAAACGTAAACCTCTAACAATTAGATTGGTTGCCTTTTCATGGTTTGCAATGCTCCTTTCTCAAGGAAGTTATGGGCACCATTCTGTTGCGGTCGGGTTTGATATGGACACTGAGTTTGTACTGACCGGAACTATAAAGGGGATGGATTTCATAAACCCCCATGCGCGGATGTTCTTCGAGGTTGATAGTGAGAGTAACGCAGGGACCTGGACAGTTTGGTTCAGTAGCGCGAACAACCTGTTTCGACGAGGGTGGCGTGCTGATGACTTACCCGTAGGGGCTACGGTTACCGTCAGCGGTTTCCCCGCACGCGATGGTTCGCTTGAAATTTACGGTGGAGAAACTACGTTGCCGGATGGAAGAGTCCTATTTGGCGGTAACCGTCCCGGGGAACGTTAGAGGTGAGAGGCATCATCTCAATTACGGCGAGCCTAATAGTCGCCCCCTGTGGCTGGGCTCAAGAACTACCCCGCATGGTTGACGGGCGACCCGACCTCAGAGGCATATGGCAAGCGGTCAATAGCGCTGCTTGGAACATTGAAGATCATTCCGCTGAACTCGGTATCCCAGCAGGACAAGGAATTATAGAAGAGACCCAACTCCCTTACCTTGAAAATGCAATACCAAAACGTGAGGAGAACTATCGCAACAGACTAACCGAAGATCCGGAAGCAAAATGCTTCATGGTCGGGGTACCCCGAATAACGTATATGCCCTACCCCTTCCAGATAATGCAAACGGCCAATCAAATTACGATTCTCTATGAATACATACACACCTTCCGGAATATCTATATCAATAGCGAACATCCACCCGGACCCATTCAGTGGTGGATGGGAGACTCACGAGCACACTGGGAAGGCGATACTTTTGTTGTCGACGTTGTCCACTTCACAGATCAGACTTGGTTCGACCGCTCAGGTAACTACCACAGCGCTGATCTCCATGTCACTGAACGCTACACCCTGTCGGGACCTGACCACATTCTTTATGAAGCGACTATTGAAGATCCTCAGATTTTCTCAAGGCCCTGGACCCTAAGGATGCCGCTTTATCGACGTAAAGAAGAAAATGCACAGATACTAGAGTACGAGTGCTATGCCTACTTGCAGACGGCCGGCGAGGTCCAATAATGCCGTCATGACACTGAAGGTGTTTGACCACAGGGCAGGCACACGGATCGTTAATGCTCACCCAACTGAAACGAGCAAAGTCGAAAGGGGCCAACTAAAAGGTTAGCCCCTTTCTCCTAACACCGTCCCTGGCGTCAGATCGACCGCAACAACCACCCCTTTCGGGACGATTACACGTGGCGCTCGATCAGCTGCGCGAGCGCCGCCTTCGGCTGCGCGCCCACGACAGTCTCCTGTACTTCCCCATCCTTGAACAGCAGCAACGAGGGAATGCTGCGTATATTGTAGGCTCCTGCCGTCTGAGGACTGTCGTCCACATTCAGCTTGATCACCTTGAGCTTGCCTTCGTATTCGGAGGCCAACAACTCGACCACTGGCGCAACCATCCTGCAGGGACCACACCACTCCGCCCAGAAATCCACCAGAACAGGTGTATCCGCTTCTAGCACTTCCGTCTTAAAGGTACCGTCATCGACGTTCACCGT
>CAYLKA010000017.1:31503-42256 GCA_964384125.1 uncultured Gammaproteobacteria bacterium | reverse complement strand
TCGATAGTAGCCGGAGGCTTACCGGAAATATCGTAAGTTACCCGGGAAATCCCCTGAATCTCATTGATGATTCGTCTTGAGACATGATCAAGAAAATCGTACGGCAGATGAGCCCAACGGGCAGTCATAAAATCTACGGTCTCAACAGCTCTTAGCGCTACGACGTAATCGTAACGCCGACCATCCCCCATAACCCCCACCGATTTCACCGGTAAAAACACTGCAAAGGCCTGGCTTACTTTATCGTACAGACCTTGCTCACGGAGTTCGCTGATAAAAATATCGTCTGCCCGACGAAGCACATCAGCGTATTCTTTCTTCACCGACCCAAGAATACGCACCCCTAAACCCGGCCCGGGGAAAGGGTGACGACCAACCAACTGCGGTGGCAATCCAAGCTCCACGCCGATCTTACGCACCTCGTCTTTGAAAAGATCTCGCAATGGCTCAATGAGTTTCAGGTTCATCTGTTCCGGCAGACCACCGACATTATGGTGTGACTTAATTACATGAGCCTTCCCGGTTGCAGCGCCAGCGGATTCGATCACATCTGGATAAATCGTGCCCTGAGCCAGCCAGCGAACACCGTCTAATGCCTTCGCCTGCTCCTCAAACACCTCTATGAACACCCGGCCAATGATCTTACGTTTCTTCTCTGGATCACCTTCGCCTTCAAGCGCCTCCAGGAACCTCTGCTCAGCATCGACCCGGATAACATTGACGCCCAGATGCTCATTGAAGGTCTCCATCACCTGATCTCCCTCATTCAGGCGAAGCAAACCATTGTCGACAAACACGCAGATCAATTGATCACCGATAGCGGCATGTAAGAGTGCCGCCACGACAGATGAATCGACACCGCCGGATAAGCCCAACAACACGCGCTCGGTCCCTACGCCTTCACGAACGCGCTCGATGTGCTCCGCGATAATGTTGCTTGGAGTCCAATCACTCGGACACCCACAGATCTTGTGGGCGAAGCGCTCGATGATGGTCTGACCCTTCTCAGTATGGGTCACTTCAGGGTGGAACTGGAGCCCGTAGATGCGTCTTTTGACGTCAGCCATTCCGGCGAGCGGCGCATTCCTGGAAGCTGCAATCGATTCGAATCCCTCCGGCAGCAACTCGACGCGATCACCGTGGCTCATCCAGACTTTAAGCTGATCGTCGCTACCGACTAGGTCGCCTAGCAGTTTATCTCCCCCCGTGAGACTGACTTCGGCATAACCAAACTCTCTATGATCCGACCCACGAACCTCGCCACCGAGCTTCGCGGCAAGCGCCTGCATCCCGTAACAGATTCCCAGGACGGGCACACTTGCATCGATCACCGCGTCACTTACCCCAGGCGCCTTCTCTGCGGCGACAGATTCGGGGCCTCCCGACAGGATGATCCCGGACGCTCCGAAACGCGCTATCGCCTCCGCCGAAAGATCATGTGGATGGATCTCACTGTAGACACCCGCTTCCCGCACGCGCCGTGCAATGAGCTGGGTATATTGAGACCCGTAATCGAGGATGAGTAGGCGTGCGTTATCCGGAGAATCCGGCTCGTGCGAAAAGACTTCTACTCCCACTCAACCTCACTCCATCCGATAGTTGGGTGGTTCTTTGGTGATGGTCACATCGTGCACGTGACTCTCCTTACGACCCGCCCCGGTGATTCGAACGAAGGACGAACCCGTGCGCAATGCATCAATGCTTTCGCTACCCGTATATCCCATCGCTGCACGTACCCCTCCTACGAGCTGCTGTACGATCGCCACCAGACTACCCTTGTATGGGACTCGCCCCTCGATGCCTTCGGGTACCAGCTTCTCAAGCTCCTCGCTTGCATCCTGGAAGTACCTGTCAGAGGAACCATGGCGTTGCGACATCGCCCCAATCGAACCCATGCCGCGGTAGGACTTGTAAGAACGGCCCTGGTAAAGCTCAACTTCCCCCGGAGACTCTTCAGTCCCAGCGAACAGACTTCCAATCATCACGCAATGAGCACCGGCGGCTATCGCCTTCGCAATGTCCCCCGAGTAGCGAATACCACCATCAGAAATGACCGGAACGTCAGTATCGGTCAGTGCCGAGGAAACTTCCGCCACGGCGGTAATCTGTGGCACCCCAACTCCAGCGATCACACGCGTAGTGCAAATCGATCCCGGGCCGATACCTACCTTGACGGCATCTGCACCCGCTCCGACCAAAGAGTGCGCGGCCTCACCCGTTACGATATTGCCCGCAATCAGCGGGATATCCGAATGGTCCGCTTTGATCTGCTTCACCCGGTCCAGCACGCTCTTGGTGTGACCGTGCGCCGTGTCGACAACGAGGACGTCGACCCCGGCACTGACCAGGCCCGACACGCGCTCTTCGGTATCCCCTCCGGTCCCTACGGCGGCACCTACCCGCAGCGCGCCCAGGCCGTCCTTCGAGGCCAATGGATAGTCAGTGGCTTTCTGGTAGTCCTTCGCAGTAATCATTCCGCGCAACCGGAAGTCATCATCCACCACCAGAACTTTCTCAATTCGATGGCGGTGCAACAAAGTCATGACCTCTTCGTTATCCGGGTTCTCCCTGACCGTGACCAATCGGTCCTTGGACGTCATTACTGAAGATACGGGCGCGTCCAACTGTGTCTCGAACCGCAGGTCCCGGTGAGTAACGATGCCTACAAGGTCCTCACCCTCCACTACAGGAACACCGGAAATCGCGTGCAATTTCGTCAGATTGATCACTTCACGTATTGAGGTGTTAGGGGCGACGGTAATGGGATCGCTGATTACGCCGCTCTCAAATTTCTTCACCCGCAAGACTTGCCGAGCTTGCTCCTCGGGCGACATGTTCTTGTGAATAATGCCGATACCGCCTTCTTGAGCGAGGGTGATCGCTAGACGAGCCTCCGTCACCGAATCCATGGCCGCGGAGATGATAGGTATGTTCAGAGAGAGGGTGGGAGTGAGGTGGGTGGCAAGCGCGACTTCCCGAGGCAGGATCTCGGAATAGGCAGGCTGCAGCATGACGTCGTCGAAGGTGAGAGCCTCGTGGATGATTCGCATGGCCATCTCCGCGCGTCGAAAGTGTAAACGGTCAATTTTACGCTCCTAGGAATTCAGGGTAAACGTTCAGAACGCCTTCAATCTGCACTGCCGTATACTTATCCGCATGGGATCACCCGGTGACACGCTGGAACTACCGTTCGAAGCCGCCCGCAACATCTACACGGTCTCTGCGCTGAATCGTGAGGTCCGCCGACTCATCGAAGACCATCTGGGTACCGTCTGGGTCCAGGGCGAGATCTCCAATCTGGCCCAACCGTCCTCCGGACACCTTTACTGGAGCATGAAGGATGAGAACGCGCAGCTACGTTGCGTCATGTTCCGTCAAAATAACCGACTGCTGAATTTCTCGCCGGAGAACGGCCGAGAGGTGCTTGCCCGCGGGAAGGTGAGCATCTACGAGACACGGGGCGAGTTTCAGCTTGTCGTCGAGTACCTGGAGGAAGCGGGTGAAGGGCTGTTGCGGCGGCGATTCGAAGAGCTGAAAAAAAAGCTGGCAGCGGAAGGGTTGTTCGAAGCTGACCGCAAACGCAGCCTGCCGCAGCTCCCGGAGCGAATTGGCATCCTGACATCGCCCAGCGGCGCCGCTGTCCGTGATGTCTTGACCGTGCTCGCGCGACGCTTCCCAGCAGTCCCAGTCCTTGTATACCCGACCCCCGTGCAGGGCGAAGGCGCAGCCGACCAAATCGCTCGAACGTTGCGCCTCGCTGACGCTAGGCAGGAGTGCGACCTCCTGATACTGACCCGAGGTGGCGGCTCCTTGGAGGATCTTTGGTCATTCAACGAGGAGGTGGTAGCACGAGCCCTCGCGGCCATCGAGACGCCGGTGATTGTCGGTGTGGGCCATGAGATCGACTTCACCATCGCCGATTTCGTCGCCGATGTGCGGGCACCCACCCCCTCGGGGGCTGCAGAGATCGCCGTGCCCAACTGCGCAGAGTGGCTCAGCGCGCTCAATGTCATCGGTTCGCGCCTCACGCGCGCCGTCAGCCAGCGCTTAGCGGCCCCACAACGCCTGCTGGAGAGCCTCTCACACCGCCTCAATAGGAGCCACCCGGGCGTTCAGTTGAACCAATCCAGTCAGCGTCTCGACGAGTTGGAGAGGCGGTTACGGCTGCACCTAGAACGTTCGCTGACCGCACCCCAATCCCGACTCGCCGAACTGACCGCGAGCCTCCTGGGTGCAACTCCCGGGCACTTGTTGACGAGTCTCCGGGACCGTCTGAACTTCTGCCTCCGTGACCTAGACCATGGGGTTCATGAGGTAATACAGACTCGGCGAAACCGCCTCTCGCTGGCGGAACGTGCGTTACAGTCGGTCAACCCTCTGGCGACGCTGGATCGCGGCTACTCCATCGTGACTGATGACGATGGGCGGGTCATGACAAATGCGAACACCGCTAAACCGGGAACGAGCATCGACGTGCGGCTAGCCCGCGGCGGGCTATCCGCCACAGTCGACGAATCCCACCCCACCACTGACGGCGGCCCGGAAACACCGCGACAGCTCGCACGGCAACCCAGTTAACCCTCGAAGAAGCGGGCGATAGGGGGGCGGAAATTGTCCATGTCGACGAGGAAAGCATCGTGCCCCTGAATGGAGGGGAGCTCGATGAACTCGACCTCTCGGCTGTCGCGCTCGAACAGCGCAGCAAGCTCCCGCTGTTGATGCAGTGGGAAAAGGATGTCGGTGGCAACGCCGATCACCATCGCCCGGGACACCTCAATCCTACCAATACCCGCTTCTAGGGAGGCGCCGTGATCCGCAACATCGAAGAGATCGCTTGCGCGGGATAAATATAGGTAGCTGTTCGGATCAAATTGCCCAGTAAACTTATTCGCGTGATTCTCGAGATACGCCTCAATCTCGAACGTAGCGGCGAACGAATCTCCGGTCTCACACTCCTCAGCACTCCGCTCCCGGCCGAATCGCTCACGCCACTCCTCAGCTGAACGGTAAGTAATCATTCCAAGCTTGCGAGCCAGACGCATGCCCGTGATGGGGTAGGCGTCCTCTCGGTAGTTGCCATTCAACCAATTAGGATCGCGCCGAATCATTTCTCGCTGCAGGGACCGCAGAGCCGTGGCGAAAGCCAACGAGCGCGTCGCCGATGAGATAATCAGCAGCGCGTTCGACAAACCGGGGAATGCAATCTCGAACGCCAACGCCGTCATGCCTCCCATGGACGGACCGACGGTGGCGTAGAGCTTCTCCACCCCGAGATGGCGAATGACCTCCCGGCCGCCGCGGGCAACGTCCTCCAACGAAAGGACGGGAAACGAGCACCGATAGGGCTCACTGGTTTCCGGGTTGATAGACGCCGGACCAGTGGAGCCGAAACAACTCCCCAACGAGTTCACGCAGATGACGAAGAACCGACGGGTGTCGATGGCGCGGCCAGGGCCGATGATCTCCTCCCACCAGCCCGGCGCCGGGTCCTTGGGCGAGGACGCCGCATGCGCGGAGGGCGACAGTCCCGTGAAGACCAGCACCGCATTGTCACGCTGCTCGGATAATTCTCCCCAGGTCTCGTAGGCAATCGTCGGATTCGTCAACACACCCCCCTGGTGCATTGCGAACTCGCCCTCTACCGTCACAAATTTTCTGGCACTGCTCACGAATGGCCCCCGCTAGGACTGCAGATCAGCATTCTACAAACCGGCGCAAGTGTAAGGCCCCGATGCCAGCCCGGTTGTAACTTCTCGTTATTAGAATACGCCAACCGGCGCCTTACTCCCCACCCATCAGCTCTTTCGGCCATGGCGGATCAGGCGGCGCTTGCGCTTCAGCTGTCTGCGCGTCAACGTATTTCGGCGGCCAGCGAACGGATTGTCGCCGCTCTTGAGTTCGAGCCTCAAGGGCACCCCCTGCAAGTGCAGCGCTTTGCGAAACGCGTTCACAAGATACCGACGGTAATGCGCTGGCACGCGCTCCGAACGATTACCGTGAACCACGAGTATCGACGGGTGGCGTCCTCCCTGGTGCACGTAGCGCAGACGGATACGCCGACCACCGACAATCGGTATTGGATGCGCCGTGAGCGCGCGCTCAAGAATTCGGTTGAGCTTCGGGGTTGAGAACTCCCTCCCCGCCGCCTCATACGCGGCAAGCGCAGCATCCACCACGGCGTCTATGCCGCTACCGTGCAACGCAGAGATATAGTTGACGCGCGCAAAACCAACGAACTCGAGCTTGCGATCCACCTCGGCCTCGATTTGCCGTCGCCGGGAGGTTTCGACTCCATCCCATTTGTTAACGGCAATAGTGATCGCGCGACCACGTTCGATACTCAACCCCATCAGGTGAAGATCCTGCTCGGTTACGCCCTCACGCGCATCGACCAGGAGCACAACGACACCAGAATCTTCAATCGCCTGGAGGCTCTGCACAACACTGAACTTCTCCACCGAGTTGTGGACGCGTGCCCGCCTGCGAATCCCAGCGGTGTCCACCAATATGAACTCACGATCGCCCCGCCGGCAGGGCACGAGGACGCTATCGCGCGTCGTGCCCGGTTCGGCGGACGTGACCAGACGCTCGGATCTCAGCAGTCGGTTAATGAAAGTGGATTTGCCCACGTTGGGCCGACCGACCACCGCCAAACGGGGACCTTCCAGGCGACCCGATGCTTCCGCGTCCTCTGGGGCTTCCACTGTAAAGGGCTCTAGTGCCGCACGCATCAGCGTACCCACTCGACGCCCTTGGAGCGCCGCGATGCCCACCGGGGCGCCCAAGCCTAGGCTGTGAAACTCGGCCTCGGCCATCTCGGGCGCGAGTCCCTCCGACTTGTTCACCGCAATGGTGACCGGCTTATCAGCACTGCGCAGCCGTTCGGCGATCTGCTGGTCAGCCGCAGTCAACCCCTCACGGTAATCCACAACAAGCACGACAGCATCGGCCTCATCCATAGCGATTTCCGCTTGCTGCGCCACCAGGGCATCCACCTCTCGAGTGTCCTCAACGAGCCCCCCGGTATCGATTGCTATGAAGGAGTGGCCTTCAAAGTTACCGAACCCGTAACGACGATCTCGCGTCAGCCCAGGATAGTCGGCAACGAGCGCGTCCCGGGAACCCGTGAGCTGGTTAAACAGGGTGGACTTACCGACATTGGGTCGTCCCACCAGAGCCACTGCAGGAAGCATGATCTTTCGCTGGCCATTCTAGGCCGGATCGTCGGCAGGCTCGGGCTCAGGTTCTTCGAACAATGCGGTATATGCAGCGACGGTGCCGTCTTCGGCTTGCGCGAATAGATTCGCTCCGACGACGAGCGGTGCCGCCGAAATTGAGCGCTGCGACACCCGCTCGCGTGCAAGGAAGCTCCCATCCCTAGGATCGATCCAATGCAAATAACCCTCAAAATCGCCAACGACGATCGTATTGGCGTAAGCGCTGGGTGCTGTAAGGTCCCGCAAACGCAGCGCGTTCTGGCGCCATCTCGGGGTTCCAGCGCCGCGGTCCAGCGCCACCACTTCGCTGAATTCGTCCGTTACATACACGCTGTCCAAATCCACTCCCAAGCCGGAATAACTGGATAGCTCTTGTTCCCACAGCACCGAACCCGTCTCTAATGCGATACCCAAAGCACGGCCGTTATATCCCACCGCGAAGACGTCGTTACCCACCACCTGCAACCCGGCGCTTATATCGACCAGGCGTTCAAGCTCCGTACGCCCAGTGGGGGTCGCCACGATGACCTCCCACACCGGGTCTCCGCTCGAGAGGTCGTAGGCGCCCAGGCGTCCATTATCGAAGCCCGAGACGACAGCCGTGCCAGCGACAGAGGGCGCCGTATTACCGCGCATCGTCAACGCGGGCACGGTTTGCTCGACCGACCAAAGCTCCCGACCATCCTGTACAGCGTAGCCGCGCAGGCGACCATCGACACTCCGCATTGCTACGACATCGCCACCGATCGCAGGAGGCGCCAGCACTTCGGCGCCGACTGCACGGCGCCATAGCTCCTCGCCGCTTTCAGCATCCAAGGCGATGAGTTCCCCGTCGGTCGTGCCGAAGGCGAGCACACCTGCGCCGTAGGCCGGGCCAGCAGACAACTGGAGCTCGGTCTGGGTCACCCACTGGCGCTGACCCGTCTGGGCATCGAACGAGGCGACCTCGCCGTCGTAGCTGCCAGCGTAGATTCGTGCCCCATCGGTTGCCGGCGTGAGCCCCAAGCGCAAGCGCTCGGATGCCCCACCGACCTGGGCCGTCCAGATCCTCTGGATCTCAAGCCTCTCGTCGATCACCTGCAACTCAGCGGGAGGCTCACTAGTGTCGATTTCTCGAGCGCAGCCCCCAGCACCCACAGAGAGAACCACGACCGCCAATACCAACCATCTCACTGTGTCACCTCCTCCGTTATCGCTGCATTGGGAGATGAAAGTTCCTCCAGCTTCATCTGCACCAAGTTACGGTCGACGAGATTCGACTCTTCTGTGATGAGCGCGGCGGTGTAAGCCGCCCGGGCGCTAACCAGATCCCCAAGCTCGGCATGTATGTCCCCGCGAACCTCGTTGTAACGACCAGAAAAGCCACCGGAGTCCACGTCCAGTGTCGCCAGTGCTTGTTCGTATTCTTCCTGCTGCGCGAGCACGCGCGCCAGACGCAAGCGGGCAATCAGGGAAAGCTCTGGATCACTGGTTTCCTCCATGACATAACGCAGCTCGTCACTCGCCCCGCTCATCTGACCAGCGTCCATCCGTATGACCGCAACCACCAAACCAGCCTGGTCGGTGTAGGGACTATCTGGATAGCTCTCGCGGAGCTGCGCTAGCAGGCTTCGGGCATCGCCCGGCGCATCGTCCTCTATGGCCTGACGCAATTCTACGAACAGCTCCGAGGCAGCCTCGCCTTGGGCGTCCTGGTAGGAGTTGAACCGGTTCCAGCCGAACAAGATGAGCACGCCCAAGGCGAGGCCGCCAATCAAATACCAGCCGTTCTCGCGCCACCATTCTCGAATCTGTTCGAGCTGTTCCTTTTCGGAAAGAAATTCGTCCACAAAAAGCCTCCCGGCTCTTCTTAATTACACCTATTTTACGGCGATTCCTCGCGAACGCGGAGTAGAGCCGAGGCCGTTGCGTCCAAGGTCAATCTTACCTGAGGGATGTTTTCCCGCAGGGCCTTCACACTGATTTGGCCCACGTCCAACTCCTCGTCGCCGAGAATCAGCGCCATACGGGCGCCGGTGCGATCCGCCCGGCGCAGTTGGGACTTGAGACTCCCGCCCATGCAATCCATGGATAAGCGCACGCCCGGAACACGATTCCTTAGCTCCTCAGCAATAGCAAAGCCCCTCCGCTGCGCTCGCTCATCGGCCATTACCAGGTACGCGTGGGGCAGAGGCTCAACGATCTGCAGCCCCTCTGCCTCGATAAGCTCCACCACCCGCTCAATGCCCAACGCCCAGCCGATTGCCGGAGTATCGCGCCCCCCAAGCTGAGCTACTAGGCCATCGTAGCGTCCACCCGAGCAAATCGCACTCTGAGCACCTAAACGGTCCGTTACCCACTCGAAGACCGTGCGCGAGTAGTAATCCAATCCTCTCACCAACCTCGTGTTCAGCTCATAGCCCACATTGACGTCATCGAGCAGCTGCTGCAAACGCTCGAAATGCGCTTTGGAATCATCGTCGAGGTAGTCGGTCAGTTCCGGAGCCCCTGCTATCAACGCCTCGAGGTCTGGGTTCTTGCTGTCTAGAATCCTCAAGGGGTTTCGTTCAAGGCGTTGGAGGCTCTCCGCATCTAACTTATCCCGACTCTGGGAGAAATACGCTTGCAATGCCTCTCGATAGCCCGCCCTTGCTTGCGGGGTGCCTAGGGAATTCAGCTCGAGCATCGGACTTTCGAGACCCAATCGCTCCCACAACCGGGCCGACATGACGATGAGTTCTGCATCCACTTCCGGACCTGCGTAGCCTATCGCTTCGACATCTAGCTGATGGAACTGCCGATAGCGGGCCTTCTGCGGCTTCTCGTAGCGAAACATGGGACCGCTGCACCAGAGTTTCTGTTGCTGATTGTGGAACAGGCCGTGACTCAGTCCCGCTCGGACGATTCCCGCCGTGGCCTCGGGCCGTAAGGTGACCATCGAGCCGTTGCGGTCCTCGAAGGTGTACATCTCCTTTTGCACGATGTCAGTGGTCTCACCGATCGAGCGACTAAAAAGCTCCGTCCGCTCCATCGCGGGAATCCGTATCCGCCTATAGCCATATGCCTCGAAGATCTCCTCAGCAGCCACGTCAACCGCGGCCCAGGCCGAACGTGCCTCCGGCAAAACATCATTCATGCCGCGAACTGGTCGAATGGAGCCCGCCATTGTCCTCAGAAGCCCTCTGCAATCACGAATCGAGCGAGGTTGCCCTGGCGGCTATCGTCGGGGATCGAGTAGGGGCGACCGTCCAGTTGCAATCGAACGCCGCCTGCATTGCCGAGGAAGAACGACAGCGGCAACTGGCCATCGAAGCTGGAGACGGCTCCGGCACTCCCGAGCCCGTAGAAAACGCGTTCACCGCGAACGTCAGTCACCTCTGTCCAACAGTCCTGCTCGAAGGTGATGGTCACCTCCACCGTGGGCCCAGTGGGCAGACCCGGAACCGGCTCTGTGTTGAGCGCCGTGCTTTCGAGAGGCGGCTCTGACTCGGCATCCACGGCTAGAATTTCGTTCGACTCAGTCTCAAGCACGATGTCCGGCACTAGCTCTTGCTCGG
>CAYLKA010000017.1:0-31403 GCA_964384125.1 uncultured Gammaproteobacteria bacterium | reverse complement strand
GCGAGCTGCTCTAGGGAGAGCCCCTTGTCCTCACGGGCCACTTTAAGCATATCCCCAAAAGACAAGGCTCCCTCTTCAGGACGAGCCTCCTTCGGGATCTGAGTGTCATCGTTATCCATTTCGCTCGAGCTGGTCTTACGGAGCCATCTCGGCCGACTCTAGCTCGCTGCCCTGATTCGTTTGTCCCCTAAACGCACCCGCATGCGGTCCTTGACCTGACCCGCTAACTGTCCACAAGCCGCGGCGATATCGTCCCCGCGGGTGCGCCGTATTGTAGCGACAATCCCCGCAGACCTCAGATTCGTACAGAATCGATCGATCACGTCGTGCGGGGAGCACCGGTAATCGGTGTCAGGAAAGGAGTTAAACGGAATTAGGTTAACTTTCGCCGGTCTGTCCCGCAGCAATTTCGCCAGGATCTCCGCATCCCGGACGCTATCGTTAATCCCGGCGAGCATAACGTACTCAAACGTGACCTGCCGAGAGGCCAAGCATTCTGCATACTGCCAGCAAGCGTCAAGTAGCTCTCGAATTCTATGTCGTCGGTTAATGGGCACTAGCTCGTCTCTGACGCGGTCAGTCGGCGCGTGTAACGACACCGCAAGCGCAACGTTACAGTCCTCGGATAGCCTTCGGATCTGTGGAACGAGTCCGGCGGTGCTGATGGTGACCCGCCTGCGCGACAGGCCAAAGGCTAGGTCGTCGATGAGAAGCTTCGCGACAGGCACCACTTCTCGATAGTTCGCCAGCGGCTCACCCATCCCCATGAACACTACGTTCGTGACCGCCGAATCCGGGCCCAGGGCCTGGTTAGCGAGAACGACCTGCCCG
Organism: uncultured Gammaproteobacteria bacterium; assembly: GCA_964384125.1. GTDB lineage: Bacteria > Pseudomonadota > Gammaproteobacteria > Steroidobacterales > Rariloculaceae > UBA6522. Next base: position 30,572 of record CAYLKA010000017.1, on the reverse strand, counting down.
AGGATCTCGGTCGCGCTGAGATTACGGTTGAACCCGCGCCGACCCGTGGCACAGAACGAGCAGTCCATAGCACACCCGGCTTGAGACGAAATACACAGCGTCGCCCGATTAGGCTCCGGAATATAGACGGTCTCTATCGCCTGTCCCGCACCGACGTCCAGCACCCACTTCCGTGTGCCGTCGTGGGAATCCTGAGTTCGGATCACGGTGGGTAACGCAAGCGTCGCGACGAGATCGAGCTGACGACGCAGCCGTAAGCTGAGATCCGTCATCTCACTGAAATCGAGCACACCGCGCTGGTACACCCAACGCATGATTTGTCGTGCACGGTACGGCTTCTCTCCGAGCCCCACAAAGAACTCAGCTAGTACGTCTGGTCTCAATCCAATTAAGTTGAGCTTGCCCGGTGCGGCAGGTCTCAAGCTCAGCGCGTGCGCGCGCAAATCTCCTCCCCGCCGAAGAAGAAGCTGATTTCCTGAACTGCTGTGTCTGGACCATCGGAACCGTGCACGATATTTTCCTCGATGGACTCAGCGAAATCCGCTCTGATAGTTCCCGGCGCAGCCTCCGCCGGGTTCGTTGCGCCCATGATCTCGCGGTTCTTCTGAATCGCGTCCCCACCCTCAAGCACCTGAACAACGACCGGACCGGAGGTCATGTAACTCACCAGATCGGCGTAAAAGGGGCGTTCCTTGTGGACGGCGTAGAAACCCTCTGCCTGCTCCTGCGTCAGGTGAAGCATTTTTGCCGCCACGATCTGCAGTCCACCCTTCTCGAAACGGCTATAGACCTCACCGATCAGATTTTTTTGTACGCCGTCTGGCTTAACTATGGACAGAGTTCGCTCAACAGTCATTCTTTACCCTTTCTGCTAGATACTGAAACTTTCCCCACAACCACACTCGCCCTTGACGTTTGGATTGCGGAATTTGAACGCTTCGTTGATGCCTTCCTTCACGAAGTCGACCTGCGTTCCATCGATAAGTTTGATGCTCTCGCTATCCACAACCACCTTGACGCCGAGGGCGTTGAAAACCACGTCATCGGGATCGATGGAATCCGCGTAATCGATGACATACGCGTAACCCGAGCAACCGGTCTTCTTAATTCCTAATCGAAGGCCTACGCCATGACCACGACGGTCCAAATGACCCTGCACGCGTTCCGCCGCGCTTTCGGTTAGTGATATTGTCATAATTCAGCTTCCCTTCCACCCTTGCCCGCTCTCGAGTTCTAGTCGGCACTGCGCCACAGCATCCTCGAGCACCAGCAAGTTTCCCAACTTCTCTACCGGCACGCCGAGCGCCTCACGGCGCTCTCGCATTCCCAACTTCGTCAACGCCTCACCGGGACGCCCTTCTACCCATTCCGCCGCCCAATCAGCCGCGGCCACCGTGTACGGGCAACCGTAGACGTTGAAACGGGCAGCGCGAATGGTGCCATCGAGTACCTGAACCTGGAACCGAATCCAGACGATCAAAGTACGATCTTGGGCCTCACCTGAGACAAGCCCCGGAGTACCCTCTTCGAACTCCCCGACTCTGCTCGGCGATAGAAACCGCTGTTCCACCTCAGAGCCGTAATCCATAGCGCGCTCAATAGTTTAGCCAAAGTAGGAAGCTAGTGCATCAGCTTGCGGTCCAGGCAGGGGCTCCGCTTGCCAGAGCTCTGAGCCGGGGGACTTCCTCCCGGACACGCTCGACGACGTAATCAATCTCGGCTTCGGTCGTGAAGCGCCCGAGACTGAATCTCAGCGTGCTTGCAGCCAGGACGTCGCTGAGCCCCATCCCTCGTAACACGTGGGAAGGCTCGGGCACGTCGGAGTTGCACGCGGAACCCGCAGAGATGGAGACGCCGGCGAGCGCAAGCTGCAAGCTGTCGCCATCGACGCCGGGAAACGTCACATTGAGCAAATGCGGGGAGCGCTGCGTGGGATGCCCGTTGAGGGACACAGCCTCGATAGCGCTCAAACCCGCCCAGAGCCGATCGCGCATAGCCGCCATCACAGGTCCATCCCGCTCCGGATCCGCCAGCTCGAATGCTTTGCCGAAGCCAGCGATTTGATGCGTAGCCAATGTCCCGGGGCGAACCCCCCCCTCCTGCTCCCCCCCGTGAATCAGGGGACGTAAGCTCACACCCTTGCGGATATAAATGGCACCTATCCCCATGGGGCCGTAGGTTTTGTGGGCGGTCAACGAGAGGAGATCCACTGGCCACTGCTTGAGCATCAGGGGCACCTTGCCCGTGCTCTGGGCGGCGTCGACATGAAACAACACGCCGCGTTCTCGGCAGCGCCGACCGAGGGCCTCGATGTCCTGAAGAACACCCGTCTCGTTGTTCACGTGCATGATCGAAACCAGCACGGTGTCGTCTCGAAGCGCCTCCGCGAGGCAATCTGGATCGATGACGCCGTCGGAATCGTGTTTGATGTAGGTCACCTCAACCCCCTGCACTTCGAGCGCTCGGGCTGTATCCAGGATAGCTTTGTGCTCCAGCACCGATGTGATCATGTGCCGGCCGCGGTGCTCGTTCGCGCGCATTGCGCCAACCAAAGCCATGTTGTCAGACTCGGTGGCGCCAGAAGTGAAGCACACCGTATCGGGCGAGGCACCGATCCGCTCTGCGATTTGTGCCCGAGCGGTCTGGACACGTGCCCAAGCGCGCCGGCCCGGTGGGTGGGTTGAAGAGGGGTTCGCCGAATCGCTATCCGGACCCAGACATTCAGCCATCACTTCGATGACCCGGGGATCCACCGGAGTAGTCGCTGCATAGTCGAGATAGATCTCTCTGGCCACGATCCTCGCTTAACCCTCCTTTGTCGATTTCGGCTGCGGTTTCGCCGGCGGCCGTGCACCCTTCCCTGAAAGCGCCACCAGCATGCCTCGCAGAATGTTGATCTCGTTACGATCTAACCGAGCGCGATGAAAAATTCGGCGCAGTCTGAGCTTAAGTTGCCTAGGGTGGTCGAGGTTTAGAAAACCTGCATCACTCAGCACGGTCTCTAAATGGCGATGAAACCCCTCGAGTTCGCCCGCATTTGCTAGCGGCTCTTCCCGCGCCGACGCGTCGTCCAAGACCGAAGGTATACCGTCCGGATGCGCCATGCGCAGCTCATAGCTCAAGATCTGCACGGCCATGGCGATGTTTAACGACGAGTAATGCGGATTCCCCGGAATATGAACCAACTGCTGACACCGCGCCATATCCTCGTTTGTCAGCCCGGATTGCTCTGGCCCAAGGACAACCGAAACTTGCGTCCGCTCAGTCTCCGCCCAGATGGTCTCAGCTGCGGCGCGCGGGTCAACGACAGGCCAAGGGAGACTGCGCAGACGCGCGCTCGCACCGACGACGAAACCGCAGTCGGCGATCGCCTCGTCCAGTGAGTCGACGACTCGCGCGGTGGCGAGCAGATCATCTGCCCCCGAGGCGCGGGCCGTCGCCTCAGCACTCGGGAATTCCTTTGGAGATACAAGCGTCAGGTCGTCGAGCCCCATAGTCTTCATGGCTCTCGCGCTAGCGCCGACGTTCCCCGGGTGAGAGGTCTCGACGAGAACAATACGCACCGGTATGTGCATGACAAAGAGTGGATCCGGTTCTCCTAAGGCGGGTATTCTACCTCCTGCCGCCGGCACGCCGGCTCAAACCGATCTCCTGAACCCCAATGCATGGAATGGTAAACATCGCGGTGCGCGCAGCCCGCCAAGCCGGCTCGATCATCGTACGCCACCTTAATCAACTCGAAACGCTGGAGGTTGTGGAGAAGGGGCGCAATGAGTTCGTGAGCCAAGTGGATCGTCTAGCAGAGGAGGCCATTATCGAGGTCATCCGCGAATATCACCCCGACCACTCGATCCTGGCGGAGGAGAGTGGGGAGAGAGGCAACCACGAGTATCAGTGGATCATCGATCCTCTGGACGGCACTACGAATTATCTACACGGATTTCCGGTTTTCTGCGTTTCCATCGCCGTCGCTCATGAGGGACAGATCGAGCATGGTGTCGTGTACGACCCGTTGCGACAGGAGATATTCACTGCCAGTCGGGGACAGGGGGCTCAGTTGGACGGCCGAAGGATTCGTGTGAGCAAACGGATACAGATGAGCCATAGCCTCATCGCTACCGGATTCCCCTATCGCATGAATAAAGAGTTCATCGACGATTATTTGGCGATGCTGAAAACCGTGGTCGAAGACAGCGCCGGTGTCCGCCGCCCGGGATCCGCCGCCCTCGACCTTTGCTACGTCGCTGCCGGACGCGTGGACGGGTTCTGGGAGATTGGGCTAAACGTGTGGGATATCGCTGCCGGCGCATTGATGATACGAGAGGCAGGCGGGCGCATCAGCGATTATCGCGGGACGGACAAGTACCTCGAAAATGGCAACGTCGTCGCCGGAAACCCTAGAATCTATGCAGAGCTATCTAAGCTGCTCGCGCCCTACGCCCGCAACCTCCCCTGAAAAGGGGCCAAGAAGTCCAAAAAGAGGAATGCCCCCACTAGGGCATGTCGTCGATTTCTTCGCGCTTCTGCGGAATGAGGTCGCTGGGTGAAATATTCAGCGCCAGCGCGGAAGCGCTCGCGACATAGATCGACGAATAGGTCCCGATAACGACACCGACAATCAATGCGAGAGCGAACCCCGAGACGGTTTCACCGCCAAGCAGGAAAAGACAGGTCAACACCACCAAGGTCGTGAGACTCGTGATCATCGTCCGGCCCAGAATCTGATTGATCGAGGTGTTAATAATCTCCTCCGCCGTGCCACGCCGAATTGCTCGGAAATTCTCACGAATTCGGTCAAAGACCACGATCGTATCGTTCAGCGAATAACCAATCGTGGCCAGGATCGCGGCAACAATTGTCAGATCGAAAGGAATTTGGAATATAGAGAAGAAGCCGAACACGACAATGACGTCATGAACGAGCGCGGAAATCGTGCCGGCGGCAAACTTCCACCGAAAGCGCAGCATCACGTAGATAAAAATCAGCACCAAGGCGATCAGCATCGCGTACGAACCGTCCTCGGTCAGTTCCTCGCCCACTTGAGATTCGACGAACTCGAACCGCTGTAGCTGCGCGGAGGAATCGCGCGCCTGCAGAGCATCGGTGATCCGGTCCCGGGTCGCCGTACCTTCAGTCACTTCCTGGGGCGGTAGTCGGATGAGAACATCCGAAACCGTACCGAAGATCTGCACGAGGGGATTCTCGAACCCTTCCTCCAGGAGCGTAGTTCGAATATCCGCCAGATCGGCTTCGCCCGCGTAAGAAATCTCTAGCAAGTCTCCGCCAGTGAACTCCAATCCGAAATTCAAGCCGCGAGTGACCAAAGACCCTAAAGAGAAAGTGATAAGGACAGCGGAGAAAATCAGGGCGATGCGCCGCCCACCCATAAAGTCGATGTTGAGTGACGAACTGAGCACGACTAAGCCTTGATACCGCCGATGGCCAGCCGCTCGACCTGCCGCCTTCCGTAGATGAGATTGATGACAGCGCGCGTGCCGATGATCGCCGTGAACATCGATGTCACGATGCCGATCCCGAGCGTCGTGGCAAACCCACGAATCGGACCGGTACCGAAAACCCACAACACGCAGGCCGCGATGAGCGTGGTGATGTTGGCATCCGCGATTGTCGAGAAGGCCTTCTCGTAACCCGCCTGGATGCTCGCCTGAGGCGAGTTACCGTTACGCAACTCTTCACGAATACGTTCGAATATCAGCACGTTCGCATCCACCGCCATGCCTACAGTCAGGACGATTCCGGCAATTCCCGGTAGGGTGAGCGAGGCCTGAAGCATGGACAAAAACGCGACGATCAACACAAGATTTGCGAACAGCGCAAGGTTGGCTGTCACTCCGAAAACTCGGTAGTAGAGCGCCATGAAAAGAACAACTAACAAGAACCCCGTCAATACAGCCGTGCGGCCCCTGTCGATATTGTCCTGACCCAGGCTCGGCCCGATAGTCCGCTCTTCCACCTTAAGGATCGGGGTGGCGAGGGCGCCTGCACGCAGCATCAGTGCGAGGTCCTGACCTTCGAAAGGTGATATGCCGGTAATCTGAAAATTACTGGAGAAAACGCCCTGGATGGTAGCGACACTGATGACAGTCTCTTCGCGTGTGTTTCGGATAATCTCCTCACCATCTCGCTCGATGAGCTCCGGCTTCTCCTCGATAAACAAAACCGCCATAGAGCGCCTGAGGTTGGCCTGCGTCGTTTCCAACATTCGGCTCGCGCCCTGACTGTTCAATCGGACGAAAACAGCTGGTTGTCCTGTCTGATAACCGAACGAGGCATCGGTGAGCTGATCACCGGAGACGATAATATCGCGTCGCAACAACACTGGGTTGCCATTCCGCTGATAACGCAGCAGCGAACCGAGCGGCGGTCGATTATTCCGGGCCGCCGCGAATGCATCGTTTTCGAAATCCACGAGACGAAATTCCAACGTCGCCGTCGCACCGAGAATGCGTTCCGCTTGCGCGGGGTCCTGCACACCCGGAAGCTGCACGACAATCCGGTTCAATCCCTGCCTCTGCACTACTGGCTCAGCCACCCCGAGCTCATTCACGCGATTGCGCAACGTGATCGTGTTCTGCTGAATGGCGAAATTCTGGCGCTCGGTAACCTGCATCGGCGCCAATTGAATCTGGAAACCCGGTTGTCCATCAACCGTCGTTCTATTTAAGACCAGCAACGGATCGAGCACGCGTATGATCAGCTCTGCATCGTCCATCCTCGTGGGGTCCTGCACGCCGAATTGGATTGTGTCGTCGCCGACGATCTCAACGCCCGTGTTGCGAATGGTCTCTTCTCGCAAACGCGTACGCAGGTCCTGTGCATAGGTCTGGACCAACTGACCAAGGGCGGACTCCAAATCTACCTGATAGAGAAAGTGCACCCCACCCCGCAAATCGAGGCCCAGGCTCATTGGTTCTAGGCCAATGGAGCCCATCCATGCGGGCGTGCGCGGAGCGAGCGTCAATGCGACGACGTGAAACGGCAGCACTTCACCCAACGCCTCGCTTGCACGAAGCTGCATGCCAACGTCTGGAAAACGAATAACGATGGCCTGTTCATCGATGTTTGGCTCAAAGTACTCTATCTCCTGCTGTTGCAAAGTGGCTGAGATACTGGAGACGGTGATCTCAGTCACCGGATTGCCATCCTCACGCGTGATCTGAAGCGCAGGGTCATCGCCAAAGACATTCGGCAACGCAAACAGCACGCCACCGAAGATGACTAGCGCAACGAGGAGATTTACCCAAGGAGGATATCGATTCATGCGATTGACTCAGGAGCTCTTGATGGTTCCTGGCGGCAGCACGACCGAGATAGTGCCGCGTTGCACCTTTAAAGCTATGCCGTCGGAAACTTCCACAGTCACCCAATCGTCGCTCACTGACGTGACTTTACCGAGCACGCCGCCACCCGTAACGACTTCCTGGCCCGCGGCTAGCTCCTCTACCATCTTCTTATGCTCTTTCGCCCGTTTGCTCTGTGGACGAATCAACAGAAAGTAAAACAGCACGAAGATGACTATCAGGGGCAAAAATTGAGTAAACGGATCGGCTTGGCCGCCCGCCTGAGCCCAGGCTGTATTGATGAAAAAGTCCATGGTTCCGTTCGCTAAGTATAAGAGCCGTAGTTAGAAAAGCAGATTATTATGACACAGGTTCAGTTGGAACCCCCTGAGGCATCGAGGCGTTTCAGGCGCTCATTCGCGAATGCGGCAAACCGCTGATCGACAATGGCACCGCGCATCTCGGCCATGAGCGTTTGATAGTGCTGGACGTTATGAAGGGTCGCGAGCCTCGATCCGAGGATTTCATTGCATTTCTGCAGGTGTCTGATATAGGCGCGGCTGAAACGCTGGCACGTGGCGCAAGAGCACTCGGGATCAATGGGACCCGTATCGTCGCGAAACCGTTGGTTGCGAATATTGATCGGACCGTCATTGGTAAAAAGGTGGCCGTTGCGAGCGTGACGCGTTGGCATCACGCAGTCGAACATATCCATGCCCCTAGAAACGGCCTTGATAAGGTCGGCGGGTGTACCCACCCCCATCAGGTAGCGGGGTCGCTCCGTTGGCATACGGGGAGCAATCCCTTCCAAAACGGCCAATCGTTCCTCCTCAGCCTCACCCACAGCCAAACCGCCGACTGCGTAACCGTCAAAGTCGAGCGCGAGAAGTCCCGCCAGAGAAGCCTCTCGTAAGGGAGCGTAGACACCACCCTGAACGATCCCGAAGAGTGCAGCATCCGTATCAACCCCGGAGTGCAACTCGTCAAAACTTCTGCGACTGCGCGCCGCCCATCTGAGAGAAAGCTCCATGGAGCGTCTCGCCTCTGCCTCGTCGACTGGATAGGCGGTGCACTCATCGAGAACCATCACAACGTCGGCGTCCAGCCGATGCTGGACCTCGATAGATTTCTCCGGCGTGAGGGTGACGATATCGCCGTCAACTGGGGAACGAAACTCAACGCCTTCCTCAGCAACGCGCAGCGTCTCTAAACTCCACACCTGATACCCACCTGAGTCCGTGAGCAGGGGTCCATCCCAGCCCATGAACTCGTGGAGCCCGCCGTGAGCCGCTATGACATCCACGCCGGGCCGCAGCATGAGGTGAAAGGTATTCCCCAGAATAACTTGGCTACCGACAGAGCTAAGCTCCTCGGGCGTCATCGCCTTGACCGTGCCGTAGGTGCCCACTGGCATGAATGCGGGCGTATCGACGACCCCTCGCGCAAAGGTCATTCTCCCCCTCCGGGCCTCAGCATCAGTGTCGAGTAACTCGAATTTCATGGCATCACCAGCATGGCATCACCATAGCTGAAGAAACGGTATTCCTGTGTGACCGCGTGCTGATAGGCGTCGAGCACGCGCTCGCGCCCTGCGAAGGCGGACACAAGCATCAACAGCGAGGATTCAGGCAAGTGAAAGTTGGTTAGCAGAATGTCTACCTCGCGAAACTGAAACCCCGGATATATGAAGAGTTTGGTCTCGCCCTCAAAGGGTTTCAAAACACCGTCGTGTGACGCGCTCTCAAGCGCCCGGACAGTGGTTGTGCCGACCGCGATCACCCGCCCATTCCGCTCTCGCGTCAGCTCGACAGCTTCGCACAGATTTTGCGGAACACTAATCCACTCACTGTGGAGCTGATGATCTTCGATGCGGTTTTCGGGCACCGGCGCAAAGGTGCCGATCCCGACATGCAAGGTTAAAAAAACAGAATCCACACCGCGCTCGCGCAAGGTACCCAACAAAGACACGTCGAAATGTAATCCGGCGGTGGGCGCAGCCACCGCACCGCCCTCACGAGCGTAAACCGTCTGATAGCGCTCGGCGTCCTGCGGACCCGCAGGACGGTCAATGTACGGAGGTAGTGGCACCTCGCCGTTCGCCGCAAGAAAGGGTCCAAGATCAGTATTGAAGCTGAGGTCGAATAACCTCTGCGCACGTCCCTCGACACGGGCAGTCACTCCGTCGGCAAGCTCAAGTTCAGCCCCTGGTTTTGGGCTCTTGCTGGCACGGATCTGCGCCGTCGCGGTTCTGGGACCTGTAATTCTCTCGAGCAGAACCTCGATACGCCCGCCTGTGCGCTTGCGCCCGTGAAGCCTGGCAGGAATCACGCGCGTGTCGTTCATTACGAGAAGATCGCCCGGACGGAGTAAGTTCGGCAGATCGGAAAACTGCCTATGCGAAACCGTACTTCCTTGAAGTAGGAGCAAGCGGCTAGCCGTTCGATCCGCCAAAGGGGCTTGGGCTATGAGTTCCGCGGGCAAATCGTAGTGAAAGAGGCTTCGATCCATGGCGCCGGGATTCTAACCCGCATACTTCATTCAGATATCACCGATCACCCCAACAAAGTTGAGAATGGGCTCTGCACGCTCCTGCCGTTACCAGCCACCGATGACGTGGCGGTACTTCCTATGTCACACTTCCGCTGCGGCCGGTCGGCCGTCAACGCGACGTTCCGTGTGCCGGGATGGCGGAATTGGTAGACGCGCCGGACTCAAAATCCGGTACTGGCAACAGTGTGAGAGTTCAAGTCTCTCTCCCGGCACCATGTCAACAACCAGCCTAGCCAAAATGTTTTCAACAGGTAGACGGCCTAAGCGGTATTTTGACTAAGAAACAAGATTACCGATGGGATCGCAGATTCCCAAACCCAAACTCCAGGCAGTCATTGCGTATCTGCCCGCCAAACCCCCACTCCACCCTCGTAACGGATTTCCGTGCCGAAGGGTTCCGACAGTTCGGCCAAGTGCTCGATGATCTCCCTGGCGAGCGGTTCCGGTGCGAGACGCGGAGTCCCTCGCTGTGAACGAGGCATCCTCCACCCGAGTTCGATCGGATGGAAGCGAATCTCAACAGCCTCGGCTCCACGGAATTCGGCCACGGCCAGCACGCTCCGATACCACTGCGGACCAGCAGGGTAGCCGGTTGTCGCGTTACCGTTCTCGTCGACCTCAAAGCGGGTGTCATAGATCTCGGAAGCAAGCGCATCCATGTCCATTTCGTACTGCTCCCGAATATCTGCCGGCATCGGGTCGATCGTTTCGATGTGGAAGATGAAGTTACCAAGCGAGTAGAAAATGGGGCGGCCTTTGTAGATCTCGACGCCCCTAAGCTGATGAGGGCCATGGACAACGAAGGTCGTGGCCCCAGCATCGATGACGTCATGGGAAAAGCTCACCAACCAGTCCGGAGGCGTTAACGAATCAACATTTGGCTCATGCGAATGGCTGTTGACAACGATGTGATCGGCCTGGTCCGACGCATTCCGCACCTCGCGCAGAATACGCGCGTGGTCGTTCGGATTCACCGTTTCGATAACCTGATCTCGATTTCCGGGGAAGATCGTTGTCCCGAGCAATCCAACCTCATCGGGTGTGCTGTCATCAACTGACTCGCCATATGCTCGGGCTACCTCCCTCACCAGTTCGAGCGTCTGCAGCGAGGCCTCAATGCGACGATCAATCCTCAGTGGGTTCAGACCGGGGCGTCCCATCACGTCTAGCGACGCAGCACCGGCACGAGACATCGGTTGAAACGTGGAGGCCATACCGATGAGGGCAACCCGCCCCTTCGCCGTATCGAGATACCCAGGACGGCTCGCCCACCCCAGATTGTAGCCAGCGCCCGAATGCACGAGCCCCATCTCGTCGAGCAGCCTGATTGTGGCCCGCAGACCCGCTACACCATAGTCAGTAGTGTGATTGTTCGCCTGGTTAAACAGATCAAAGCCCATGGCTTGGAGATCTACAAGCGTCTCGGGAGGTCCAGCCTCGTAGTTTCCACCTCTCTCTGCGGCGGGCCAGCCATCAAACTCAGCGTGGCGAAAGACCGATTGTTCTAGGTTCAAGAACGCCGCGTCCGCGTCACGAATCAGGCTCGCAAGCCCGTGGAAAGCAGGATCACCCGGCTGGTCGAACGGAGCCAAGCGCCGGTTCATGATGACGTCACCAACGGCCGCTAGAGACCATTCCGCTTCGGGACCGGGGATCGGTATTATTTGGGCAGTAACTGGACTCGCTAGCGCCACAGCCAGCGTGGCGGACAGAATGAAGCGTGCCATTGAGCCTCCTAGATTATGCGAGTTGAGTCCACGACTTTACGCCTGATCGGTACTGGAACGAAAACCAGAACAGGACCAATTCTACCTAGTTCGGCGCGACAAAAACCCCGAAAACCCGGGGCAAGTCAGGCAAAGTGCGTTGAAGGAACTGAACGTCCGCTATACCCTTTTTAGATCGACGCTCTGGATGGGAGCGCGAACAGCGGGAAAGAGCCGAAAACGGTCATTCTCGGAATCAAAGTTTAGACTGGTTCTAAGCGAAGTTTATGGACCTTAACGAAGCCCAAGTCGGTAGAATTAGACTCAATGCAGCTAGTCGGTTTTCTGTCACGTAGACCGGTGTTAATTTCGGTATCTAAGGGAAACTCAAATGAGCTCAACCACTCGGCGTAACTTTGTTAAGGGCGCAGGCGCGGCCGCAATCATGCCACTAGCGTTGATGCCGTCGACTGGAAAAAGCCAGCGACTTGCGCAAGCTTTGGGTGATCAATTTGACTACGTGATTGCCGGGGCTGGCCACAACAGTCTTCTGTGTGCGGCCTACCTTGCAAAAGCCGGTAACAGCGTCCTAGTACTAGAAGGCCGAGCGATGATCGGCGGGGGCGTTAAGACTGCCGAAGTACTGCTGCCGGGTTTCAAAGAAGATCTGTGCTCGACGGTACACGCCATATTCGCTAGGAACCCCGCGTATCGAGACAATGAGATCAATGTACGGGATTATGGATACGAACTCATAGATCCTGAGATCGTCGTTCACATTCCCTTTCTAGATGGTGTTTCACTCACAGTCTTTCGGGAAGACGCCGATCGAACCGCTGAGACTATCGCCAAAGTTTCCAGAAAGGACGCGGAGACGTTTAGGCGACTGGCGGCTTCGCGAGAGAGGGTTTCAAGCTTATCGCCATCAGGACGCTCGCAGTCTCGGGAGGGAATCTTCTGGCAGCGACTAGAAGAACTCTCGGGCTTCGACGCGGGACGGCAGATCTGGGAAAGCCCGCACGTACAAGCCGCGAATCTCGCGACCGGACACTTTTTCGGCGTTGCCGGTAACGATCTAGGCACCGGCGACCAAGCAGTCCAGATGATCGACTACTTAGGAGGCCGTCCAATTCCAAAAGGCGGATCTGGAATGTTGTCAGAGGCGCTTGGACGCTTCATTGAAGCTCACGATGGTGTCATTTTAACGAACAAGCCGGTCGAACAGCTCATTGTCGAGAGAGGCCGATGTGCAGGAGTGGAATGTAGTGACGGCAGCCAATACCGCGCTCGTAAGGGCGTAGTCTCCACGATACATATAAAACATCTTTTTCAGATGGCACCGCGCGAATTGTGGGGCGAAGAGTTAACGGACATCGTCGATATTTGGCAACCAGAACACGCAATGTTTGCGTTCACATACGCTGTATCGGCAAGACCAGCCTACGAGTCTTCGGAAGGCGGGATAATCGAACCCTGCGAGGCTGCGATCCTGGATCAACCAGAGAGCATCTTCGCCCTGAACACCGATCAAGCGACTGGCGAGTTGAACCTCGACGACTACCCCCTTCAGATCGTACACGCCGCCAATGTAGATCCGACACGCGCACCAGAAGGCTTCGGCTCCGTGAAGGTGGAGGGGACTATCCCCTATATGTTGAAGGAAGGACCAGAACATTGGGATGTAATCAAAGAGCAGGTAGCCGACCAGCTATTCACGCGCTACCTATCGCACACAGCCAACCTGTCCAAAGAAGACGTCCTCGCGAAAGTTCTCATGAGCCCGCTCGATATCGAACGGATGAATCCGGCTATGTGGCAAGGATCCGTCCACGCCCGCTCGCGCACCTTTGACAACTTCACGCCATATCGCCTACCGATTCCGGGCCTCTATCAAACGGGTAGCTGCACCGAGGGTGGTGGATCGGTGACCGGTCGCCCAGGCCGCGCGGCCGCTGCTGTAATTCTCGAAGATGATGGTAAAACGCTGGAAGAAGTAGCTGCGCGGCGAACGCGTCGCGGGTAACCGGCGTAGACGGACTAGAAACGGCCGCCGACGAAAAGCTGAGGAGTCGAGATGAAGTGTGGGGCTGGCGCAAAGCACATTTTTTTATCGGGCACTGCTGGTGTTGCGATATTGCTGGTCTTAACGCTCACCAAAGCTCAGCTGGCGACGGTTGTACAGGAAGTGCCAGACAACTTCGCAATGCAACCTCCCCCCGAACAGCCTATTCCCTATAGCCACCAGGTCCATCTCTCGCTCGGTCTTACCTGCGAAATGTGCCACGGAAACTCAAACGCGAGCCCTTTGATGGGTTTCCCGGCCACGGATACCTGTATGGTCTGCCACAACGAGGTTGCTAGGGACCGACCCGCGATCCAGCAGCTGGCCCAGAGCGCAGCATCGGGCGAACCCATCGCGTGGGAACGGGTTTACCAAGTCCTTCCCGGAATCACCTGGGCTCACGAGCCGCACATCGAGGCAGGTGTGCAATGCGGTGCATGTCATGGGGACGTCTCACAACAGGACACGATGGCAATGACTACAAGCGTAACGGCAATGGCAAGCTGTATCGGCTGCCACGAGAACCACGCAGCGGCTACCGCTTGTGCAACCTGTCACGCGTGGCCCCCAGAGTGAACCAGACATTCTCTAAATCATCGCTGGCGAGAGGCATCATGCCGGGCTCGTTCTCCTGGCTTCTCCCAGCGCTCGGTGCCCTTGCGGCCGGCTTATGCTATCCGGTTAAATCCCAGCCTTCGTCCTTCGTCCTGGAAGAGGCGACGATCGCCGGAATCCATAACGCCTTCGCAGCTGGAACGCTCACGTGCCACCAGCTGGTCACGGACTATCTCGCCCGAATTGAGGCCTACGACGACGAAGGCCCCGCGCTGAACGCTATCCTGATGGTAAATCCGAGTGCGCTGGAAACCGCAGAGGAGATGGATGCCCGTTATGCGTTGGCCCCATCCGGGATTCGGCCGCTACACTGCATTCCTCTGATTCTAAAGGATAATTTCGATACAGCCGACCTGCCGACGACGGGTGCTTCAGTGACGCTAGCCGAGTCGGTTCCGCTAGATGACGCCTTCACCGTCTGGCGACTGCGGGAGGCGGGCGCCCTGGTCGTGGCGAAGGCCAATCTAACTGAGCTGGCACGCGGCGGTACGACCGTAAGCTCGCTCGGCGGACAGACCCGTAACCCGTACGATCTCACCCGCACACCCGGTGGCTCGAGCGGTGGCACCGGCGCGGCAATCGCCGCCAACTTCGGAACGATCGGGACGGGTAGCGATACGGGCCAGTCCATCCGCTCACCAGCCTCAGCGGGAAACCTGGTGGGCATCAGACCGACCCGCGGACTCGTTAGCCGCGACGGCATTATTCCGTTCGGCACGACGCAAGACGCCGCTGGGCCGATCACCCGCACGGTCGAGGACGCCGCACGCATGCTCGATGTAATGGCGGGCTACGACCCAAAAGATGCAATCACGGCGTTTAGCCGAGACAAAATTCCCGAGAGCTACACACATTCGCTAAACCCTGACGGGCTGGCCGGTGCCCGTATCGGCATACTCGCCGAGTTTTTCGGCGCTGAATCAAGGCACACGGAAGTCAACGAGGTCACTGAAGCCGCCATTGAGCAGATGGCATCGCTCGGTGCCACGATGATCCGAATTAGCATTCCCGGCATCGACGAACTGACCCGGGATCTCGCGGTGGCCGCTTTCGAAGCGAAGACCGCATTCGACGCCTATCTGACAGACCTCGGACTAGCGGCACCCGTCAGAAGCCTTGAAGAATTTCTCGAGGCAGATGAGTTCCACGAGTCTATCCGTGAAGCGATGGAAACGGCGCAGAGTATTGAAGACGGTCTGAACGATCCCGAATACCTGGACCGACTCGTTCGTCGCCAGAACCTGCGACAAGCAATCATGACCGCGATGGCGGAGCACCAGTTGGATGCGATCCTCTACCCTCATCAGCGTCGGCTGGTTGCGTCCATCGGAGAGCCCCAGCTAGAACGAAATGGAGTGCTCTCGAACGGAACGGGCTTCCCCGCGATTACCGTGCCGGGAGGCTTCTCGCCCCCCACTGCGTCAGCGTCGCTCGGAGTGCCCATCGGTATCGAGCTGCTGGGGCCGGAATGGAGCGAACCCCGACTGATCGAACTCGCCTTCGCCTTTGAACAGGCCACTCAACACCGCAAGTCCCCAGACACGGCCCCACCGCTCGCTCAGATGCAGTAGCTAAAGTGGCATGGCATCGGAAAAGTGCAAGGAATGCGGTGAGCGCGTTCCTTCCGCTAAGGAAGCCTGCTGCTACTGCGGAGCTAAACCGTCGACCCGCAGATCTTCGATTAGCCTCGTCATTCTCGGTCTAGTGGTCGTGGCCGTCTTCTCAAGGGCGATGGAAATGGCTAAAACGGGCTCCCACGGACTGAGCATGTATGTGCCTTGGTAGCTGGTCGAACGGAAGGACGACTCGCTCTAACGAAAAACACCTACCCTCGGCTTAAGCAGGCCGATGCGCTCTCATAAACGAGCGTATGTGACGCACAGCCAAGGGAACCCGTTCCCTAGGCTCCTTCCACGGATAAATACTCACTTCCGAATTCGGTGCGAGCATCGCCGACTCCATAGCGACGGCGTAGGGATGCGCGGGAATGTCGTCTGGGAGCACCAGGATGGGCGTTTCACAGGTACGCACGAAATCCCGTGTCACGGTGAAAACGAAATCGCCATTGACCCGGTACATGTTGTCGAGAAAAGTATCGACCATTTCCATCGTGATGTCGGGCCGCCGCGCACTCAACTCCGGTCCCCAACCGGCCATGTTGTTCTCGTAAAAGAGGTAGGGCAGTTCCGGATCAAATCCACTGGGCTGAGCAAGCACAGCCCCGGCAACACGCTCGGGCGCTCGTTCCAAAAGATTCCAGATAAAGGGCCCACCAATACAAAAACCGAGGACCATAAACTCCGTGATGCCGAGATGATCCATGAGGCCCAGTTGGTCATCGGTGTGGGAATCCCACGGCCGATCGATCTCCAGTGGGCCGGAGGATTGGCCGTCATTGGCGTTACGCAGATCCATCGAAATACAGCGGAACTCGTCCTTGAACTCCTCGATCGGGTTGAAAGGTGCCCTAGAGGACAAGTACGAAATCACCGAGTTCAAACCCCCGCCCGCGATAATTAACAGGGGGAATCCGGAGCCGGTGTCTTCATAGTGGATGCGAACATCACCTCTTTCGTAAAACGCCGAAGAAGTCCCTTCTTGGGCACTGCCTTGCTGCGAAAACGCACGCGGCGCAGCTGCAGCTGCTGCCGCCATGGCACCGGTTGCCAGCAAAGTCCGTCTAGTCGAATCTACGTCTTGTTCTTTTTTTGACATCTCTGTCGCCTCAATGCTCGGCGAACATCAGCCTGTTACGGCCGGGGCCCGGAGTCAAGTTTTTAACAAGACTCAGATCGAACCTCGTTTACTCGGTCACGGGGAAACGAGTCTCCACGTAAGTGATCGAACCGTCAATTTGGCTAAACCAGTGCGGCGTGCCCGGCGGCAGAACAATAAAGTCTCCCTCCTGGACCCGCTGCGACACACCACCTGTAATCCCCGCTGTACGATTTTCTGGATCAGGTATTGTTCCGCCGGTTACAAAAGTACCCGCACCGCTAACGATCTGATAGACCTCAGTCAGGTCATCGTGAACACTGGCATTGTTAGGGCCCGCCTGTCGACGCCGCACGACGATACGGCCACCGTGGGCCGCAACCACCTCAGTTCGCTGTCCGGCAACGATACCGAGCTCCGGCGTAGAGCTTTCCAGCTCCGCGCTGATCTGAGCCGTGGGCTTGAATGTTCCGGGTGAACGCACGCCCTCCTGTGCCGAAATTAAGGCACTCATTCCGACGCCCACAAGACAAAATAAAACGTTTCGCACGACGATTCTCCTCGGCGATGCAATTTCGTATTACTGCTCCTACCTCTCAGAAGTAGGAACGGGAAGCAGTGAAAGCGACTCTCGGTCTAGAGTTCAGCGAACAAACTCAGCATCGCCCAGTTCCAACAGCGGGGCTACGCCATCGGGATCGAGACGCACAACCACGTAAGACGTGAACTCCTCGGCAAATTCCCACTTGTGGGGAGTCCCGGCCGGAATTATGAGCATATCGCCCTGCTGGATCGTGATGTCTTCAGCTCCGACAGCCGTCGTACCTCTGCTGCCCTGTCCGTTTTCTATACTAACGGGACGCCGATTCCAGTCAGTGATCGTGCCGCCCAACTTCATCTGCCCTCTACCCTCGAGCACGTAATAGACCTCCGCCACATCGTCATGGACCGCATAGTTCGCATTAACCATTCCATCGTAACGGTTGACCACACTGACCCCCGCCTGGTGGTCGTCGGAGCCTCCGCCCGCCTTCACCATGGTCATCGCAACATCAGTCTCTCTGACTGCAATCATGTTCTGCTTGTGCGCTTCGATTTGAGCTGCCGTGATGAGGGTGGCTGGAAGATCGTACCGGTGCCCAGGCAAAACCAACGGAGACGGATCGATCGTCGGCGAGACATAGCGTGGTCCCTGCGCCCGACTGCCAATGTGAACGCCCAATCCAAGGGTAAACAAAACCAGACCTGCCAACCCAAACTTACCGTTCCAGGATATTCTTTTCATCCATCTCCCCTCTCACGTGAACGTCATTAGATGCCAGCCCAAAGTATAGGCCAAGCGGGTCATATCACGAGCGCATGGCGTGAGGTAGCCGGCTGGGCTTTCCATTGAGAATTACAGATCCGACCAACCTGATCGAACCAGCAACGTTTTCCCGTTACTGGCTGACGCTAGATAGTGAGATCCGACAATCAAAGTGTGCGGTTAAACAGAGCCCGCAAAGCCGGAACGCCGTCTATCTCCAAATGAAGACGACGGCGTGCCTTCTAGTTGCTTACTGCGGATCAGTCGGCGCCGGTGTCGGCGGTTCTACCGAGGCCAGGTAGGCGACGATATCCGTCATATCGTCGACCGTGAGGTTGGCGATAACCGGCATCATCAGCGCTGCGCCCACACCGTTTCGGGTGCCGACCTTCATGTCGTAGAGTTGGCGCATCATGTAACTGGGGGACCGCCCGCCGATCCCCGGGACATTGGCCAGACCCATGAGGTCTACCCCATGGCATATGGCGCACTGAATAGTCTTGCCTGCTCCCGTCGTGACCAACTCCTCGCCCCTCGCAAGGCTACCGACCGGCACGTACACGTTCCAACCGGAACGTGGATTACGGAGGTAGTTAGCCTGGTGGTCATCCTTAGGGGTCTCCACGATTCGCCCGTTGAGCGGCTCAGTTGGCTCCGTTCCGACCGTGATGTACATGCCCCCTTCCTCAAGGTGCATCTCCGGAATCATGTCCGCCTCCATCACGGTCATCCAAGGTGTCCACGGAATCGCGGCGAAGTACTCGGCTGCCTCCAGCATTTCCTCTTCGGTCATGGCGGCGGCGAGGATATTCATAGTGGGTGAATTTGGCTTCCTCGGGTCAGCGCTGTACCGCAGACCGTTTGCCATATCCCGCAGCTGTTGGATCGTGTATTCGACCGGCTGCCCCGCCGGTGGGGCATTTTCTGGCCGTCCCTTACCATTCGGTAGGTGGCACGAGCCACAACCCCGAGCACCATTGCCGATCATGCTCGCGGGACCGTGTCTCATGATATCGGTCATCGGCGGATGGTCTCCGGGAAACCAATCGATGACGTTGCTTCCGTCGCGGACGTCCAGGCGCGAATAACTCGCGCTACTTCCCTCGACGGATCTAGCCATATTAATTTCCACGGGATCATCCCCTGGACGCAGATCCCTGCTCGGGGCAATTTGCGCGCGTGGCTGGTCGCCGGGCTGAGGTTGAGTACTAAAAGCCCACGCCCACAGGGGCTCAGGCTCGACTTCGTCCTGAGCCTGAACGAACGATACTCCCACCGCAGCACAAAGCCCGCTTAGGATCGCAACACGAATCTGTTTTTTCATTTTGACCTCCCGACGCAGAGTGCCTGCGACTCGACCAAATACACTAGGCTGTTGAACAGCTCATATCCTGCCCACAGCACAAAGGCGACTTGATCTTGCCGTGACCACTGGGGCACTGCGAGATCTGTACCTCTTTTCCATCCGGCAATTCAAGCATGCCATTTTCGAGCGCCGCATCACAGTGACCACAAGTGGCATTGACGCTCATGTCGCATTTTTCACATTGGTAAGTTGCCATGTTGTTCCTCTCCTCGGAATAGGGAGTCCGATATGCTCCTTAGTATCAGTGGGTACGAGTCAGAATCCTATATGCATTAGCGATGAGATTCTCTCTACGAGCGTCAAAGGCCAGCCAATCCGAATACTCAGATAACCGCACAGACCGTTGGGTCTGCTCCAGCGATTGACCCTCTGCGATCGCGGCGGAGACTTCTGCCTGCACGTCCCGCAAGAATCCCATGTACTCAGCTAGATCCTCCCTTCGACCCACGTTGCCGTGGCCTGGTACGACAATATCAATGTCGAGTGCGAGCATCGTGCCAATCGCGCTCGCGTACTGATCAAACGAATAGATATCGAGACCACCGGGTAACCGCCTGACATTGATATAGTCGACCCCGAAACCGACTCGCTGCTCTGGAAAATACAACACAGTCGTGTCATCGGAGTGCGCAGGATCTGGGTGTATAAGCTCGACCCTCTGCCCACCCAATGTGACAACCATGTGATCCTCGTAAAGCAGGTCGGGCGGATGGATATCGACGTTGATCTCAGCGCCGCTCAGAACATTATCTCCATTAGCATCATAGGCGTCGAACCTCGCAGCGTAACCGCCAGCCGCTTCGCCTCGCTCCAAGCGCCCGTTGCCGTTTACATCAAGAAATGCAGCATTGCTCGGGAGCGGCGCTGCTAGTGCAGCCGCCATCCCTGCATGAGCGACGTAGGTTGCAGTGTCTCGGAAGACCGCGCCACCCGACGCATGATCCCAGTGATGATGGCTATACAAAACATATCTCACGGGGACGTCGTATCGTTCGTCGAGCTCTGACTTCAACCAGGTTGCAAACTCGTTGTTAACCGGATCGGCAAGGATAATCCCCTCATCGGTTACGAGGAATACGGTGCGATGGGAATTGTTCGCAGCTCTGTAAAGACCATCCGCGACTTGCGTGATCTCATAATTTTGCGCCTGTTGCGCGTGCGCAGGCACTACGACACTTAGGGATGCGGTGAAACAGAGGGAAAGCGCTAAGGACCAGCTCTTATTCATTAGTTATTCCCTGTGGTCAATTATCAGAGGAAGGTCACCAGGACAAGCCACTGCGTTTGAACCCCACCCTCGGGCACGAGCGCGGCACGACGTCAACGTCGTGCCACAAACGCACTTCAAAAGCCCGGGATGCCGCTACTGGAGGCGTTGCACAGCTGCCAGTGACTGCTCGACATTCTCTATCGGCGAGATCCCACCGATTGTTTCGGCGATTCTTCCGTCCGACGTCACAATAAACGTCGTGCGCTCAGCAAGGTCGTGATCGACGGCTATACCGCGCGTGTCCGTCATACCCTCTCGGCGCTGCCGAACCGAGATATCGAACGACTGCGAGATCGAGCCGTCTATGTCCGATGCCACCGCCAACTTGCCGGCGCAATACTCGGGGTCGGCCGAGAAGTCGTTGAGACGCTCGATGCTATCGAGTGAGACGCCTATTACCGTCGCTCCGGCCGCGTTAAACGCTTCCATGTTCTCAGCGAACTGGTAAGCCTGAATGTTGCACCCGCGGGTGTAGGCCGACGGGTAGAAATACACCACCACCGGACCGTCATCGAGGGCGCCAGCGAGCGAGTAATCGAACTCTTCGCCTGCTAGCGACGCTCTCGCCTCGAAGTCTGGTGCCATGTCGCCAACTTCAAGCGCAGCGAAAGCCGAAAGCGCAAAAGCGGCAGAGAAGAAACCGAGTAGGATTTTTTTCATGATCTTGCCCGTTACTAGTTGGTTTGATCGCAGTGCCGTACTGGCTGAGTGTATCCTGCCGCCTGCGGACGGTCCGCGCAAGTCCCTCCAGAGGACATCGGGCATTGGGTGGCGGTCTCCGCAACGCGTCGAGCGCGCGCAGCTCCTGGCTAGGACCAGCCGGCAACGTAGACCCGGCTAATATCTGAGTACCGGAGTCCGATGCAGCTATGCTGGAAATCCCGGGCTCAATCCAGGTCGGATCACCGAATGCGATACACTAGGGCGACATCAGAACGCGTCAAAATTCGAGAAACTGGGGGATCTAATGTGCGTGTGCTAACACCGAAAATTGGGACCGTGCTGGCGATGTTGATCGGCGCCGTATTCGTAATCTCTTGCACAGACGATGGTGCCCAGGCCCAGCTAGCGCCCCGCTTCCACTATGATCCTACCTGGCCTGACCCACTGCCAAATCTCTGGAAACTGGGCGGCGTCACCGGCCTCGCCGTAGACCGCAACGACAATGTATGGGTCTACAATCGGCCGAACGACGCATTACCCGTCGAGCGTCGAGCTGAGCCCGGAACTGACATTGCGGTCTGCTGTGTAC
The DNA here is from genome assembly GCA_964384125.1 of uncultured Gammaproteobacteria bacterium. Lineage (GTDB taxonomy): Bacteria > Pseudomonadota > Gammaproteobacteria > Steroidobacterales > Rariloculaceae > UBA6522. The sequence goes on along the minus strand of CAYLKA010000017.1, from coordinate 8,429 downwards.
GACCGCCCTCGATGATTCACATCGATAAAGGCGGCAACGTCATCGGGTCCTTTGACGCACCTCAGGGGCACGGCATGGCGGTTGATGACGAGGGCTTCGTTTATCTGGGTCAAGACACGGTTCGCAAGTACGACCCCGAGACTGGCCAGATTGTCGCAGAAGTAGCAAAGACGCCCGAGAAAGAACCCGACGGGGAAGCCGCTATTGCTGCCTTTCGTGAGATGTACCCCCCTGAGACACCGATGATCGTCGGTGGACTCGAGGAAATCCGCATTGTTGAGGAAGACAACGAGATGTACGTCGCCGACAACTATCTCGGTGGGCGTGTATTGGTTTTCAATCTCGACACCTTCGAGTTCAAGCGTGGTTGGGGAGCGTATGGTAGACCACTCGCCGAGATCAGCACCGACGATGCGGACCACGCTTACACGCCGAACGGGCCGATGGCACGGGACTTCGTCGGACACCTCACCCTGAACGTCTCCAACGATGGTTTGGTGTACGCGGCAGACCGCAGAGGCAACCGCATTCACGTCACAACCAAGGACGGGGAGTACCTCAAGGAATTCACCCTCGCGACCGGTACCGGGGCAGGTGGCTCCACCGGCGGTGTGGCGTTCTCACCGGACGCCGAGCAGCAATACCTCTATATCTCAGACCTTACGAACAACCGAATCTGGTTCCTCGACCGCGACGATGGCGAGCTACTGGGACAGATGGGCAGAATGAGTGATGCCGGCGGTCTGTTCTACGGCCTCCACATGATCGCCGTCGACTCCGAGGGCAATATCTACACCGGAGAGGTACAACAGGGCGAGCGAGTCCAACGGTTTGTACCCAGCAATAGTCCGAAAGGGGAATTGCTTCAGCAGTTAGCAGACCTACCCTAACCGAACGTCAGCTACTGTTTATTAGGACCAGCCCGCATACAGAGTTTGGCCTTCGCTGTGCCGTTGGTCCTCCCGACCATCGGCCTAGGCGAATCCTTGTTACCACGCCTAACTCTGCAGTGAGAAAGCTTAGCAACGCGCGACGTGAATCGGCTCAACCTGCAGAGGGTATTCGGCGAATTTGTTACTGAATGGCCCGAAAACCGGGCTTACGGTGGGTACTGATCACCTATCTGAGTCGAGTTCGTATTCCGCAGCCCGAGCTCTCGCGCCCCTGACTACGTTGATGATTCCGTAGTTCAACTCGTGACAGGCGAACTCGAACAGCCTCTCGTAATCCATCCTGGGCAGCGGGACCTCGATACTCCACGGTGCTACCCAGGTCGTCGGATCAGTCAATGTAACTTCCCATAGAAGCGTATCGTCACCTACTCGGGTAAACCGCTCGACGAGATGCAGGTTGCCGGCCGCACCGTCCCATTTACGTTCCTGGTGGAAGTTTGTGGTCTCCACGACGAGGGTGTCACCGTCCCAGTGGCCCCTCGAATCGCCCAACCAGCTGCGAACATTCTCTGGCGCGTGAGGAGAATCGTCCAGTGGTATAACACGGACGTCACTGTTCTCCTCCGTGATGAGCAACACGTGATTCGGTGTCTGAACAATTCGAGCGTGTCCAGTGTTTTGCGAAAATGGTACGTTTGGCGGCCCATCGTTACCCAAAATGCAGCGCTCCGCCAAGCCCCGGGACTCCAGTGTGTGGCGGCCTCTCTGTGACTCAAAGCGCTCGCTACCCTCAGACGTAAAGGCTGGGACCCTGCCGTTAGGTGGATCCACAACCATCGACGTCCGGCGGTTGGGTCGAATCGGGCTCTGCCAATTATCCAGGCCAAACTCCGTCCAATCGTAGTGCACTGTGGCAGGATCAACGGATGCGTCCGAGACTACGTCCTGACGGAAAACCTCGACAGCTTCCTGTAGCGTGTAAAGAGGTTTTTCGGCCAGCTCCGCGCTCCGGTCAAGCGGCATGTAAGTGGCGAACGACCAGTACCCCACCAGACTCGGGTCCCCCCAAGGCATGCGCGGAGGCTCCGGTCGAGGCGCGTTCGGATCCCACACTCTCTCTATAGCGTTCGCAATAAACGCTTCGGCTTCTTCTTGAAAATAAGCGTAGGTCGACTCAGAGGTATGCGGCGAAGCAGCCCGAGCCGCTTCCAGGGTTTCCTGGGAACGCTGATTGACCAAGGCCGAAGCGGGGGGTTGGCTGAACGACGAGCTCGCGGTCAGACCCAGCCCAGCTGCAGCAAAAGCCAGCACAACCTTAGTGCCCCCCACATACTTAGACGTCACCGACTCTCCACCGAAAATAGGTTTGCGCGCTTATCTTCTTGTTTACCCTAACGTCATGGTCATTTTACACAATTAAGGTATCAGGGACGGATCTCCTGAATACCTTCCGACCATTTATGGCTCGTAGCTGCGATGCCGCCTGACTCCGATTCTGAAGGGGTAGTCAGCTACTCCAAGGAGCGCTCCAAGGCCGCTCTCGCAAGCAATCGAGTTGAATCCAACGTGGGCAACGGTGTGTTCGATGGGTCAACTAGTAGCGGGATTTCCGTACAACCAAGCACGACAGCATCGCAACCGTCCGCCTTCAGCTCTTCGAAAACCCAATTGAAGTACTGTCTCGACTCTTCTAAAAAAACGCCGGATACGAGTTCGGTGAAGATTATCCGGTCTATCCGATCACGAACTTCCTCGTCCGGGATGGCGTGCTCCAGTTGATACTTCTGCAGTGCATCCGCATAGACCGGCCCGGTCGTGAGGTACTTCGTGCCCGTGATACCGAGCTTTTGAAACCCCTGCTCTTTCGCAGCAGCGGCTACAGTATCCACCATGTTCAGCCACGGAATCGGCGAACTCTCGACTACCCGATCGAATGCCCGATGAATTGTATTATCCGGGCAGATTGCAAACTCCGCTCCACACCGAGCGAGGATCACCGCTGAGTCGATCATAAGCTCGGCAACACTCACCCAATCCCCAGAACGCACGTGAACCATGTACGCCTCTAAGGGGTAGGTGTGCATGGTGATCTCCGGGTGGCTATGTTCGCCAAGCCGAGTCGATCCTTCTTTGCAGATCGTGCGGTAACACAACGCAGCGCCTTCCGCGCTACAAGCAACGATGCCTATGTGTTTTGCCAACGTTCAAGACCTAAAGAATTGTCAGCGTACTAGTGCTGCTGACCCGGTTTATGGAAAGGCGCTGACTGCACCGAGCCAGCGCTTAAGGCAAACCCAAGAACCGAGCCGGGTTACGCCTGGTCATGATGTCGATCTCAGCCTGAGTAATACCCGCTTCCAGCAGATGCTGGATGGTGATGTTGAGCCCGTCCGTGTGCACTGGACGCCCAGGCTGACCCAGATCCGTGCTGAGCGCCACGCTCTCGGGACCGACCTCGCGAAGTTGCGCAGCGAATCGCTCGAGACGCTCTTCATCACCTAGAGCGAGGGAAATCGGATACTCGAGAAGTGCGCCCATCTGGGCTGCTTCTCTTTGTGTCTCCGGGGTCATCGAAACGGACGGCGAAAACGGGTGCGTGACGATGATGCGCTCGATACCTCGAGCGCGTGCCGCACGGATCAGCAGCAATGACTCCTCTGGGCTCGAGTGGCCCGTAGCAAGTGCCAGATCGTACTCGGCCATCACATTTAGCACTTCGAGCACTTCCGGCAGCAACTCCCCGTCGCGGACAATGGGCACGTTACCGGGATTCCCGCCGGTCCGAAGATGAACCTGCTCGGCATCGCGCGTCGGCATCCAGACCACGGCACCATGGCGACCCGTCGTCTCCGCCATGAACCGGACGGCAAGCGGGTTAATGCCTCCAACGGGACGATTGAGCGTGATTCCGCCATAGATCTCGATGCCTGGCACCGCCTGGGAGACCAGGTACGCGAGAGACGCCGTGTGCGTGTAATGATTTTTAAAGAGGAGCGCACGCATACCGTGACGCCGAGCCAGACGCGCCGTCTCGAAAGCGTCGACAGACCGCGCATCGCTGTCGGGCGCCGAGTGGACATGAAGATCGATCATGCCATCGAGCTGCGCGTGCGCCGCGAACGAGCAAACGAGCAACCAGAACGGAATGGATCGTTTCCAGATTAGAGAAATCATAGAGATTCCTTTGCCCACGCTATCGTGTTAAGGAGACCCCAGCGGAATACCAGAGATAAGGTCAACTAAGTGACCTTGAGCCAAGAATACGTCTCGCCCGACCTCGCCCGTCAACTCGTAGCTGTTAACGGGGTGAAGTGCTCGGCTTTGAGAAAAACTATCTCATCCCCGAATAGTGCGTTGGACTGAGGAATAGGCTCTCGACGTTCTCAACGATTTGACCATCACGCTGCGACTCTTCTCGCGCGCGCTGCCATTCCGGATCCGCTCTGAACTCGGCCCAACTAGCTTCGGCCGACTCTCGGCTATCGTGCGCAATAAGGTAGACCAAGGTGTTTTCAGCGAGCGCGGCGTCGTCAGGCCTAAAATACCCCACGTTGGTAATGCCGTGTCGCTCGAAGAGTTCGACGGTATGATTTGCGAAGCGCGCATGGAGCGCTTCGATCCGACCCGGATGAGTCGTGTAGGTTCGAAGCTCAAACGCTCGATCTGACGATTGCGCTTCGGCTACGCCGGCGAATCGAATGACATCATCTGCCACCAGGCCGAGGCCGAAGCTCACCAAACCGATGAGGGTCAGTTTTCGATACTTGTTGTACATTTTTACCTCCCTAGTCTAGTAATAAGCGGCGCCGAGTTGCGCAGCTCCAAATGCGAAAATCCGACAAACTCCTGGCTTAAAAGACCAGGAATGCCGTCGCAAAAAAGAGCTTAATTGTTCCACCCTCCGGGGAAACTATTCCCCTAAAAGGAGCAAGGACTCTAACAGAGTTATGGCTCAGACCCTTCGATAGGGGCGATGCCGCTGCCCAGAGTCGCCAACGACCTCTCTACTCCGAGGCTCAATAGATTTACATCGGTCGGGCCCTGGAAAAACTGAAACCCGTCTCGCTCCCGCCAGGCCTGTGGCCCTCCCAACGCCAAACCCGCTGCCAGCGTCGCCTCCCGGACCTCCTCGACCATCGACTCGTAGTTCTCATTTCCCTGCTGCAAACCTGAGAAGCTCCCTAGGTCGGTGCTCGCAACCATGACCACGTCGACCCCTTCGACTGCCGAGATCTCTTCGACTTCCCCCACTCCGGCAGGCGCCTCGATCATCGCGACAATCATGACGTTCTCGTTTGCGCTCTCCCGATAATCGTCGCCCCAGAGGGCCCGGTACTGACCGTTACCCTGACTGCGAACGCCCATGGGAGGATAGTGTGCATACTGGACTGCTGCTTCGATCTTCTCCGTCGTATCGACCAGAGGAATAATGATGCCCAGGGCACCAATGTCCGTCGCCTTCTGGATATCACCCGCAGTAGCGTCGGGCACCCGCACAAAGGGAATAGCCGGTGCGTCCCGGCATGCCCAGATCATGCGTGCAACCTCTTGATAGGTCAGCGGGCTGTGCTGCATCTCGATCCAGAGAAAGTCGTAACCTGCGTTAGCCATCGAGCAATACATGTTCGGGTCTGACGAAATTACCGTACCACCGACAACCTGCTCACCCCTGGCAAGCTTCTCCTTCACGGTGTTGTAGACGCGCACCTGTTGTGCCTGCGAGAGTTGCGAGCCAGCCAGGCACAAGGCACCGATCACAGCCGCGCATCTGAAAAAGCGTTGAGTCTCCATAAACTTATCCCGTTTTGGTTGTTGTGTTGTTTCCAATAGTCCTGAACCCTAGACGCAGCTACTGCATCGGCTCGATCAACAACAAGGCGCCGTCGACCTCCTCAGTGAGCACGTAGATTAGCCCGTCCGGGCCTTGACGGACATCGCGGATTCGCTGATGCAGGTCGGCCAACAGCCACTCACGTTCCTGCTCACCATCCTCGTTGAAGTTGATTCGCTCCACATGGCCTGTCTTGTGGAGACGGGCGGTCCTCAGGGCGCCAACAAATAGACTACCCTGCCAGCCTGGGAATTGATCGCCCGTATAAAACATCGTGCCCGAAGGTGCGATCGAGGGCACCCAAAAAACTTCCGGCGGAATCATGTGTGCATTCACCGGATTAGTGGACACGCGGGTGCCGTCGTAGTTGCGGCCGTAGCTAACCACCGGCCAACCGTAGTTGCCCCCCGGCCGGACGATGTTGACCTCATCTCCGCCGAGCGGACCATGCTCACTAGCCCACAACTCCCCAGTGACCGGATGAAAAGCAAGTCCCTCAATGGCGCGATGGCCGATGGAGTAGATTTCTGGCAGGTATCCATCCTTACCGACAAAAGGATTGTCAGCGGGAATGGAACCGTCATCGTTCACACGTAGCAGCTTGCTGATATCGCTCATCGTGTTCTGAGGCTGCTCGCGGTTGCGCCGAAACGGGGAGCTGAAAAATATCGTACCGTCGGGCGCGAACAGCAAGCGCGAGCCGTGTCCGCCGGGCGCGGTGTCCCAGGCGTTTGCAACGAACACATCCTCAGTATCAAGGAGCGCTGTCGCTGCCTCGTTCAAACGGCCCCGAGCGAGCACCGTGGTTGCGTAGTAATCAGCGCCAGGTGGTGGCTCTGCACCTTTCACATAGGTGAAGTATAGGAGTCGGTTGGCTGCGAAGTCAGGATGCAACCTCAAGTCCATCAGTCCACCAGATGACGCCTCCGCTACCTCTGGCGTACCCGTAATCGGACTCGGATCAAGCTTCCCGTCACGGATGACTCTCAGCTCGCCACCGCGCTGGGCGATGAGTATGTCACCACTTGGCAGAAACTCCATGCCCCATGGGTGGTTGATGCCGCGGGACACGATAGAAACCCTAACTTTTCCTTCGGGGGCCTGAGTTTCGTAGTACCAAGGTCCGTCTCCCAGGGCAACGGTCGGTCGCTCCTGCGAAGACGACACCGAGACCACCAACAATAGGACGGCCGACAGGAAAGCTACTGCTGTCTTGGTTAACACATCGATATCCTCTTTGTTGTTCGTTGGCCGCTCAATGGCAGCTCTATCCCTACTAAGTGGTGAAGCCGGCCTGATTCGCACCGAGGGCGCGAGGTGTCACCGTGAAGATGATCGACAACCCAACAACTAGAACCCAAGAAAATTGCCTTAGATCAACCATTACTCCGCCTGAGCGTTTTGGGCCCTTGTTATCTCCTCGGCATCACCGAGTTGGGCCATCTCCCGGTGCGCCGGAGCCGAACGGTCCCACAAACGGCCGGCTACCGTCAGTGAGAGTGATGTCCCGGCCGTTCGCCCGCATCGATCCGTCTCTAGCACGAAAACCTTCGATGACGACCTCCGTGCCCACTGGCAGGGACTCCTGTGTAATTCCGCGCCTAAAAAGCGCATTCGGTGGCCCGCCCTCAACCATCCAGCGCTCCACAGTACCGTCAGGCTTCGGCACATCCAGGTGGAGCCAGGAATGCGGGCTGATCCATTCCATTCTGGCAACCGTACCTTCAAGCCTAACAGGTTGTTCGGCGTCAAATTCCGCAGCGAATGCATGATGTGCAGCGACTGGCGCCGCGGCCAGAAGCTGTCCAATGCCAGCAAGCACTATGACAAGGTAGCTGCGCATGTGTACCTCCCTGACGATCCCAATCGACGTCACCTATTGTTTTTCCGCGTCGGCGCGACCGGCGCTGAGCATATTGGACACCGCGTAGTTACCCTCATGACCCGCGTACTCGAAGATGTGCGTGTCGTCCGGCATCACCGCCGTCCAGGGGCTGGTGAACGTCTTCGGACCTTCGATCGTAATCGTATACCGCATCGTGTCCGAATCCACGCGCTCGAAACGTTCCACTAGACGCAAGGCATCAGACGCCCGACTCCAGATGTTCGCCCATTCGTAATTGGTCTTGTCGAGGAAGTTCGTTGTCTCAACGACAAGCGTTTCCCCCTCCCAACGACCGACAGAATCTCCCAACCACTGGGGGACACCGCGCGGAGGCTGACCGTCAACGGGAATGATGCGCCGATCGTGGTATTCCTCGTGAACGATCGTGACGTAACCGGGGCTCTGAACGATGCGATTATGGCCACCATTGGGACCCTGCCACATCATGATAGTCGCTCCATCGGTGAGACAACGCTCTCCGGTGTCCGGGTCTAGATAGGACTCGAAAGGCCCAACTCCGTAGCGCGCTACCGATCGATCGGCTGCCTCTCGCGCGTCTTCCGTGTAAGGGAGCTTCCCATTAGGTGGATCTACGATTAGAGATGTCTGGCTAAACACCTGACGTGCACGTCCATGATCCTGCCAGAACGAGTTGTACTCGTTCCCCCGTATAGGCGATTCCTCGACTGTGCGCTTGCCGACTTCTGTGCCATCCAGGCCCGCTAACCGGTTAGCCGCAAGTTCCTCTTCAACCCGTTCTATCTCAGCGACCTCTTCGTCCGTGAGAAATGCTCGTCCTTCGAATTCTGCTGGACGATTC
>CAYLKA010000016.1:11850-43081 GCA_964384125.1 uncultured Gammaproteobacteria bacterium | reverse complement strand
CACGGTGGGATTCTAGACCGAATCGATAGCCTCACTGCCGCTATTCCCGTTTTTGCCCTGGGACTGGTTGCCGCCGGACTTTCGGACTGAGGGGCCTTTTGGGAACCCTGGGGACTCCAGGTGGTCTCTGATATCGAGGAGCCAGAGTTTGGGTGGAGCCCTGAGGGCGGGTAGAATATTCAAGGAGTTAGCCTGTCCGGCGCAGGGCAGCTAAGGATGATGTCCGAATGATCGATGTGCTTTCTTCAATCCTGGCGTTCATTGTTGCGATCGGAGTCTTGGTCTCCGTGCACGAGTACGGTCACTTCTGGGTCGCTCGACGGCTCGGATTCAAGGTGCTGCGGTTCTCCGTTGGATTTGGTTCACCCTTGCTTCGTTGGCGTGGTCGGCCGATCCGTTACCCCCTGGCGGGCTCCGTGGACGGCACCACCGGCGGAACTCAGGAGCTGGAGGGACCGGAGTACTGGCTGTCCAGCATTCCACTGGGAGGCTACATCAAGCTGCTCGACGAGCGTGAGGGACCAGTACCGGAGGAAGAGCGGCATCTCGCTTTTAACCGCCGCCCAATATCCCATCGCATTGCGGTCCTCGTTGCCGGGCCAGGATTCAATTTCCTGTTTGCAATTTTCGCCTATTGGGTGATGTTCGTGAGCGGGGTGCCGGGGACCAAGGCCATCGTAGGGTCCGTGACGCCCGGGTCGGTTGCCGCGCAGGCTGGTCTGATGTCTGACGATGAGATTCTGACTGTGGGCGACCGGGAAGCGCAGACGTGGGATACGGCCGTGATGGCGATACTGGATGAGCTCTTGCGGGACGGTCTCCTCGACCTCACCGTGCAGGATGCCGCCGGCACGTTTCGATCACTGGAAATCGATGTGCGGGGCAGGGAGGCTGAGCTGACCGAGCCCGAGGCGCTGTGGACCGGGTTAGGGTTCTCGCCGGGCCCCCTGTTGCCCCCCGTAATGGACGAGATCACCCTGGATGGTGCGGCTGATCAAGCCGGATTGCGTTCTGGTGATCGGGTGGTGTCTGCGGGCGAGGAACCTATTGTGAGCTGGTTGCGTTGGGTCGAATACATTCGCGAGCGCCCCGGTGAGACCGTCGCGGTAGTGATCGAGCGGGATGGGGTAGAGCGCACTGTGGAGCTGACTATCGGGCAGGTCGAAGAAGCGGGTCAGGCCATCGGCCGAATCGGCGCTGGCGTCGACGCCGAGCTCGCCCAGGGACTCTACGACCGAGCACGCATGGAGCAACGTTTTGGCATCGTCGAGGCGCTGCCGAAAGGTGTCATGAAGACCTGGGAGATGAGCGCGCTTACCATCCGCATGCTTGCACGCATGGTGGGGGGTGACGTCGCGGTGCGTAACATTAGTGGACCGATCAATATTGCCTCTTATGCGGGCGACAGCGCTCGAGCCGGCCTTACAACGTTCCTCAGTTTCCTCGCCATCGTCAGCATCAGCCTGGGCATTCTGAACCTCCTGCCAGTTCCGCTACTGGACGGAGGCCAGATCGTCTATCAGCTAGTGGAGTTGATGAAGGGCTCACCTCTCTCCGAGCGAACCATGATAATAGGGCAACAGGTCGGTATGCTGTTGCTGATGGTGTTGATGAGCTTTGCTTTCTACAATGACTTGTCCAGGATATTTGGCTGATGTTGATGGAATCGGTTACACGCAGCTTTGCCGTCGCTCTCTTGATGGTGTCGGCCCAGGTCGTGTATGCGCAAACCGGGGGAGATGCCTGGGTAGTGCGTAACTTCGAAGTGGAGGGGGCCCAGCGAATCGCCGTGGGCACGATCTATAACTACCTGCCCATCAATATCGGAGACACCATCACTCCTCAGCGTGTTCAAGAGGGCATCCGAGCGATATATGCCGCCGGTTTTTTCACGGACGTGGAGTTTCGCCGTTCCGGAGACACGTTGATCATTGCCGTTCTCGAGCGACCCACCATCGAAGATTTTACGATCGATGGAAATAGTGAGATTGAAACGGAGCAGCTCGAGGAGTCCATGCGTGCCGTTGGTTTGGCTCGGGGTAGAGTGTTCGACCAGTCGGTGCTCGCAAACATACAGCAGGCGCTGACCGAGACGTACTTCGCCCGGGGGCGATACGGGGTCCAAATCGATACCCCTGTCGAAGAGCTCGGTGATGGCCGAGTAACTGTGGCCATTAATATTGATGAGGGTCTGCGCGCAACGATTCGCCAGATTAATTTAGTCGGTAATACTAGTTTTTCTGACGATGAGATCACCAGTGGTTTCCAGTCAACCACCGCTAATTGGCTAACGTGGCTCAGGGCCGATGACCGATATACGAAAGTGGCGCTTGAGGGAGATCTGGAGGTGCTACGCGCGTTTTACATGGACAGGGGTTTCGCTGATTTCCGTTATGACAGCGTGCAGGTGGCGATCTCGCCCGATAAGCGGGATATCTTCATTACGGTCAACATTACCGAGGGCGATCGCTATACCATTGCGGATATCACTCTCGCCGGCGACCTGGTCGTGTCGGCAGAGGAACTCCGTGAGCAGATTCGAGCGAATCCCGGTGAGATTTTCTCACAAGACATTCTGTCAATCAGCGAGCAGTTAATCAGAAACCGCCTCGGGCAGGACGGCTACGCGTTCGCTACTGTCCAGGCGATTCCCGACTTAAATGAAGAGACGCTGGAGGCCGACATCACGTTCTTCGTCGATCCGCAGAGTCGAGTCTACGTTCGCCGGATTAACTTTAACGGTGCCGACAACGTTAACGACGATGTGTTCCGCCGCGAGATGCGCCAGCTCGAGGGCACGTATCTTTCAAACATGCTAGTAGAGCGCTCTCAGGTTCGGCTCCAGCGGTTGCCGTACGTCCAAACCGTAGAGTTTGAGACGGTTCCCGTGCCTGGAATGAACGACATGGTCGACATCGAGTTCCAGATTGAGGAAGGATTGCCGGGTCAGTTCGGTGGTGGTGTCGGTTTCTCAGAATATTATGGAGTCACGCTCAACGCTAATTTCGTCCACGCTAATTTTATGGGCACTGGAAACCGGATGGCGGTTCAGCTCAACGGGGGCGATTTCTTCAAGACCTATAACGTTAGTTATACGGATCCCTATCGGAATATTGACGGGTTGCAAAGGACGCTGTCATTCAATTGGCGCGACATGGCGCAATATACGGCTGCAACGTCGGATTTCTCCACAGAGACCGCGACGATCTCGTCCAGTTGGGCCTATCCTCTCACCGAGTATCAGTACGTCACTTACGGATTATCGTACTCTCAGGGCGAGCTTGCCACGAGCTATTTTAGCTCCGACCAGGCTAACTATTGGGTCAAGAACAACGGGCGGCCTATCGAGATACCGGGGTCGGAGGGTAGGTCTTGGGCTACCGCGGTAGACACGTGGGATCTTACAGTGGGGTGGCAGTTTGACTCGCGTGACCGCGTTATCTTCCCGAATAGCGGCACGCGCGTTTCCTTAAACCTGAGCGGATCCATACCTGGTAGCGATGCTGAGTTCTATGTCACTAATTTCGAGGCTACGCAATATATCCCGCTGTTTGGTGACTGGATGGGCATGATCAACTCCAATATCTCGCTTGGCGAAGCTTACGGCGATTACACGACGACGCTCCCGCCGTTCCGCAACTTCTATGGCGGCGGGCCGGGCACCGTTCGTGGATTCAAGGAGAGTTGGATGGGGCCGAGGGACTCTCTAAATTATCCCTCCGGAGGTAACTTTTTGTTTGCTAACCAGTTTGAGATAATCATTCCGACACCAGAGGCAATGGCTAACCAGGCTCGCATCTCGCTATTTTACGATATTGGCAACATATTCCACACGGGTGGTGTCGAGTTCTACGACCGGTTAGGCGATCCTATATCCCACGCTTTCGATTCTGATAGCCTGAAACAATCGGTTGGGTTCGCGGTAGAATGGCTTTCCCCGATGGGGCTTTTGAAGTTCAGTTTGGCGGCACCGCTGAACGTTGTCGAGGAGTCAGCCCGACATTGGGGCGATCGAACAGAAGAATTTCAGTTTGAGATGGGTCAAGCTTTTTAGAGAATGGTTAGGGACGAGGACATGAGAATGCAGTTGATATCATTGGTTGTAGCCCGTATCGGGTTTTTGCTGGGCGCTCTGCTGATTGCGTTAACTGCAAATGCTCAGACGGACGGACTCAGAGTTGGGGTTGTAAATGTAACGCGTTTGCTGGAGCAGGCGCCTCAAGTTCAGGCTGCGATGGCGGGGTTGCAGGCGGAATTTGCGCCACGCCAGCAGGAGTTTGAGGCCTTGCAAGTGTCATATCAGGAGAACCAGGAAGTTTACCAACGGGATGGTGCTGTGATGGGCGAGACTGAGCGCCTAGATCTTGAGCGTGAGCTCAGAGATGGAGAACGTGTCATTCAGCGTGAGCAGAACGAGTTAATAGAAGATTTCAATATCCGTCGAAACGAAGAGTTAGGCGCTATACAAGGTTTCTTGCTACAGGAAGTCCAGGCGTACGCGCAAACTGAGGGCTATGACTTGATTGTTGCGGACGTGTTGTATTTCAGCGAGGGTATCGACATTACCGATGACGTGCTCCAACGCCTCCAGGCGAACTTCTCGACAGATGATGGGGGATCCTAGACGGATCACCCCAGATTAACTCCTTAGACAGTAAGCCCTATGCCCGCGACGTTAGGTGAGCTCGCGGAACGATTCGGCTGCGAGCTTCGTGGCGATCCAGGTTTGTCCATAAATTGTGTGGCAACGCTCTCGAGCGCGTCCCCTGGTGCGGTTAGCTTTCTGGCGAACCCAGCGTATCGCTCGCAACTACCGGGCACGAATGCGGGTGCCGTGATTCTGGAAGAACGCTTCGAGGCGGAGTGTCCGGTAGCTGCTCTGGTCTCAACGAATCCGTATGCGGTCTACGCGAGGGTTGCCCAGTTTCTCCATCCGTTACCGACCGTCGAACCAGGAATAGATTCGAGCGCGAGCGTGGCATCGGATTCCGTCGTACCAGATTCAGCGCGAGTTTGCTCGCAGGCAGTCATCGGTCCTGGAGCGTGTCTGGGGGAGGGTGTTTTCATCGGTGAGGGCGCAGTCGTCGGTGCCAATGTCACTGTTGGGGAGGGGACTCAATTGGCGCCGCGGGTAGTTCTGATGCGAGGTGTCGAGATCGGTAAGCGGTGTATTTTTCACTCGGGCGTCGTCGTTGGCGGTGATGGATTCGGTTTCGCGCGCGACGAGGAATCGTGGGTTAAAGTGCCGCAGTTAGGTGGGGTCGTCATCGGAGACGATGTAGAGATTGGTGCGAACTCAACCGTTGACCGAGGTACCGTTGAAAATACTGTCATCGAGGACGGCGTAAAGCTCGATAACCTAGTTCAAATCGCGCACAACGTGCGAGTAGGCGCACATACTGTTATCGCGGCTCTTTGCGGTATTTCCGGCAGCACGACGATCGGTAAGCGTTGCATGTTCGGTGGCGCGGTCGTTGCAGTGGGTCACCTGTCGATCTGCGACGATGCTGTTTTTACCTTTCACAGCACTGTCCTTCAGTCCGTGACACAGTCGGGTACCTACTCCGGCGCGTTCCCCGCGGATGAGGCCAAGCGCTGGCGGCGTAACGCTGCTCGGTTCAAGAGGCTCGATGTTTCGACTCGGGGACGCCATCAGGCTGACGAAGCAGATACGGATGACTGAGCCCTACTGCATCGACGTCGACGGTATTATGGAGCGGATCCCGCACCGAACCCCATTCCTGCTGATCGATGGCATTCTTAATTGTGAGCCCAACGATACTGTTGTTGGGGTAAAGAACCTGACGCCTAATGAACCCTTCTTTCTAGGGCATTTCCCCGGACATCCGGTGATGCCCGGTGTCCTGATTATCGAGGCCATGGCGCAAGCGGCTGGCGTGCTCGTTTGGGAAAGTGTGGCTCCGGATGAAAGGAATTACATTCTCTACTTGGTTTCGGTGGAGAACACTCGATTCAAGGAACTCGTGCGCCCCGGGGACCGGCTGGTGCTCACTGCGAGGTTGACTTCACAGCGGCGAAACTTCTGGAGTTTCGAAGCGACCGCCGATGTCGCAGGAGGAGTGGTTGCAACGGCCGAGTTTCGAGTGGCTACAACGGCCAAGTCTCCGCAGGCCTTGGGAAAGATTCTATGATCCATGAGCGCGCAATAGTTTCGGATCGTGCTCGTTTACACGAAGAGGTTTCTATTGGGCCTTATTCCATCGTCGGGCCGGATGTTGAGATTGGTCCGGGCACGCGCGTCGAGTCTCATGTGGTACTGAAAGGGCCGTGTGTCATCGGTCGAGATAACCATATCTTTCAATTTGCGTCGATCGGAGACGACCCGCAGGACAAGAAGTACGCTGGGGAGCCCACGCGTCTCGTTATTGGCGATCGAAACACGATCCGGGAGTATTGCACGATCAATCGTGGCACTGTCCAAGATGCTGGGGTGACCCGAGTGGGCAACGACAATTGGATAATGGCTTACGTTCATATCGCGCATGATTGCGTTATTGGGGACCAGACGATATTTGCCAATAACAGTACGTTGGCTGGGCACGTCCATATCGGTGACTGGGCGATCCTTGGTGGGTTCACTGCGGTGCATCAGTATTGCCACATCGGTGCGCATACGCTGACTGGCATCTATACCTCAGTAACGAAAGATATTCCTGCTTATGTTCTAGCTTCGGGGCGGCCGGCTGTTCCACGCGGCATCAACGCCGAAGGTCTTAAGCGACGAGGATTTTCTTCCAACCAGATCAGCAACTTGCGGGACGCCTATCGTGTTCTGTATCGGCAGGGATTGAAGCTCGGGGAGGCAGTGGAGATTCTTGAAGAGCGCGCCCGCACTCAGGAAGAGGTTGCTGCTCTTTTAGACTCGGTTAGGTCGAGTTCCCGTGGCCTCATTCGCTAGTGGTCGAGGCGCACGCCGCGGCCCTCAAGAAGGACGGTAGCGTGTTGCGGGTTGGGCTGGTTGCCGGGGAGGCTTCTGGTGATGCGCTCGGCGCCGGTCTTATCGATGCGATCAAGGACCGCGTGCCCGATGTCCGCTTCGTCGGGGTTGCGGGTCCGCGGATGATCGCATCGGGCTGCGAGCCGTGGTACCACACCGAGGACCTTTCGGTCATGGGACTCTCCGAGGTGTTGCGCCATCTGCCGAGGCTACTGCGCCTTCGGAAGGATCTTCTGCGACGGTTCCAAGCGGCCGAGTTGGATATTTTTGTCGGCATCGATTCCCCGGACTTTAACCTTCCGGTCGAGACGGCGTTGAAGAGTGCTGGCGTTTCGACTGTGCAGTACGTTAGTCCGCAGGTCTGGGCATGGAGACAATCTCGGGTGGCAGGTGTGCGCAGGGCGGCGGATCTAGTGTTGTGTCTGCTGCCTTTTGAGCCCCGGTTCTACCAGACTCATGGTGTCAACGCCCGTTTTGTGGGTCATCCGCTGGCTGACGAGGTGCCGATGGAGACGTGCAAAGCGGAAGCAAGAGCGGCGCTGGGCCTTCCCGGAAACGGACCATATCTTGCCCTGCTGCCCGGCAGTCGGCGCTCCGAGGTGTCCCGCCTGGCGCGCCCTTTTCTGGAGACGGCCAAGTGGCTGTCAGCTGACAGACCCTCGCTCGAAGTTATTGTGGGATTCGCGAACGAGTCCACCCGCAAAGTTTTCTCCGAGCGGACCCGGGACATCAAGTTGGAGCGTCCTCCCCGGCTATTCACGGGTCGGGCGCGAGACGTGATGGGGGCCGCCGATGCCGTATTGACCGCGTCCGGGACCGCGAGTCTTGAGGTGCTGCTGACAAAACGACCGATGGTGGTGGCCTACATCATCTCTGGTGTAACCCATCGCTTGATGAGGCTGCTTGGGCTCAATCGCCTCGAGCATTTCTCTTTGCCGAATCTGCTTGCCGGCAAACAGGTCGTGCCGGAATATCTGCAGACTGACGTGCGTCCGCAGATACTGGGGCCGGCGTTGGCCGTGCACCTCGATCGGGGGGATGATCAAGGCGGTAAGCGTGACTGGTATGATGTGTTCAGGAGTATCCATCAACAGTTACGATGCAACGCGAGCGCTGGGGCCGCGGGTGCGGTACTGGAGCTGCTGGACAAACACACCGACTCACCGTAATTCATGCAGCAAGGCCTAATCTTTGTCGATGGGAGAGCCATTGTGGCCGGGGTCGATGAGGCCGGGCGGGGGCCTCTGGCGGGTCCCGTGGTGGCAGCGGCCGTGATCCTGGATGATGAGCGTCCGATTGATGGCCTGAGGGATTCGAAGCTTTTGACCGAGGCCCGTCGAGTGGAGTTGGCGAAGGCGGTCCGCAGGTGCGCCAGGGCGTTTGCCGTAGCACTTGCAGAGCCAGCTGAGATTGATGGGATCAATATTCTGCAGGCGTCGCTCCTCGCCATGGAACGCGCCGTGCTTCGCCTCGGTGTGAAGCCAGATCTGCTTCGAGTGGACGGCCAGCAGGTCCCCCGTTTCGACGGCGCCGAGCAGTCTTTCCTGGCCGAGCCGGTGGTGCGCGGCGACCAACTGGTGCCGGCAATCAGTGCTGCCTCCATTCTCGCCAAGGTGTGCCGAGACCGACTGATGCGCCGCTGGCACCGCCGTTATCCCCATTATGGGTTCGATTCCAATAAGGGGTATCCGACGCCTAGCCACCTGGCGGCGCTGAGCCGCTTCGGGCCCTGCCCGATTCACCGCCAGAGCTTCGCGCCTGTGCGTCGAGCGCCGTCCTCCGATGCATGATTTTGTTCATTTGACCGTGCACAGCGAGTATTCGCTGGTCGATGGAGTTGTTCGCGTGCCGGCATTGCTCGAGCAGGTTGAGAGGATGGGCATGCCCGCGGTCGCTCTGACCGATCAGAGCAATGTGTTTGCGATGGTTAAGTTCTACCGGGCCGCCGTGGCCCGAGGAATCAAGCCGATCATCGGGGCGGACCTATGGGTCGGCGACTCGGTGGAGGATCGAGACCCGAGCCGAGTGACACTCCTGTGTGCCGACGGCTCGGGGTTCAGGAACCTCAGCCAGCTGCTGACCCTTGCGTACACAGAAGGTCAGTGGCACGGCCGGGCGATTATCCTTAAGCAATGGTTCGAGCCGGAAAGACTGCAGGGACTGATCGCACTCTCAGGGGGGCAGTTCGGTGAGGTTGGCAAAGCTCTGCTGAGCAACAAGCCTGACCGCGCGTCGCAAATCCTCGAACAGTGGCTGAGCTGGTTCCCCGGCCGCTACTACCTGGAGCTCCATCGGGTCGGCCGGGCTGATGAGAACGTTCATGTCGGTCGAGCCGTTAATCTGGCGAGTACCTGCCAGATTCCCGTCGTCGCTACCAACGACGTGAGGTTTATCTCTAGGGAGGACTTCGAGGCGCACGAGACCCGTATCTGCATTCAGCAGGGCCGGACACTCGACGATCCAACGCGCCCTCGAGATTACACAGAAGATCAATATCTTAAGCCCTCCGGGGAGATGGCGGAGCTGTTCGCTGATCTTCCGGAAGCGTTGGCCAACAGCGTTGAGATCGCCCAGAGATGCAGCTTTCAGGTGGTGCTCGGCCAGCCGTGCCTGCCCGATTTCCAGGTTCCAGAAGGGAAGGGTGCTGCGGGTCACCTCCGCGACCAGGCTCGCACCGGACTCCAGAAGCGCGGGGCGGGGTCGATGACGGACCGGACCGCTGGGACCGACGAGTACGAGGCGCGCCTTGAGCAAGAGCTCGAGGTTATCTGTGACATGGGCTTCGAGGGGTATTACTTGATCGTCGCTGATTTCATCGGCTGGGCCCGGGATAACGGGATCCCGGTAGGACCAGGACGCGGCTCCGGGGCGGGCTCCCTTGTAGCCTATGTCCTGGGCATTACGGATCTGGATCCGATTGAGCACGACTTGCTTTTTGAGCGGTTTCTTAATCCAGAACGAGTCTCCATGCCGGATTTTGATATCGACTTTTGTATCGAAGGTCGGGATCGGGTCATTGAGTACGTTGCCCAGCGCTACGGTCGAGATCGAGTCTCGCAGATCATTACATTTGGATCGATGGCTGCACGTGCGGTCGTGAGAGACGTCGGACGTGCGCTCGGGATGCCTTACGGCTACGTGGATCGTATCGCCAAGCTTATCCCGTTCGAACTGGGGATTACCCTGGAGAAGGCGCTGGCTGATGAGGAAGAGCTTAGAGGTGTCTACGAAGGCGAAGAGGATGTGAGGACGCTCATCGATCTAGCTCGTCAACTAGAAGGCCTTGCTCGGAATGCCGGAACTCATGCTGGAGGGCTCGTTATTGCGCCCGAGCCTCTGACAGAATTCATACCGCTTTACTGTGAGGCTGACGGCGGCTCGCTGACACAGTTAGATAAGGATGACGTTGAAGCGATCGGATTGGTGAAATTCGATTTTCTAGGGCTCAAGACCCTGACGATCATTGACCGTGCGTTGAGATCGATCAATCGTGAGCGTAGGGCGAGCGACGTGGCTCCGATTCTCGCGCGTGATATACCGGTGAATGACCCACAGACCTATGATCTACTCAAGAGCTGCCGCACTACGGGCGTTTTCCAACTCGAGTCACGAGGTATGAGAGATCTGATCAGACGGCTGCAGCCGGATTGTTTTGATGATCTGGTGGCGGTTCTCGCCTTGTTCCGTCCGGGGCCGCTGCAATCGGGGATGGTGGATGACTTCATCGACCGAAAGCACGGAAAAGATTCCAAGCCTGTCCAGTACTTTCACCCTACGCTGGAGCCGGTGTTGAAGGGCACCTATGGCGTGATTTTGTATCAAGAACAGGTCATGCAGATCGCTCAGATTCTGGCGGGCTATTCCTTGGGCGGCGCAGACCTGTTGCGTCGCGCTATGGGCAAAAAGAAGCCCGAAGAGATGGCACAGCAACGATCGATCTTTTTGGCAGGCGCAACCGAGCGAGGAATCGACCCAGCACTTTCAAGCCATGTATTCGATTTAATGGAGAATTTCGCGGCTTATGGATTCAATAAATCCCACTCCGCCGCGTATGCTCTGATTGCATGTCAAACGGCGTGGTTAAAGACGCACTATCCGGCTGCTTTTATGGCTGCGGTTCTAACCGCGGACATGGATAACACCGATAAGCTTGTTATTTTGCACGACGACTGTGCCCAGCTGGGAATAGGTCTCGAAGTGCCGGACATAAATGTCTCGCGTTTCGAGTTTACGATCACGGGCGAAGGCTCGATTTCCTACGGGCTCGGTGCGATCAAGGGTGTGGGTCAGGCGGTGATCGAGAACGTAATCGCCGAACGGGAAGCGAACGGCGCTTATGTCAGTCTTATCGACCTGTGTCGAAGGGTAGATCAACAACGCTTGAACCGACGCGTGCTGGAAGCCTTGGTTCGCGCTGGAGCCCTGGATTGTCTGGGCGAGAATCGCGCGACGTTGATGGAGGCGATCCCTAACACACTGCGCCTGGCAGGGGCTGCGGCGCTTGCCAGTGCTGCGGGTCAGGCGGCGTTGTTCGCGGAGCAAGATGGCGCGGATGACTTCGAGCATCTGCTGACGCCGATCCCTGATTGGAGTGGGCGCGAGAGGCTCACGGCCGAGAGAGAGAGTCTCGGGTTATACCTAACCGGCCATCCGTTCGATGACTACGCTGAGCACTGCGCTCATTTCACGAACGGCCCGATTCGAATGCTGGTGGAGGCGCTGCCGGAGAAAGGCCAGTTCTCAGCTCGCAAGGAGATCACAGTCGCTGGACTGGTGAGGGACGTGCGTCGCCGTGGCGGTAGAGTCTCGATCGTCCTTGACGATAAAACAGAACGCCTGGAAGTTACTCTGTTCGACGAAGTGTTCAATCAGTTTAGGCATCTGATCATCAAGGATGCCATGCTTGTCGTGGAAGGCCAGCTTCGCTTCGACGAATTCCTGAACGCCTGGAGAGTAACAGCTAAATCTGTCGGATCTGTAGATGATGCGATAGAGGAACACGCGCGCCGGATCACAATCCAATGGTCGGCCGATGACAATCAGCGAGATTTCGTGGGTAGCCTGAAGGAGGCGCTTCGCCCGTTCACGCACGGACGCTGTGAGGTCTGCGTCGAGTATGCAGGACCTACGGCGCGCGCATCATTGACGCTTGGCGATAGTTGGTCGGTGAAGCCCACCCTCGAGCTTAGAGAGAGGTTGGGGGCGCTTCTTGGTACCGAGCGTTACTCGATCCACTATCCGAAGCACTTCGTCTAGCCGGAGCAAAGACTGATGATTGCTTCACCGATTTTCTTGCTGAGAGCCGCTGACTTGTCACGGTTCCAGCCTTGAGGGTATGGTCGGTCGGATGGACCTGAAGTTTCTCGATTTTGAACAACCTATCGCAGAACTCGAGGCAAAGATCGACGAGCTGAAGTTCGTAGGCGATGACTCGGAGCTGAATATCAGTGAAGAGGTTTCCCGGTTGCGGCGTAAGAGCGAGTCGCTGACTCGCGACATTTTCTCGGGCCTTTCTTCTTGGCAGATAGCGCAGTTGGCCCGCCATCCACAGCGCCCCTATACGCTTGACTATCTATGCCGATGCTTCACGGACTTTCAGGAACTCCATGGGGATCGCATGTACGCGGATGATGAATCGTTGGTTGGAGGACTAGCGAGGCTCGAAGGTCAGCCGGTGGTGGTGATGGGGCATCAAAAGGGCCGGGATACTAAGGAACGTGTCAAACGCAATTACGGTATGGCGAGGCCGGAGGGGTATCGAAAGGGATTGCGTTTGATGCGTATGGCTGAGAAGTTTCATCTGCCGCTGATCACACTCATCGATACCCCGGGGGCTTACCCCGGCATGGGTGCGGAAGAACGGGGCCAGAGCGAAGCAATTGCTCGAAATCTTTTGGTCATGGCAAGTCTCAGAATTCCGATCATCAGCCTTGTTATCGGGGAGGGGGGGTCCGGCGGTGCTCTTGCCATTGGTGTAGCCGACCGTGTTTTGATGCTCCAATACGGGATCTACTCGGTTATCTCTCCCGAGGGTTGTGCGTCTATTCTCTGGAAGAGCGCGGAAAAGGCTGAGACGGCTGCGGAGGCTCTCGGTATTACCGCAGAGCGGCTGTTGAAACTCGGCTTGATCGATGAGGTGATTCCAGAGCCTTTAGGCGGCGCTCATCGAGATCCGCAGGGAATATCGGAGACGATTAAGAACTCACTGCTGAACACGCTGGGTGAGCTGCAGTCCGTGCCGGTAGGTAACCTGGTCGAGCAGCGCCGTCGCAGATTGGCGGGCTACGGAGCCTACAAAGAGGGTTAAGCTGCCCGTTAGCTTTTGTCTTTTCGAGCGGCAGGTATGCTGCATCAGCTTCTATGGAACCGTTTCTCGAATTCCTGAGTCAACGCCTCGCCGGTCTGCCGGTGGATTCCCGACGCTGCGCCGTCGCCTTCAGCGGTGGGGTGGACTCGACGGTCCTCCTGGTAGCCCTGTCGCGTTTGAAATCTGCTCGCGCCGTGCGGGCACTCCATGTTGATCATGGCTTGAACGAAAATTCTCGGGAATGGGAGATGCACTGTCGCACTATTGCCGACGGATTGGGCGTCGAGTACTCGAGTTGCCGGATTGCGGTCGAGAACCGGTCGGGCGAGAGTCTTGAAGCCTTGGCGCGTGAGGCCCGTTACCGTGCGCTCGGGGAGATGTTGACGCCGCGAGAGCTTCTGTTGACGGCGCATCATAGTGACGATCAACTGGAGACGCTCTTGCTCCGACTTTTTCGGGGCAGTGGCGTCAAGGGACTGCGTGGTATAGCCGAGTTCGACCGGTTGGGTGAGGGGTTCATCGCGAGGCCGCTTTTGCAGATCTCGCGCGAGGAAATCGTCGCGATGGGGCGAACTTGGGCGCTTAAGTGGCTCGAGGATCCGATGAACGAAAATCTACGATTCGATCGCAATTTCCTTAGAGCGAACATCCTACCTCACGTTCGCATCCGTTGGCCTTCGGCTGGGAAGACGGCTGAACGCGCTGCACGTCAAATGTCCGAGGCCCAGGGTATTCTTGACGATGTCGCTGAGGCGGATGGAGCGCACATCCAAGATCCAGCGCGCGTGAGCCAGTCCGAACTACTTCGCTTGTCACCGTCACGGCAGAGGAATCTCCTGCGGCACTTGATCGGAAGGCTGGGTTTGCCTATGCCAGAAGCCAGGCAACTAGATGCGTTGGTCGCGAGTCTTACCGTGCGACGGACGGATGCCAAGACTCAGGTTCAATGGCCGGGGGGTGAAGCAAGGATCTACCGTGGGGTGCTGTACCTTTTTCAGCCCCTGGGTGTAGGGTCAGGGGTGCACTACAGGGGCGAGATCAGCGAGTCCATGCCGTGGTTGGGGCCTGAGGGGAGCCTCCATCTGGTGCCCACCCAGGGGAATGGGTTGCCGGATGGGTGGGCGAAGGAAGGCTTGAGCGTTCGGTTCCGAGTGGGTGGCGAGCGCTTCAAGCCAATGCGCCACGGTCACAGTCGACCCCTGAAGAAATGGTTTCAGGATGCGGGGGTGCCTCCCTGGCTTCGAGGGCGGATTCCACTCCTGTATCGTGACACCGAATTGGTCGCTGTCGCTGACCTGTGGATCAGCGCGGCGGCTGCCGAGGCAGCTGCCGCCGGGCCCCAGTGGGAGGTTTCTTGGACCGACCATCCCCCACTGAGCTGATTTGGGGTGGTGGTAGCGGGGTTCTTTTGGTAGTTTGTAAAACCGTCTAGATGCAACAGCTATTGGATTCGAGGGTCAGCGAACCCCCTCCTGGAAGGGTGATTTCCTGACCCCCAAGCTTTTGAGGATCAACACGGACGGGTCATGACGCGATTCATTTTTATCACTGGGGGCGTGGTGTCCTCGCTCGGTAAGGGCATTACTGCGGCCTCCCTCGGCGCGATCCTTGAGACCCGGGGCCTGAGCGTGCGGATGATGAAGCTCGATCCCTACATCAACGTCGATCCAGGGACCATGAGTCCGTTCCAGCACGGCGAGGTGTTCGTGACTGAGGATGGAACCGAAACGGATCTAGACCTCGGCCACTACGAACGCTTCGTTAGCAGTAAGACGGGCAGTGACAGTAATTTCACCACCGGTCGCATTTACAGCAACGTCATCGCAAAAGAGCGTCGCGGCGAATATATAGGGGCGACAGTGCAGGTCATCCCGCATATCACAGACGAGATTAAGCAGAGTGTGGTGAGAGGCGCCGGCGATGCCGATGTCTGCATGGTTGAGATCGGGGGTACCGTTGGCGATATTGAGTCGTTACCGTTCCTGGAGGCGATCAGACAGATGGGTGCTGAGCTGGGTCGAGATCGGGCCACCTATATCCACCTGACACTGGTTCCCTATATCGCCGCTTCCTCGGAGATCAAGACGAAACCCACGCAGCATTCTGTTAAGGAGTTGCGTTCGATCGGTATTCAGCCCGATATCCTGGTTTGTCGCTCCGAGCAGGTCTTGCCAGCTGAGCAGCAAGCGAAGATAGCGTTGTTCACCAACGTCGAGCAACGGGCGGTTATCTCTGCCGTCGACGTGGATGATTTGCACAAGATTCCGCTTATGCTCAATGATCAGGGGCTTGACGGTATCGTCGCAGACAAGTTGAGATTGGACGCTCCCCCCGCGAACCTATCCAAATGGCAATCCGTCGTCGACGTAAAGGCGAACCCGGAAGCCGAGGTCGACATCGCTATGGTTGGCAAGTACGTTGACCTCAAGGATTCTTACATCTCGCTTACTGAGGCGCTTTTGCACGCCGGTATCCAGACGCACACACGCGTGAATATCCACTACGTGGAAGCGGAGGAACTGGAGGCTGAGGGTACTGGTTGTCTGAACGAGGTGGACGCCATCCTCGTGCCTGGTGGTTTCGGAGAGCGAGGAATCGAGGGAAAGATCCAGTCGGTACAGTTTGCTCGCGAGAAGCAGATCCCGTATCTCGGGATTTGTTTAGGGCTTCAGGTTGCGGTGATCGAATTCGCCCGCAACGTTATGGGGTTGTCGGGCGCACACTCAACAGAGTTTCATCCGGATACGCCACATCCAGTGATCGGATTGATAACGGAATGGCAGGATCGAACAGGGTCTACGGAAGAACGTAGCGAGGATTCCGATCTCGGCGGGACGATGCGTCTCGGAGCGCAGAACTGCCGACTCGCGGAAGGTAGGCTCGCTCGCTCCATCTACAAGTCGGATACGATCTTCGAGAGACATCGGCATCGATACGAGTTCAACAACAATTACATGACCAAGCTCGGAGAGGGCGGACTTGACTTCTCGGGCGTCTCAGACGATGGCTTGGTCGAAGTGGTTGAGTTACCTGAACACCCTTGGTTTCTCGCCTGCCAGTTTCATCCGGAGTTCACGTCCAATCCGCTCGACGGGCACCCGCTATTCACCAGTTTCGTGGTTGCGGCTAGGTCGTGCCAGGGGCTTAAGCTTCCAAGAGTTTCTGGCGCGTGAAACTAACCGGCTTCGAGGTCGGAAACCAAAAGCCATTCTTCCTGATCGCCGGACGGTGTGTGATCGAGAGAGTGACATTCGTGCTAGAGGTCGCCGCGAAGCTCTCGGTACATTGGAATCAACACGCAGAAGAGGTCTAAAGGAGCTCGCATGAGCGAAATCATAGAGGTTGCTGGGATCGAGATAGTGGATTCTCGGGGTAATCCAACTGTCGAAGCCGAAGTGAAGCTGAAATCTGGTGCGAGGGGTCGGGCTGCGGCGCCTTCAGGGGCATCGACTGGGTCCCGGGAGGCCGTGGAACTGCGAGACGGGGATGCATCTCGTTACCTAGGCAAGGGTGTCAGAGGAGCCGTGGCCAATGTCAACGGGGAGATCGCTGCCGCTGTGATTGGAATGGCAGGAGAGGATCAGCAGGCGCTTGATGCCCGACTCATAGAGTTGGACGGGACAGAGAACAAAGGGAGGTTGGGAGCTAACGCGGTTC
Source organism: uncultured Gammaproteobacteria bacterium (assembly GCA_964384125.1). Taxonomy (GTDB): domain Bacteria; phylum Pseudomonadota; class Gammaproteobacteria; order Steroidobacterales; family Rariloculaceae; genus UBA6522. The sequence goes on along the minus strand of CAYLKA010000016.1, from coordinate 26,159 downwards.
TGGCCGTCTCCCTCGCCAGCGCTAAGGCTGCGGCCTGCGAGGCCGGACAGCCGCTTTATCGTTCTTTCGCCGACCGACAGACTTACGGGATGCCCGTGCCAATGATGAACATCATTAACGGTGGTGCCCACGCGAACAACAGCGTCGACATCCAGGAATTCATGATTCTGCCGGTGGGCGCCCCAAGCTTTTCTGAGAGCTTGCGCTATGGCGCAGAGATTTTTCATGCGCTGAGAAAGGTGCTGGACCAGCGCGGTCTGAACACCGCTGTTGGCGACGAAGGCGGATTCGCGCCTAATCTTGGCTCCAACGAGGCCGCTTTGCAGGTCATTGCGGATGCCGTTGAGAAAGCGGGCTTTACGTTGGGGAGGGAGATTTTTCTCGGTCTTGACACCGCCAGTTCGGAGTTCTATTCCGATGGGCGGTATCACCTGGAGTCCGAAGATCGACACTTCGATCCAGCAGAGTTTTGCGGATATCTCGAAGATCTGGTTGCTCGGTATCCCATCGTTTCCATCGAGGACGGCATGGCTGAGGACGATTGGGACGGCTGGGCTATTCTCAGCGAGCGTCTGCGCGATCGTATCCAGCTGGTCGGGGACGATTTGTTCGTCACCAATACGTCGATCCTCAAGGCGGGCATCGAGAAGAGCATCGCCAACAGCATTCTGATAAAGCCCAATCAGATCGGTACGTTGACGGAAACCGTCGAGGCGATCGAGGTGGCCGTCGCTGCCGACTATACAGCCGTCGTGTCCCACCGTTCTGGGGAGACAGAAGACACCACCATCGCAGATATTGCGGTTGGGAGCGCCGCTACCCAGATTAAGACTGGCTCACTTAGTCGTTCCGATCGGTTGGCGAAGTATAATCAGCTCCTGCGAATAGAGATGGAGTTGGGTGAAAACGCGACGTTTCCCGGACCTCAAGCCTTTCCAATGAGCCTCTAAGAGGAGCGATGCGCATACTTCTGTTCTCGTTTGTGTTGGTCCTGGCATTAGTGCAGGCAAGGCTGTGGCTGTCTGATCAGGGGCTCCGCGAGGTTTGGGGGCTTCAGGCCCAGCGCGCTGAGCGCACCGAGGAGAACCGTCTACTCGCCGCCCGAAACGCCGCGCTGGAGGGAGAGGTCGCCAATCTCAAGCAGGGGCTTGCCGCGGCTGAGGAGCGGGCCCGCACTGATCTCGGCATGATCGCGGAGGGTGAGACGTTCTACCAGATCACCCCTTACCGAATGCCGGAATCGACCGGGATCCCTGAACACTAGATAATCGAACTAAGTTGCGGTTGAATCCCAGCCTCTCGCAATAGCGGTTATCGGCGTCGTCGCAGCAGCACGTAGACGGCGCCCGAGCCACCGTCCCGAGCTCGTGCAGTAACGAAGGCCAATACGTCGTCCCACTGAGCCAGCCAGCGCTGCACTCGCGTCTTGAGAACTGGACCCTCGGGGCCTGAGCGGAGCCCTTTGCCGTGGATGATCCGCACGCAGCCGAGCCCACGGTCTCGAGATTCCCCTATAAATTCCCGCAACACCACCTTTGCCTCAAGGGCGGTGAGCCCGTGGAGATCCGCCTCGGCTTCGATACTGAAGCGTCCTCGGCGGAGCTGCTGAAAGGTGCGATGGGGAAGGCTCGGATGCCGATAGGCCGCCTCGTCGCCGAGTTGCTCGAGGGCGTCACGTTCGGCAGGTGAGCCCGCGAGACTCTCCCGCAACACCTCTTTGCGGGCTGCGCGGGTCTGACGTGCACGGGCCCGAGGGCGTTTTCGTTCCTGAACGCGTTCCTCATGCTCTAACGGTGTGACGTCTCGCATCGCGTCTTCAAATACATGCTTATCTTCGCCGCTGCTCAAGGCCCGGCTCCTTTTGCCCTGGGGCATCCAGTATAGTTACGCGATCACGTGCGAATCTTGCTCTCCAACGATGACGGTTACCAGGCTGCAGGGCTACGCCTGCTGGCCGATGCGCTCGCAAACCTGGCAGAGATTACCGTGGTGGCTCCAGATCGTAACAGGAGCGGTGCCAGTAACTCTCTTACGTTGGATGCGCCACTCAGGGTGGAGCAGGTGGAATCCAATGTCTACTCTGTCAATGGCACACCGACCGACTGCGTCCATGTGGCCATAACCGGGTTGTTGGACGATGAGCCCGACATGGTGATCTCCGGCATAAACCACGGAGCAAACCTCGGTGACGACGTGCTCTACTCCGGGACAGTTGGGGCGGCGATGGAGGGTCGTTTTCTCGGTTTCCCCGCTGTTGCCGTGTCCCTAGTAACGGCTCACGGACACCACTTCGATACGGCGGTCGGGGTGATCGAGCGGATTGTGAAACGCATGGTGGAAGATCCACTCCCGAGTGAGACCATTCTCAATATCAACGTGCCCGATCGTCGCGCCGACGCGATCCGGGGCGTTAAGGTGACCCGCCTCGGTTGCAGGCATCGCTCCGAGCCTGTGGTTCCTGCCCGCGATCCCAAGAACCGGCCGGTCTACTGGATCGGGCCGTCCGGGGAAGGTCAGGATGCGGGTCCCGGAACCGATTTTCACGCCATCGCCACCGATTTCGTTTCGGTCACTCCGATCAAAGTCGATTTGACTGATCATGGCGCACTTGAGCCACTCGATGACTGGATGAACGTGCTCAGATGAGCCAGGAGCATCACGTTAGCGGTATCGGGATGACTTCCGCCCGGACTCGGGATCGGTTGATTGCAAGACTGCAACGAGAGGGAATCAGTAACGAGGCCGTGCTGGAGCGAATGCGCGCTGTCCCGCGTCATTTGTTCGTCGACGAGGCTTTGGCGAGCCGTGCGTATGAAGATACGGCCTTACCTATCGGTTTCGGGCAGACGATATCCCAACCGTACATCGTCGCTGTTATGACGGAGGCGTTGATCGCGGGGTTGCGACCGGGCCAGGGATTACAGAAAGCGCTGGAGATAGGTACTGGGTGCGGGTATCAGAGTGCGGTGCTCGCGCCGTTTGCGCAGCACCTCTACAGCGTGGAACGACAGCGGCCCTTGATTCGGCGTGCACGGGAAAGGCTCTCGCAACTGAAGATTAATAATGTGACGCTCCGCCACGCAGACGGCTGGCGAGGGTGGAAGAGCCAGGCCCCATTCCAGGGCATTCTAGTGGCGGCTTCCCCCCCGGAGGTTCCTCAGGAACTCCTGGAGCAACTCGATGAGGGCGGCCGGCTGGTTATCCCCATCGGCAGGAGGGACGGACAAAGATTGCAGTGCATCACCCGCCGTGGAAATGTATTCGAGACTGAGGAGCTAGGACTGGTCAGTTTCGTTCCACTGGTAAAAGGAATCGACGGTTGAAGATCTTCTCCAAACTCTACGACCGAACTCTTAACTGGGCAGCACGCCCCCATGCGGAACGATACCTCTTTGCGTTGAGCTTCGCCGAGTCTTCGTTCTTCCCAATCCCACCGGACGTGCTGCTAGCGCCGATGACCCTAGCTAGGCCGACGAAGGGCTGGCGTCTTGCCACGTTAACCACGGTCGCTTCGGTGCTTGGCGGTGTATTCGGTTACATGATTGGTTGGGTCGCGTTGGACGCGATTCAGCCGCTTCTTACGTCGCTGGGATACTGGGAGGGATACCTCAGAGCAACGGACTGGTTCCTGGAGTGGGGTTTCCTGGCCGTGCTCATAACCGGATTTTCCCCGATACCCTACAAGGTCTTCACCATTGCGGCGGGCGCGCTGCACATGCTGCTGCCAGCGTTCGTGCTCGCGTCATTTGTCGGTCGGGGTGGGCGGTTCTTTCTCGTCGTCGGATTGCTCCGCTGGGGTGGAGAACCCATGGAGAGAAAACTGCGTAAGTATGTAGACCTCATCGGTTGGATTTCGATAGCGTTGATGGCGCTCCTAATTGTCTTGCTGCGTTTGACAAGTTGAAAGTGCGGTGCGAGTCCAGAGAACACATGCCCTGATCCTTCTAAGCCTAACGGTGGTGGGCTGTACCCCAACGATTGTCGAGTACTACTCGCCGCGATCGCCGCTAATACACGTCGTCCAAGCGGGAGAAACGCTGCATTCTATCGCTTGGCAGCATGGTTTAGACACCCGAGACTTGGTGCGGTGGAACGGCCTGCAGAATCCAGATTTAATCCTTGTTGGCCAGCGGCTGAATCTGAGGCTTGGCGGGCCGTCGGGGGCCTCGACCCCGCCTAGTGCGCCGCGACAGCCACCGCCTCTGCCACCGCAACTGCCCGCACCCAGTTGGGGCTGGCCAGTGCAGGGACCACTCGTAACCACGTACGGTTCTCGGAGTGGAACTGGTCAGGGTATCGGCATCGGCGGTGAGATCGGTCAGGACATCCGAGCCGCGGCCCCCGGTCGGGTCGTTTACGCGGGAGACGGTTTGGTCGGCTACGGACAGCTCTTGATCATCGAGCACAACGATACCTATCTCAGTGCCTACGGGCACAACGACCAGCTGATTGTTGCGGAGGGAGACACGGTGAAACAGGGCCAGGTCATTGCAGCTATGGGCCTGGGACCCGGCCGGCAGCCGCAGCTCCATTTTGAGATCCGCCGCAATGGTGCCCCGGTTGATCCGCTTGGTTACCTATCCAGATAGGAGGCTGCGAGTTGCGGCCTCATCCGGTTAGAAACAACGCGGCGACCACGGCTCTTCGCTCGTGGACTAGAACGTTGTACGTTCGGCACGCAGCTGGTGTGTCCATGATCTCGAGGCCGATCCCGTGGGCTGCGACTTCGCTCATTAGATCGGTTTGCGGGAGGGTTAACGATGCCCCAGTGCCCACGATGATGACGTCCGGTTCTAGCGCCATGGCTGTTGCCAGGTCGGCAAGCTCGAGGCTCTCGGGATCCGACACAGCCCAGTCGTGCAATACGTCCTCGGCTGAGAGGATTAGATTATTACGAACCCACTCCTCTCCGATTCGTACTGCGCCGGACTCCCAGGCTGCGATGAGGTTGGCGTCCGATACTTCTCGAGTGAATTTAATTTTCGGCTCCCGTTCACGGTTTCGTTGGATTATAAGTGGGACCTCCGGGTCTGGGGGAGTTGAGACTTAGATGCCGCGTATCGAGCAACGTCCCCAGAGGCCTGGATCAGAGCACTGGTTGTGGCCAGACGGGACTCACCCCGTGCTGCGCCAGGTCTTTTCCCGGCGCGAGATCGAGTCCCCGGGCGAGCTCGATCTCGCGCTCGGTCGGTTGCGTCCCGTGGGGGAGTTCGCCTCGCTTGACCGGGGCGTTGACCTGCTTTGCCGCCATCGGGATGGGCGGGTTGTCGTAGTCGGCGACTTCGACGCGGACGGGGCCACGAGCACCGCGCTGATGGTGCTATGCCTGGAGGCGTTCGGTTTCGCGGACGTAGGCTTCTTCATCCCCGATCGTTTCGAGCTCGGCTACGGGCTGACACCGGGGGTCATCGAACGCTTGCGGGACAAAAATCCTAGCCTCATCGTGACGGTAGACAACGGCATTTCAAGCACGCTGGGCGTGGCTGCGGCACGCGAGTCAAACGTAGACGTGCTGATTACCGACCACCACTTGCCGGGTGCAGAGTTGCCTGACGCCAACGTGATCGTTAATCCAAACCTCATCGGCGATAACTTCGCCGGTAAGAGTCTCGCCGGCGTCGGTGTGGCGTTCTACCTCTTGGCCGCGCTCGGCCGTCGCCTCGGTACTCCTGAGTTTGCGGCGCGTTTCCTTGATCTCGTTGCCTTAGGGACTATAGCGGACGTGGTGAGGCTGGATCACAGCAACCGGATATTGATCAGTCAGGGCCTCGAGAGAGTCAGAGCAGGGCACTGTCGCCCAGGCCTTTTGGCGTTGTGCGAAGTGGCGGGCGTGGCGAGTCATGACATCACTGCAAGCACGCTGGCCTTTCAGATTGCCCCTCGATTAAACGCCGCCGGTCGACTCGACGATATGACAATTGGGGTGCGTTGTTTGCTGAGTAAGTCACGGGGTGAGGCTTTGGGCTTTGCCAATAGGTTGAATGAGCTCAATCGGGAGCGTCGAGCAATCGAGGCGCGTATGCGTACCGAAGCGTTCGAGCTTGTCGATACCGAAATACTGGTAGATGTCGAAGAGTTGGCCCCCGTCGTGTGCCTCTTTCGAGAAGATTGGCATGAAGGGTTGGTCGGCCTTGTAGCCTCGCGTATCAAAGACCGTTACCACCGTCCGGTTTTCGCCTTTGCGGAAACAGAAGGGGGGGCGCTCAAGGGCTCTGGGCGTTCCGTTTCCGGGTTTCATCTCCGCGACGCATTGGCAGACCTTGATACCGCAAACCCTGGGCTCATCAGCCGCTTCGGGGGGCACGCGATGGCTGCGGGGCTCACGCTCGATCGTAACGGTCTCGATCAGTTTAGAGACGCCATGGAGTCTTTGGGCAGGGAGCGACTCGGCCCCGAGCACCTTGCTGAACGCATTTTTACCGACGGCGAGCTCGATGCGAGTGACGTTACGCTTGAGGTCGCCTCTTTGTTACGCGATGTCGGGCCCTGGGGGCAGGGGTTTCCCGAGCCTCTTTTCGAAGGCACCTTCGAGCTACTCCGCCAGCGTGTTCTGCGGGATGAGCATCTTAAGATGACTGTCAGGGCTCCCGATCAAGACCGACCCCTTGATGCCGTGGCGTTTCATCAGGCTCCTGGGAGGGACTGGGAGGATGGCGACTCACTGCGGTTGGTTTACCGGCTGGACGTCAATGACTATTTTGCGACGCCGACCGTTCAGCTCATTGTGGAGCATATTGAAGCACTGCAACGCTGAGCGCTGTGAGCGGATCGTGATTACGATATCATTCGGCGCCTTCCGAGGTGGGGAAAGTAAATGGAACTCGGCCAGCTGAACTTGAAGATCTCCGATCTCCAGGGGCGTTGCGGTGCCCTGAGGGGGTACCTTTGACTATGACGGCAAGCGAGATCGTTTGGAGGAAGTCGACCGAGAGCTAGAGGATCCGACCGTATGGGAGAACCAGGACCGAGCTCAGGCACTCGGTAAGGAACGCGCCTCCCTCGAGTCGGTCATCACCCTACTCGAAAGGATTGACCAGTCCCTAACCGAAGCGAGTGAGCTCGCCAAGCTTGCGGAAGAGGAAGAGGATAAAAGCGCTTTTCGCGATATCAAAGACGAAGTCGTTAAGGCGGAGAAAGAAGTTGAGCGGCTGGAGTTTCGCCGCATGTTCTCCGACGAGATGGATGCAAACAGTGCCTATCTCGATGTCCAAGCTGGATCCGGTGGCACTGAGGCTCAGGACTGGGCAGAGATGCTGCTGCGAATGTATCTGCGGTGGGCGGAGTCAAGGGGCTTTAAGGCAGAGATACTCGAGGCTTCCGCAGGGGATGTTGCGGGACTGAAGAGCGCGACGGTTTCGTTCAGTGGCGAATATGCCTACGGTTGGCTGAGAACTGAGACGGGCGTTCATCGTTTGGTCAGAAAATCGCCTTTCGATGCCGGTCACCGGCGCCACACTTCCTTCGCGGCTGTTTTCGTCTCGCCCGAGATTGAAGAGGAGATCGATATCGAGATTAATCCAAGCGATCTGCGCGTTGATGTTTATCGCGCAAGCGGCGCGGGGGGGCAGCACGTCAATAAGACCGAGTCGGCGGTGCGGATCACGCACATGCCTTCCGGAACTGTCGTCCAGTGCCAGAACGACCGGTCTCAACACAAGAACCGCGCAACAGCCATGGGCCAGCTCAAGGCAAAGCTGTACGAGCAAGAACAACAGAAGCGCCGCGAGCAAGCGGATATGCTTGAGGAGGGTAAGGCGGACATCGGTTGGGGGAGTCAAATCCGTTCGTACGTGCTCGACCAGTCACGGATAAAGGATCTGAGAACGGGGTTTGAAAGTGGTAATCCTGGCGCCATACTGGACGGTGACTTGGATGCCTTTCTGGAAGAGAGTCTTAAGCAGGGCTTGTAAAGACAATGGATGAGTCGACAAAAAAAGGACTAGAACCCGAGAATCGACTCATCGCGGAAAGGCGTGGAAAACTCGACCAGCTGCGTGCTGATGGAGCATTTCCGAACGATTTTCGTCGCGATTCAGTAGCAGACGAGCTGCTCTCCGCATACGGAGAGCGCACTTCCGAGTCGCTCGAGGCGGATGCACTGCCCGTGCGAGTGGCAGGCCGCATGATGGCAAAACGCGTGATGGGGAAGGCAAGTTTCGCGAAGATTCAGGATCGATCTGGCCAGATACAGCTCTTTATCGAGCGTGATCGCGTTTCACCCGCCGTTTACCAGTCGTTCAAGGCATGGGATGTTGGGGATATCCTCGGCGCCTCAGGGACGCTTTTTAAGACGAAGACGGGAGAGCTCTCACTCCGCACTGAAGAGCTGAGGTTGCTCGTGAAGTCACTCCAGCCGATGCCGGAGAAATGGCACGGAATTGTTGATCAAGAGTTGAAGCTTAGGCGTCGCTACGTGGACCTGATCGTAAGCGAGGATACCCGGCGGGTGTTTGCAGTGCGCACCGAAATTATGCGCTTCATCCGTTCTTTCCTCGATGCCCTCGCGTTCGTGGAGGTCGAAACGCCGATGATGCATCCCATCCCGGGGGGTGCTTTGGCAAAACCATTTGCGACGCATCATAACGCTCTGGATATGCCGCTCTATCTGCGGGTGGCTCCGGAGCTATATCTTAAACGACTCTTGGTCGGTGGAATGGAACGTGTATACGAAATCAATCGCAGCTTCCGCAACGAGGGCCTGTCGACGCAGCACAATCCTGAATTCACGATGTTGGAGTTGTATCAGGCTTACGCGAACTACGAAGACCTCATGAGACTAACGCAGACGTTGGTGTGCGAAGCCGCGCGCTTGGTGCTAGGCACAGACCGGGTGGTGTATCAGGGTGAGAGCTACGATCTGGGCAGCACATTTGAGACGTTGACGCTAGAGGCCGGTGTTCTGGAGCACAACCCCGAATTGGGAGAGGGCCTCAGGGATGTTGAGCGTCTACGTAGTGTCTGCGACGAGAAAGGCATTAAACATAAACCTGAATACGGTGCGGGTAAGCTGCAGGTCGAGTTGTTCGAGGGTACCGCCGAGCGGCACCTCACAGGGCCGGTGTTCGTGACTCAGTATCCAGCCGAGGTTTCACCCCTGGCGCGACGTAACGACGACGACCCGTTTCTAACTGATCGTTTCGAGCTTTTCGTCGCCGGAAAAGAGATCGCGAACGGTTTTTCTGAGCTGAACGATCCGGAGGAGCAAGCGGAGCGATTTCGTGAGCAGGCCCAGGCCAAGGCGATGGGTGATGAAGAGGCGATGTATTTCGACGCGGACTACATTCGTGCGTTGGAATACGGAATGCCGCCTGCGGCTGGCCTCGGCGTCGGGATCGACCGACTCGTGATGCTCTTGACCAACTCCGCCTCGATCCGCGATGTCGTGCTTTTCCCTCACCTCAAGCCGGAGGCGTAGGTTCTTCGCTGGGAAGCCTTTCTTTGGCTAAGGGCGTCTGCGGCTCGCTGATACAGGCGAGCGTTTCCTCAATAGAATCTACGCTGACCACTGCGAGAAACTCGACGCGTTGGGTGTTGGCGCGTGCGACGCGCACGATTTTGCCCACTTCGACGCCAGAGGTATCGATGATTGCGCTGTCAACAGGCGGCAGCTCGCTCAGCGGCCCCGAGAATCTGAACAACCGGCGTTTGACGTTGCCGAGATTCTGTATGCGCGCGATCACTTCTTGCCCGGGGTAACAACCCTTGTCAAAGGCTAACGCACCGAGCCGATCTAGATTCAACATCTGTGGAGAGAAACGCCCTGCGAACTCCGGCAATAGCTCGACCAGGCCTGACCGAATCTCGGCGAGGTTGCCCTCCTGGTGGTTCACCATGGACAACTCGGATTCGATCGTAGAGCTTACCCCGATGGGGCTGACCAGATAGGCCATCTCCGGGGTTGCTCGAATGAGGAATGTGTGGTCCTTCTGCGTGGAGTCCCCCGGCTGGGATCCTAAACTTGCGTCTCGGTGTTCGAACCATGCGTCGACGTCGCCCAGCACGGCAGCACCGTGCCATTCCGCCGAGACGTCGCGCAACGCAACGTCGGCGCGCAAGATGAAAACCGTCAACTTTCGAATTATGGTATCTGGGTCGCCCCCATGGACCATGAGAAGCCACCGGTTGCCATTTCGAAGCGCGCGCAACAATGCGAGTACCCGGCCTTTTGAATCATGCCATGCGGATAGCGTGCCGCGATTGGCCCCACTCTCGGTGACATTACGGCTGAGCTGGGCATTGAGAAACATCTCAGCGTCGGTGCCGCTCATTTCGATGAAACGTATACCCGGAAGCGGGCTGAGCGTTGGTGGGGTCTGGTTCGGCACTACTTGATTCTAGTCGATTATGCGGGTGGTTCTCAGATATGCCACCAGATTGCATGATGCGAAAATAGAGCGTTTCTGTCAGACTTAACTGATGCGTGAACCACAGGGAATTGAGAAGGAGCCAGGGACTGAGGCTTCAACTGAGGTTGAGTCTGAGGCCGGTACAGGCCTCGACACCTCTGACCGGGAAGCATCGGACAGGCCGCGCGAGGTTGGTGGCCAAAAGGGACCGGAGCCCACCCGTTTTGGTGATTGGGAGCGGGCGGGCCGCTGCATCGATTTTTAGATTCGTGTAGTAGCGGATGGGTTCACGCTGCTGCTGCATCACCCTGGTAAGGAAAACTGAGCACTATGGACAGGGTCGAGCGGCCTTTGTCGCCGCATTTGCAGGTCTATCGCCCACAGATCACGAGCGTGTTGTCTGTGCTGCACCGTGCAACTGGGATTGCTTTGTCGTTGGGTGTGCTGGTTCTCGCCTACTGGTTGATAGCGATCGCCAGCGGAGAAGCCGCGTATACAGAGGCGCGTGCCATGCTCGGCGGCTTATTGTTCAGACTTTGCTACCTTGGGTGGTGTTTTTGTTTTTTCTATCACCTGGCTAACGGTATTCGACATCTGGTCTGGGACGTGGGGCTTGGACTCGAGCGTGGGCAATACCAACTCAGTGGCTGGCTGGTTGTTGCATTCTCATTGGTCGCATCAGCCGGCTATTCGCTGGCTGTGATTTTCTAACGGGAGGTGGGATGAGTCTGGTTAGCCCACTCAATCGGGTTTTGGGGTTAGGTTCAGCGAAAGAGGGGGCCGAACACTGGTGGGCGCAGAGACTGACCGCCATTGCGTTGGTGCCGCTCGGTCTTTGGTTCGCATTTGCCCTCGGTGGTCTTGGTGACTTGACCTACGATTCGGTAGTCGCGTTCATCGGACAACCCTTAAACAGCATCCTTCTCATTCTCACGGTATTGACCTTGAGCTATCACTCCCATCTCGGCTTGCAGGTGGTTGCTGAGGATTACCTTCACGGCCCGAGCACTAAGGTCATCGTGATCGTGGCGATCTCATTTGCTCACATCACCATGGCCGTTGTCGGTGTTTTTGCCGTGCTCAAGGTAGCATTCGGAACCCCAGGATGAGCAAAGACTACGAGTTCATCGACCACAGCTACGACGTGGTCGTCGTCGGCGCCGGCGGTTCGGGTCTGCGTGCGGCGCTAGGTCTTGCGGAGCAGGGCCTAACGACGGCGTGCATCTCCAAGGTTTTCCCGACGCGTAGCCACACAGTCGCCGCCCAGGGCGGTATCAGTGCAGCGTTGGGTAACATGGGCGAAGACGATTGGCGCTGGCACATGTACGACACGGTGAAAGGCTCCGATTGGTTGGGAGATCAGGATGCCATCGAGTACATGTGTAAGGAGTCTGTGGCTTCGGTAATCGAGCTCGAGCACTACGGGGTGCCGTTCTCGAGGACGGAGGATGGACGAATATACCAGCGTCCGTTCGGTGGTATGACCACACGCTATGGAGAAGGGATCGCTCAGCGGACGTGCGCGGCGGCGGACAGAACCGGCCACGCGATGTTGCACGCCCTCTATCAGCAATCGTTGAAGCACGACGCGGAGTTTTTCGTCGAGTACTTTGCGATCGATCTGATCATGGAGGACGGTGTGTGCAAGGGCCTGGTCGCGCTCGATCTCGCGGAAGGCCGTCTGCACCGATTTCGCTCACACATGGTGATACTCGCAACGGGTGGTTACGGCCGAGCGTACTTCTCCTGCACATCGGCGCACATCTGCACGGGTGACGGTAATGCGATGGTGCAGCGTGCCGGATTGCCGTTACAGGACATGGAGTTCGTGCAGTTCCATCCGACTGGAATCTACGGGACTGGCATGCTGATCACCGAGGGTTCTCGGGGTGAGGGCGGCTATCTCACCAACTCCGAGGGGGAGCGTTTCATGGAACGCTACGCTCCCAATGCGAAGGACTTGGCGTCTCGCGATGTCGTCAGTCGATCGATTACCATCGAGATTCGGGAAGGGCGCGGTGTCGGTGCAGAGAAAGATCATGTGCGTCTGCATCTCGAGCACCTGGGTACGGATGTCATCGAGGAACGCCTGCCGGGCATTGCGGAGACGGCAAAGATCTTTGCCGGTGTCGACATCACGACGGATCCGATTCCGGTGATTCCCACCGTGCACTACAACATGGGTGGCATCCCCACGAACTATCATGGGGAACTCGTCAGCTCCAATAAAGCCGGAGAAGAAATTATTGTGCCGGGGCTCATGTCGGTCGGCGAGGCGGCCTGTGTCTCGGTGCACGGCGCAAATCGCCTCGGATCCAATTCGCTGATCGATTTGGTCGTCTTTGGTCGCGCGGCCGCGATGCGTTGCGGTGAGCTTATCAAACCGGGCGATCGGTTCGCGCCGTTCGAAAAAGGTGCTGGGCAGGTAGCCGTCGAGCGCGTCGATCGGCTGCGACACGCTAACGGTGGTACGCCGACCGCGGAGCTGCGTCTCCAGATGCAAAGAGTCATGCAGAACCATGCGGCCGTGTTTCGCACTGGAGAGTCGCTACAGGAAGGCATCGACCTGTTAGAGCCGATTTTCGCCGCTTTTTCGGATGTGTCTGTTGCGGACCGCTCGCTGATCTGGAATACGGATCTCGTGGAGACATTCGAGCTTGAGAATCTGTTGATTCAAGCAATGGGCACGATCAAATCCGCCGCCCACCGGACCGAAAGTCGCGGTGCTCAGGCGCGGGAAGATTATCCAGAGCGTGATGATGAGAATTGGTTAAAGCACACGCTGGTGTGGGTGAACGAAGAGGGTGAGGCGCGGTTCGGAGATCGTGCGGTACAGATGGAAACGTTGACGGACGACGTTGAGGCGATTCCCCCCAAGGCGCGAACCTATTGAACGCGGAGCGATTGAGGATTAGTTAATGGCGCAGTTCCGGCTTCCAGTCAATTCTCGGGTAAAGTCTGGCAGGACTTATAAGGCCGACACCGGGGCGAAGAATGTCCGGACGTTTTCCGTTTACCGGTACGACCCGGATTCTGGCACGAATCCAACCCTTGATACTTATGATGTGGACATGGACGACTGCGGGCCTATGGTCCTCGACGTCCTCATTAAGATTAAGAACGAGATCGACTCTACTCTAACGTTTCGCCGTTCGTGTCGAGAGGGTATCTGTGGCTCGTGCGCAATGAACATCGACGGGGTGAATACGCTCGCGTGTCTAAAGCCGGTAGAGGGGGTTGGTACCGTCAAGATTTATCCGCTTCCGCACATGCCGGTAGTTAAGGATCTCGTGCCCGATCTTACGAACTTCTACATGCAGTATGCCTCTATCAAGCCGTGGCTCGAAGCCCGAACGCCGCCGCCGCCGGATCGAGAGCGTCTGCAGTCAAAAGAGGATCAGGAGAAGATCAACGATCCCTCCGCTTGTATTCTGTGTGCATGTTGCTCGACGGCGTGCCCAAGTTACTGGTGGAATTCAGACCGATACCTCGGTCCCGCGGCGTTGCTTCAGGCGTACCGCTGGATCGTGGACAGTCGAGATGAGTCGACGGGTGAGCGTCTCGATTCGCTGGAGGACCCCTTTAGGCTCTATCGGTGTCACACGATTCTAAACTGTACTCAGGCGTGCCCGAAGGACCTCAATCCCGCCAAGGCGATCACTGAAATAAAGAAGCTGATCGCGACCCGGCGCCACTAGCCATTGGACACAGAGGCTGCGAGGCTCCGATGGCGCTGTAGACGCGGTATGCGGGAGCTTGATGCGCTGTTGATCCGCTTCGTCGAAGACGTCTACGAGAGCCTTTCCAAGGACGATAAACACCGTTTCGGTGTCCTTCTGGAGCTTCCGGATCCAGAGCTTCATACCTACCTTGTGGGACGGCATGAACCCACCGACCCCGACGTCGAAAGGCTCCTCGACCGTATTCGTGCGTCTCGCTTGACTTAGGCCGCGTCCCTCTCGG
>CAYLKA010000016.1:9352-11750 GCA_964384125.1 uncultured Gammaproteobacteria bacterium | reverse complement strand
GCTTGCATTTCGGGCTTAGCTGGCCGGTCGGTACCCGGTTACGTGAAGTCGAAGGGCGAATAGCTGTTAGACTGAATAGGACAGTGTGAACAGAGCTGGTATCCGTGCGTTCTACTAGCTCTAGCCAGGGCAGAACTTTCGGTGCGTTATGGGGTCTATGGAGAAGCGTGAGACGGCACCTGCCGGGAACCGTCCGCCCAGCGAGAAGGCGGCGGACCTAGCTCTAGTAAAGAGGGTCCAGCAGGGGGACCGTTCGGCATTCGATCTTCTGGTGATCAAGTATCAGCATAGGATTCTGAAGCTGATTATGAGATACGTACGAGACCCGTCGGAAGCGATGGATGTGTCACAGGAAGCTTTTATAAAAGCCTACCGAGCAGCGCCCTCGTTTCGAGGGGACAGTGCTTTCTACACTTGGCTTTACCGGATCGCCATCAATACCGCAAAGAATTACCTAGTCGCCGCGGGGCGTCGACCTATTCGTTATGACTTGGACCTTCAGGACCCTGAGCAGTACGAAGTCTTCGCAAAGCTCAGGGATATCGATACGCCGGAAGGTCTGACCTTGTCTGAGGAGATCCGCCAAACTGTGAATAAGGCGATTCAAGACTTGCCTGAGGATCTTCGAACCGCCATCCTGTTGCGCGAAATTGAGGGGATGAGCTATGAGGCGATCGCGCAGACCATGGAATGCCCTGTCGGCACCGTTCGGTCGCGGATATTCAGAGCGCGCGAGGCTATAGACGAGCGCATCAGTCCATTACTTTGAGCATGCTATGACGGAACAGATCCAGGACCAGATCTCGGCCTTTGCTGACGACGAGCTATCTGCGGAGGAGTGCGAGTTTTTGGTGCGCCGCATGGAGCGTGATCCCGGATTCCGGCAGAAAGCGTTGTCATACGCGACCATTGGCGCAGCGCTTCGCGGCGAGATTTTTGCCTCGGACCCGAACGTTTTGCGGCACCGCGTGCAAAAGGAGTTGGGCGTAGTCCCGGTGCCCGTTCGTCATGGGCTTGGTCGGACGGTTGTCCCGCGAGGGTTTGCGCGGTCTGCGCTCGGGTTTGGAATTGCGGCAACAGTTGCGGTCGTTGCACTGCTCACCCTCTCGAACCTGAACCAAAACACGACACAAGGCGAAGGGTTGTTGGCGAGCGATGTGTCGGTCGTGCCGGTCGCTGAGCGGGCCAATTTTGGCTTGCCCCAGGAGGTTTCGATTGACGCCCAGCCAGTGCACCAACCCTTGGCCGCTCCCATTCGCTTGACCAACTATCTTGTGACCCATGGCGAGTACGTTCAGGGCTTCGGCCGCACGTCCATCCACACCGACGTTGTGGGTAATCGTGGCACGTTCGTAGTGGTGAGCACGGGGTCGGAGCGGGACTGACGCATGCGGCGTGGTGTCTCAGTCGGTCACCTAGTCAGCCCAGCGTTAGGGCTCCTTGCATTTCAGGCGTTCGCCCAGGACGCGCAGACCTGGCTGAACCGAATGACGCGCGCGGTCGAGGATCTTAGTTATGAGGGCACGTTTGTTCATCTGATTGGCGGTGAAGCCGAGACGCTCCAGATAGTTCATTTGAACGACAACAGGCGCGTAAGTGAGCGAATTGTCTCTATGGATGGCATCGGCCGGGAAATAATTCGTCACGAGGACGAAGTGAAGTTTATTCTCCCCGACCGCCAGATCGTATTGATGGAAGAGCGCAGGGATGTCAGCCCTCTGGTTTCGGCGCTGCCGAGCTACTCGGAGGATCTGCAGCAGCATTACGATTTCTCGCTCCTGAGCACGGAGCGCGTAGCAGACCGCGAGACCCAGATCGTTGCCATTCAGCCGAGAGATGAGTTCCGCTACGGATATATCCTGTGGTTGGATACCGAAACGGTCATGCCGCTGAAATCTCAGCTCCGCGATAACCAGGGGGGTACGATCGAGCAGATCCTTTTCACGCGCATTCAGATCTCGGACGAAATTCCGCTTTCCGCGTTGGAGCCCACGATCGATGCCGACGGTTTCAGGGTTATTAGGGCTCCGGAGGCTGCGCTGACAGAGGAGTCCCCCCAATGGCGGGCTTCGCGCCTGCCGGGTGGCTTTAGACTTTCGGTGGCGACTCAGAATCCCATGGCTGGCTCCGAGTATCCAGTGGAGCATCTAGTTTATTCCGACGGCCTCGCGATCGTTTCAGTGTTTATAGAGAATCCCAATAGCGAGCCGGAACTCGCTGAAGGGTTTTCAAGAGTCGGCAGCTCTAACGCTTTCTCGCTCTCTCTTAACGGCCGTCAGGTCACCGCAATCGGTGAAGTGCCCATGAGAACAGTCGAGACAATAGCCACCTCACTGACAGCGCCCTAACTGTGCACCTCTCTAACCTTGTTCGGCCCGTTTTGGCTAACGGGTCATGA
>CAYLKA010000016.1:0-9252 GCA_964384125.1 uncultured Gammaproteobacteria bacterium | reverse complement strand
TGGAGGGGTAGATTGGCCCACGAATTGCGGGACGAGTGAGCCCGACTCGAAGTCATCAATATCAATGGGGACATCGAGCTCAAGAGGCGTTTCGGTTTGAGAATTCCGATCTTGGCCGCCGGCAAGGAGGAACTCTCCGGTTACCCACTCGAAATCGCTGCGCTCGAGCGTTATCTTGCCCGCGAGTTTGATGAGCGGGTGATCGGTCACGTTCGGGTATAATTTCTCTCTTGCCGCCACTCTCTTCGGCCATGGAACGGATCCGAAACTTCTCCATCATCGCGCACATCGACCACGGTAAATCGACGCTCGCCGATCGGTTGATACAGTTGTGCGGTGGTCTGTCGGATCGAGAAATGGCTAACCAGGTTCTCGACTCGATGGATCTAGAGCGTGAGCGGGGGATTACCATAAAAGCGCAAAGCGTCTCGCTGGACTATTGCGCGGCGGATGGCCGTACTTACCAGCTGAATTTCATTGATACGCCGGGCCATGTGGACTTCTCTTATGAGGTTTCCCGGTCTCTCGCTGCCTGCGACGGTGCGTTGTTGGTTGTGGATGCGGCCCAAGGCGTGGAAGCGCAGAGCGTCGCCAACTGCTACACCGCAATAGAGCAGGGTCTCGAAGTTCTTCCTGTAATCAACAAAATCGACCTGCCGGCCGCCGAGCCGGATCGTGTCGTAAGAGAGATAGAGGAGATCATCGGGCTGAATATTGAGCGTGAGATCCAGATCAGTGCGAAGACCGGGAAGGGAGTGGAGGAACTCCTGGAAGAGATCGTTCACTCGATACCACCGCCTCAGGGTGCGCTGGATGCTCCATTTCAGGCGCTCATCATCGACTCGTGGTTCGATAGCTACGTGGGTGTTGTCTCTCTGGTGAAGGTGGTAGACGGTTATGTATCCAGAGGCGCTCGCATAGAGATTTGCTCCACCGGAAGGCGCTACACGGTAGACCGTGTCGGTGTGTTTACGCCTAAATTGACGGACCGCGAGCGTCTTGGAGCGGGTGAGGTCGGCTACATCATGGCGGGCATCAAGGAGATCAACGCGGCGCCGGTTGGTGATACTGTTCGCGAGTTCGGCGGTCAGACGCCGCCCCTGCCGGGATTCGAGCGCATCCAGCCGAGGGTCTTCGCAGGACTTTTTCCGATCAACTCCGATGATCATGAGGATTTTCGGGAGGCGCTCCAGAAGCTTCGCCTGAATGATGCAGCACTGCATTTCGAGCCCGAATCCAGCGCGGCGCTCGGCTTCGGTTTCCGTTGTGGTTTCCTAGGGATGCTGCACCTGGAAATTGTCCAGGAGCGGTTGGAGCGGGAGTATGGCATTGAGCTGATCTCTACAGCGCCTACCGTCGCCTATGAGCTCGAGACGACCAGCGGTGAGGTTATTCGGGTGGAAAATCCCACGCAGCTTCCGAATAGGAGTGAGATCAAAGAAATCCGTGAGCCGTTGATCCTAGCGAGCCTGCTGTTGCCTCAGGAATATGTTGGGAACGTTTTGGAGCTCTGCGAGGGTAAACGGGGTGTGCAACGCAGGCTTCAATACCTCGGCAATCAGATTTCACTCGAATACGAACTGCCGTTGGCTGAGGTCGTGGTGGACTTCTTCGACCGCTTGAAATCTGTGAGCCGGGGTTACGCTTCTTTCGACTATGTCTTTCTGCGCTTCAGTAGGGCCGATCTCGTCAGGCTGGACATCCTCATCAACGGGGAACGCGTTGATGCCATGTCCATGATTGTGCACCGTGCGTTCGCTGACCGACGTGGACGTCAGTTAGTAGAGAAACTGAAAGATATCATCCCGCGGCAACTCTTCGAGGTCGCCGTGCAGGCGGCAATCGGCGGACAGATCATTGCGCGCAGCACGGTGAGACCGCTTCGCAAGGATGTTACTGCAAAACTCTATGGGGGAGATGTAACCAGAAAGAGGAAGCTGCTGGAGAAACAGAAGGCAGGTAAACGACGCATGAAGCAACTCGGATCTGTCGAAATTCCCCAGGAGGCCTTTTTAGCCGTGTTGCAGACGGAAAGAAAATGACCAATACTCCGCCCCCGCTCATTCGTACGAGTCCAGAGTAGGTTCTAGGATAGCCTGTTGGATTTCTCGCTCTTACTGGTCATCGCGACCGCCCTGTCGGGCCTAATCTGGGGCTTCGATGCGCTAGTTCTGAAGCGCCACAGAATACGGGCGGTTGGCGAGTCTACTGAGGATCAGGCGCTTCTGCCCGAGCCGGTGGTAGTGGAATATGCCCGTTCTTTCTTCCCCGTTCTGCTGCTGGTGCTTGTTCTCAGATCCTTCCTTTTTGAACCGTTTCGAATCCCTTCGGGCTCCATGATGCCTACTTTATTGGAGGGAGACTTTATTTTTGTAAGCAAGTTTGCGTATGGGCTGAGGCTCCCGGTTGTAAGTACCAAGATTTTTGAGATTGGTGAACCTGCGCGTGGCGATGTAGTGGTGTTCCAATTGCCCTCCGATCCCAGTGTCAACTACATCAAACGGGTTGTAGGGCTCCCAGGAGATACAGTCACGTATCAGCAGAGTAGCAAAGAGCTGAGCATCAATGGAGAAGCGGTCCCCGTGGAGATGTTGGGAGAGTATGAAGGGAATCCGGCTTTACAGTTGGGGCGTGAAAGACTCGGAGAACAGCAGCATAACTTGCTGCATACTCGAGGTAGGCTCAGTCCGGGAGGTACCTACGTGGTGCCCGAAGGACACTATTTTGTTATGGGGGACCATCGCGATAATAGTCAAGATAGTCGCTTTGACGGTGTTCGGTTTATTCCGGAGTACCGCATGGTGGGTAAAGCGGTACGAGTGTGGATGAATTGGCGCTGGCCCGGCGAAGGAGGGCCACGATGGAGCCGCATAGGGAAAAGTATCGAGTAATAAGGTACCGCCGTCGGTAATCTGCGCCTTTATTTGAACAAGCGGGTCTACCTTGAAGGCGTCGATGTCAGCCTAGAGGATGTTAAGATTACGCCGACTGGCATTGGCTAGAAGTGTAGCGATTGAATACGGTAATAGAACTCCATTTGTTGCAGATGTTTGGCTCCTAATCGCGTTAGACAAGCAAGTCCAGATAGGACCTTAGACGCTCGACTTCGTTGGGCTAAGGAGCGGCTCGGCTACCAGTTCCAAAACCCGGAGCTGCTCGAGCGAGCGCTTACTCATCGCAGTGCCTCAAAGAGGAATAACGAGCGCTTGGAGTTCCTCGGTGACGCGCTACTGAATTTCGTAATTACTCAGCGACTCTTCGAAGCGGACGACTTTGACTCTGAAGGTGATATGAGCCGAATGCGGGCAGCGCTCGTAAAAGGTGAGACGCTGGCAGAGCTAGGGAGGGAGCTGGCAGTAGAGTCTCATCTCATCGTGGGACCGGGGGAGCTGCGCTCTGGAGGCACTCGCCGCTCTTCTGTTCTCGCTAATACTGTCGAAGCCGTTATCGGCGCGATACTCCTCGACGGTGGTTTCTCCGAAGGCGAGGCCTGCGTCAATCGTCTTATGGCTTGTCGACTGGAGGCGCTGCCGGATGCCGCGACTCTGAAGGACGCCAAGACACGGCTGCAGGAATGGCTTCAGGGCCGCAGTCTGAGTCTGCCGGAGTACACAGTAGAATCTATCTCTGGCGAACCACATAAACAGGCGTTCGTAGTCCGATGCGAGGTGGCTGAAAAGAAGATCAGCGTTAACGGACACGGATTGAGCCGCAGAAGCGCTGAGCAAAACGCTGCAGAGCAGATGATTTCGACACTGATCAGTGACAGCGAATAAAGACTTTCGTAGCGGGTACGTGGGCATCGTCGGACGGCCCAACGTAGGAAAATCGACCCTCTTGAATGCGCTGGTCGGTGAGAAGGTTAGTATCGTCAGCGCGAAGCCACACACGACTCGCCACCGAATACTCGGTGTTCTAAACAGTCCCTCTGAGCAAACCGTGTTTGTAGATACACCAGGGTTGAGGAGGGCTTCGAAGGGGGATCGAAAACGTGCTCTGCATAAGCTCATGGCGCGGGCAATCAATCAAGCCGTGGAAGATGCGGACGTCGTCTTGATGGTCGTCGAGGCTGGCAGGGTGACAAACGAGGATCGCAAGCTCGCGGAACTCCTGAAGGATAGAGCCGAAAAAGCTGTGTTGGTGTTGAACAAGATTGACACGATTGGGTCGAGGAGTGCGTTATTGCCGATATTGGAGACTGCTTCTGAAGAGTTGCCTTTGTCCGCATTCGTGCCTGTCTCTGCCCGACGGAGTACGAACCTGCAAGGACTGGTCAACGAAATAGCCGGGCGATTACCGTTGGGCCCAGCGCTCTTTCCCCAGGATATGGTGACGGATCGAGGTACTCAGTTCAGAATTGCGGAGATCGTCCGGGAGAAATTACTGTCCGCGGTTCATCAAGAGGTGCCCTACGGTTTGACGGTTGAGGTGGAGCACCTAGGACGGAGCGAAGAGGATCAGTGCTTGATCCACGCGGTGATCTGGGTAGAGCGCGCCAATCACAAGTCTATTGTGATCGGAAAGGGGGGGCGGGTTCTTAAGGGTGTTGGTCAAGCGGCCCGCCTCGAACTCATCGAGTTTTTGAACGATCGCGTTCATCTGGAGCTCTGGGTCAAAGTACGCGAGCATTGGTCGGATAGTGAACGAGAGTTGAAGAAGCTTGGCTTCGATCTGCCATGACCGACAGAGAAACCGTACACCTTGAGGCGGGTTTCGTCCTGCATCAGCGTCCCTATCGAAACACTAGTCAGCTCGTCGATTGTCTGACTGAGAACCACGGGGTCGTCACGCTGGTCGCGCGGGGATCAAGGCGCCCGCAGAGGGGTCAACGTGCCGTGCTCCAACCGTTCTTCTCCCTCTATTTGTCGTGGGTGCGACGGGGTGAGCTCGGCCGGTTGACCCATGCTGAGTCGAAGCCCCCACAATTAGAGTTGTCAGGCGAAGCCTTACTCGCGGGGTTCTATCTGAACGAGCTCCTACTTCGCTTGATGGCTCGGGGTGATCCGAATGCTGCAGTTTATTCCTGCTATAGTCGCTGCGTCGTTGAGCTTGCGAGCCTCTCCGACACGGCTCGGACGCTGCGCCTGTTCGAGCTACGCTTCCTGGAAGCCTTGGGTTACGGGCTCGCTCTCGAGCAGGACGTCGATACAGGAGAACCCATCCGCCCGGAGTGCCAGTACCGGTTCGAGCCCGAACACGGCTTCACGATTCAGGAGCCATCCGAGAACGGGCCAAACGTTTTTAGCGGTCGGGAACTGATTTGTCTTCGTGAAGAGCGTCTCGACGATAAGGGCAGCCTGCTTTCGGCGAAACGTTTGCTCAGATGTGCGTTGAGAGTCTATCTGGGTGAGCGACCGCTTAGCACGCGAACGGTTCTGCAAGATGTCTATGGACAAGGACTGGAACGATGAGTAGACACATTCCGATTCGTTTGGGGGTGAACGTAGATCATGTGGCTACTGTTCGTCAGGCGCGGGGCACTCGTTACCCGGATCCGGTGTCGGCCGCTCTCCTCGCAGAGCGGGCGGGCGCAGACAGCATCACGATTCACCTGCGAGAGGACCGCAGACATATTCAAGAGCGTGATCTCGAGTTGATGCAGCAGATCATTGAGACGCGGGTCAATCTTGAGATGGGGGTTACCGACCCTATGCTGGATATCGCCGTAGCGGCACGCCCTGCTGATTGCTGTCTTGTGCCGGAAAAGCGTGAGGAGCTCACCACCGAAGGGGGTCTCGATGTGGCGAGCCAGACGGAAAGAATTACGGCGGCTAACGAACGGCTCGTGGAGGCCGATATTCGTGTGGCCTTGTTCATCGATCCCGAGCCGGAGCAGTTGGAGGCTACCGTTGACTGCGGGGTCAGGGTCGTTGAACTTCATACGGGTGCCTACGCTGATGCACCGACTCGGGTCGCCGGCGCGCGCGAGCTCGAACGCATTCGCGCGGCGGCTGAGCTCGGGGATCGACTGGGACTAACAATCCACGCAGGCCATGGTCTTCACTATCATAACGTGCAACCTATTGCTGCCATCGAAACGATTGTCGAGCTCAATATCGGCCACTCAATCATTGCTAGGGCAATTTATGACGGCCTCGGTAAGGCGGTCGCGGACATGAAGGCTCTCATGCAGGAGGCGAGCTACCCGTGATCTTTGGTATCGGCACGGATATCCTGCAGCAGTCACGCGTCGCTAAGATTTGGAACCGTTTTGGTGCGCACTTCGCGAATCGCGTATTGCTTGACGACGAGCTTGAACTCTTCTCTGGAACTAAGAACCCAGTGCGTTTTCTAGCAATGCGGTTTGCGGCGAAGGAAGCGGTTGTTAAGGCGATGGGTACGGGCTTCTCTCATGGTATGTGGGTTCGCGACGTCGGCATGATGCCAAACCACTGGGGTCAACCGCAGATTATTTACTCCGAACGTGGTCAGAACATGCGCGAGCGTCTCGGTATCGGAGGCGGTCACCTTACGCTTAGCGATGAGGCCGGATTGGTTGTTGCCGTCGCCATACTTATGAAGACGGACGAGAGCGCTTGAACACTCTCGTATTCGATATCGAGACGGTGCCTGACACGAATTTAGGCCGGCAGTTGTATGGTGTTGCGGATCTAGATGATGAAGCCGTCGGCAGAATCATGTTCTTCAAACAGCGGCAGGCGCGTCAGACCGACTTTCTCCCCTTAGTACAACATCGGATCGTGGCTATCTCCGCAGTCTTGAGAACTGGCGAGGGGGAGCTCCACGTATTCAGCCTCGGCGACGTGGAGGCACCCGAGGATGAAATCGTTCGACGATTCTTCGAAGGTTTAGATCGCTACTCTCCGGAGTTGATATCTTGGAATGGGTCTGGTTTTGATCTGCCGGTGCTGCACTATCGCGCACTCCTACATGGTGTCAACGCGGAACGGTATTGGGAGAACGGCGACAACGATCGCGAGTTTCGTTACAACAATTACCTCAGTCGCTTCCACTGGCGCCACCTGGATCTAATGGATGTGCTCGCGGGTTTCCAAATTGGAGGTCGCGCATCGCTGAGTCAGGTCTCAACCCTGCTAGGTTTCCCCGGTAAGCTTGGGATGAGTGGTGAGCAGGTATGGGACCGTTATCTCGCGGGTGAGTTAGGCGCTATTCGGAATTACTGCGAGACGGACGTACTCAACACCTATCTGATCTATCTGCGTTTTCAGCTGATGCGTGGGTTGCTGGATGAGGCCCGGTTGACGACAGAACTGGGACGGGTTGAGGAAAGCCTGGAGCAGTCGGCGAGTCCACATCTGAGAGAGTTTCTCGAAGCTTGGCGATCGGCGGGCCATGGTGGCTGATTCGGAGTTTCTGGACGTTCGTATCATTGACCTCACCCATGACGGCTTGGGTGTGGCCGATCTGGAGGGGCGCCGCGTGTTCGTGCCGGGTGGGCTTCCGGGTGAAAGGGTTCGCTTAGCTCCTCGGCGCCGGCGCCGGCAGTACCAAGAAGCCGATTTGATTGAGATTCTCGAGCCTTCACCCGCGCGCGTTTCGCCGCCCTGCGAGTATTTCGGTCGCTGCGGCGGGTGTGCGGTTCAACACCTGTCCTACGAAAAGCAGGTTTCATTCAAGCAAGCGATCGTTGAAGAAGCCCTCGTCCGCATAGCGGGAGCGGAGCCGGAGGTCTGGTTGGAGCCGATCGTGGGCCCAGAATGGCATTATCGCCGTCGGGCACGCCTTGGTGTGCGATTCGTGAAAGGCAAGGACCGAGTGCTCGTTGGTTTTAAGGAACGTGCCACCCGCTACGTAACGGATATGGCGAGCTGTCGAGTGCTCGTCGAGCCCTTGGACAGGCTGCCGGGTGAGCTAGGCGAGTTGATCGGGCAGACGACGCTGCAGCGGCGACTGCCCCAGGCGGAATTGGCGGCAGGGGAGGTCGCTCGCGCCGTCGTGCTTCGGGTGTTGGATGAGCCGACGGACCAAGATATTGCGCTCTTTGATGAGTTTGGGCGCAGGTGTGGCCTGGACATCTATCTGCAGAGAGGGGGGCCTGGTACGGTTCGAGCGCTTGACCCCGAGAGCGCACGTCCGCTGGCATACACTCTGTCTGATTTCGGTGTGACGCTTCGCTTTGAGCCCACTGACTTCCTGCAAGTTAACGCACAGGTTAATGCGGCGCTGGTCGCACAGACCCTGCGTCTGCTGGAAGTGAAGGCTACCGACCGTGTTCTCGATCTTTATTGCGGTCTCGGCAACTTCAGTCTTCCTCTGGCGAGTCAAGCAGGCCGTGTGCTGGGCGTGGAAGGTGATGGTGGGTTGGTCGCGCGCGCAGCAAGCAACGCACGTCTGAACAAATTGGACAATGTGTCGTTCGTAGCGGGCGATTTGAGTCAACCGGAATGGAGCGTTATGCGTGAGGATTGGGATCTGGTTGTGCTCGATCCTCCACGATCTGGCGCGCAAACCGTCGGCAGTCAGGTGGCGCGCATGAAGCCCCGCCGTATCGCTTACGTATCTTGTCATCCTGCGACGCTTGCGCGTGACGCAAAGGAATTAATCGACTCTCAAGGTTACCGACTGATCGCCGCGGGGATTGCTGATATGTTTCCCCATACCTACCACGTCGAGGCGATGGCGCTTTTCGAGCGTTAACAAGCTGCCTAGTGCCCGCTCCAAGTGCCGGCTCGAACAAGCTTGCCTCTTCCCCTTCTTTGGAAGTCGGGGATTGTGCACTTACCTCGGTGATTTTCTTCATTCGTGCCCTTGTATGGTATTCGTTCGTGGCGAGGAGGTAGTTCTCGAAGGCGGCCTGATATCATCTGTGCGTGCTTGAGGAGACCTAGACTCATGAGTGAGCGTCGTATCCGCGTCAGTCTCGAAAATCAGCGGTTGGAGCTGTTCGATAGCGATAAGGTATTGAAGACCTATCGGGTTTCAACCTCCAAGAATGGGGCGGGCGAATCAGTCGACAGTTTTAAGACGCCGCGGGGGCGGCACGTCATCCGCGCAAAGATTGGAGACGGTTCACCCGAGGGCGCCGTCTTTCGAGCCAGACGTAGCACCGGTGAGGTCTACTCCGACGAGCTCGCGCGAGAGGACCCGGATCGCGACTGGGTGCTTACCCGCATCCTTTGGCTATCCGGTACGGAGGTCGGCAGGAACCGATTAGGTTCAGTGGACACTATGCGACGTTACATCTATATCCACGGAACACCCTACTCCGACAGACTGGGTGAGGCCGCGTCGTTGGGTTGCATACGGATGAGCAATTCCGACGTTTTGGAG
>CAYLKA010000015.1:22435-43788 GCA_964384125.1 uncultured Gammaproteobacteria bacterium | reverse complement strand
AGGGGTTAGTTCCGCGGAAAACCGGTCCGGGACTTATGGATACACGACAGCGGGCGAGGCAGTTAATATGGCCAGGGTTAATGGTCTCCGCGGCGCTAGCGGCCCAGACCACTCCCGTCTCGGAGGAGCTAAGACCCGTCCGACCCCCAATTCCGGTGATCAAAACACCTCTCGGCAGTGGCTATTCCATCCGCGAGAATCAAGCAACCATCGAGCTGACCTACGGGGGGGAGCCGGCGCTCGGCGAAACTCTGGGGATGCGGGTGAACCGCTTGGCGGTGGAGTCCACCGTGGTAGAACTAACGGTGGGCGAGGTCTTCGAACTCGACCAACTGACGGTAAGCGCCTACGGCACCGCCGGTGAACTAGTGGAACACGCCCCGCTCACAATCGAGCTGGAGGGGCCCGAAGGATTCGTCGACCTCGAGGGTTTCCAGGTCGACAGCAAAACACTGCGGACGCGGACGCGAGGCATAGGGCGTCTCTGGATAACATCCGTGCTACCGGCGCTGCGCACCGAGCCTTTCACACTTCCGGTGGTGCTGATCGTGCGCGAACCAGGCCGACCGAATTTTAGCCCGAGCTCCACGGTCTACGAAAACATACCGGCATCGCCACCCTAGTGGTTGCAGTCTCAGAAAGCTCGCGCCGGTGTTCTGAATAGACCGGGCAAGCTTCTGTTGGCGGCACCCACCTCAGAGCGTTAAGGCGCGCCTTTCAGCTCACCAAACTCGTCGTGCGCGCCGACCTGGCTTGACGTAGAGTAGGGAGCTATACAGTTCCCCACCAACCCGGATCCGCCATGAAACAACTCGCCATCGTCGTGGCCCTCCTCATCGTCATGGCCGCCGGGATACCCCCAGTGGTGGGCACCTTGGCACAGAACCAGCTGACCCAGCAGGCCGACGTCATCTCGGAGAATGAACTGCTCGCCGTCAACGTTCGCGCTTATGAACGAGGCTGGCTCACGAGCTCTGTACTCCTAGATATCGAGCTCTCGGGGGTCTACCAGGAGCGCCTCGCTGAGATTCTCACGCAGGGGGAAAATCAGCCCGCATCAGTGACTAACCTCGAGGAAAGGCTTAGCAGAACAATTAGCCTAACCGTGGACCTAAGCCACGGCCCGATCATTGCCGAAGGCGGCCTGCGCGCGGGATTTGCCAGTTCGGTCATCCGGCTCGACTCGGAGACGGTGGGCCTAGACAAACTCCTCGCCAAGCTCAGCATACCGTATCTATTTGAGATTAGGACTCACTCGGGCTTCACCGGATCATCGGTTTTCGAAGTGGAGGTGCCACGGATAGTTCTTGAGGACCCGAACGGTACGTTCAACCTCTCCGGATTTACGGCCGAAGGCTCCTACGATCCTGCAGCGCGGCACTTAATCACTGACGGGCACATCGAGTCCATCGAGATCAGCTCAGAGTTTGCGACGGTCAAAGCAGAAAACCTGGCTCTCAACGGCGATTTTCGGATGGTCTCCAGCTACATCGGGGAGGGATCCACGGAGCTGGTGCTGGAACGAATGTCGGTACTCAATGCAACACCTACCGGCCCACCCTTCATCGAAGCAAGCAACGTTGGTTTTACGGCACACACCTCACTGAACGATGCGGGTGACCGGTTAGATATGGACATGAGCTACCACGTCGACTCCGTAACCGGCGATGACTTGAGCTTCACCGATGGTAGATTCGATTTGGCCATTCGCAATCTCGACATGACCACGATTGAAGCCTATAACCGGATCACTCAGGGATCGGTATTTCAGTCAGGCGAGATGGCGATATTGCACCCTGAGTTCCAGGAAACGCTCTATCAGCTCCTGGCCGCAGAACCTGCCTTAGAGCTGGGGCCGCTGAACTTCACCTGGAACGGTAATGCTTTCGAAGCCGCACTCCGTATCAGAACCGACGCGGAAATGCTCCCGCCACAGGCGGCATTCTCGCTGTTGACCCCTTCACTCTGGACTCGGCTCTTCGCAGTGGAAATGAATGTTGATATCGCACAGGATCTCGCTGAGCGGGTTGCGACCGAAGCTGCCAAATATCAACTGCGCAGGGGTGGGGGTCAGGAACTCACCTCGGAGGAACTCGATGCCATGGCAGAAGCCCAGGGCCCAGGCATGTTACTGCTGCTGGTGGCGCAGAGCATGGTCGATGTATCGCAAATCGGCTATCGGAGCGAGCTGTCACTCGAGCAAGGCATCCTCGAGGTTAATGGTCGAGAAATTCCGCTAGGACCGCAGTTCTAGTCCGTTTCTTCTACTAACTCACTTCGCAGTGTAGGGCGATCAAAGGGAAAGGTCTCGTTGGCGACTCGTGGGTCTGCCAACCCGATGCGCAGAAATGACTCCAGATCGTAGGTATCGTAGCCGCTAAGGTTAAATTGATAGCTTCCGATACCCGGGATCTCATCCATACCAGGCAGTGATACCAGCTGGTCGTAGAACATGATTGCCTCACTTAGGCGACCGAACTCGCCCGTGTGCATGAAGCGATCGCGCAAGCCCACGTTGCGCAGACTCGGCACCTTCATCTCGCCCCCATCCTCCTCGTCGCCGGTAACGGGCTGACGACCGAGGTCGTACTCCATGAGGCGCAAGCTGATATTGAAGAAGTCGTTGTTGGTAAAGAGCGGGGGCTCGTGGCATTTATCGCAGTGAAGCGCCTGAAACGTCCTCCAACCGTAAACACCCGCTTCCGAAAGCGCCGTTTCATCTCCGGCCATGTATAGGTCCCAGGGTGTCTGGTCCGCGACCAGCGTACGTTGGTAGGTCGCAATAGCGAACGCAATGCGGACGGGCGTAATCTCCGGGTCGCCGAAAGCTTCCTCAAATAACGTCGGATAATCAGAGCTGGCCTCTATGGCCTCGGCGACGTCCGACGGAAGGTTAGTGGCCAACACCAAAGGTGCAATACCCTCGATCTTGCCGGTAAGGTCGTCCCACGTGCGCCCGGGCCGAGCCATTTCGACGGGATTGAAAAAAGGCGCAATAGCCTGGTTCTCCAGCGACCCTCCACTAGCGATCGCCACCTCCCCAGTGAGCGGATCGAGGAACTCCGATGCCGCACGCCCGTCCCAAAACTGTTCCGTCGCCCAAATCGCACCGAAGTTCGAGGGCGCCCTTCGGGGGGTCACCTGGGGCTCGTGGCCAAAGATCGGGTGTGAGGCGGGCTCTCCGGCTTCGTTCATGTGAGCGACACCGGGCGAGCCCCAGACGTCGTCGATCGTGCCCATGTCCGTACCAGTGTGCCGCCCAAAACGCGGATCCGCGCCGCCGGACGCGGGACGATGCCAGGTGCCACACGCCACGGTGTCGTCGCTCGAGAGCTGCTCTTCCCAGAAGAGAATTTTTCCGAGGACTCGCTTGCCCTCTGTGATGGGATTCTCTTCTGGTACTGGTACTGGTGGCACCTGTGCCGAGGCCATCGACCACCCGCCGACACCCACCGAGAGAAGCATTGAAACAACAACGATCTTTCTATTCATACCCCTAGTGTCCCAGTTCTGCGCTTATGTTTCATCACTCGTGCACTCCAAGGGCCCAGTCCCTACCTCGTACAACCTGCACCGTATGCCTGACAGCATTGTATGATCCCTGCCCATGTCCGGTCCCACGCCCCCGCCCATCAGCGTCCTCAAAGCCCTGAAGCTCACCGACGCCACCCTTACTCGCTTTGAGTCTGGCCTCATCAACGACACCTGGCGAGTCGACATGCCCGACGGCGAGAGGTTGGTCCTACAGCGTCTCAATCCTATCTTCCCTGTGAGCATCAACGACGACATCGAGCTGGTGACGCAACACCTGGAGAGTAAAGGGGTTTTTACACCCCGCCTCGTCCCAACGCCTGAAGACAAACTCACATTGACGCAATCCGGTGAACGGTGGCGCTTGATGACTTTCATGCCGGGCGTTACCCGGGACGTTCTAGAGAATCCTCGGCAAGCCGATGAAGCGGGCTCGATGCTCGCCCGTTTCCATCTCGCTCTAAGCGACCTTAAGCATATGTTCGTGAATGCGCGACTGGGCGTTCACGATACCCCAATGCACCTCGAGACACTCAAAGCTGCGCTGGCTAAATACAACCATCATGCGCGATTTGATGAAATCAAACCGCTAGCTAACGCCATCCTCGAGATCGCCGCAACGCTGCCTGAGCTGCCGGTATCTGCGGACCGCACCGTACACGGCGATCCGAAGATATCCAACATGGTATTCAATGAGATCACCGACGGCGCGATCTGCCTAGTCGACCTCGACACCATCGCCCCCATGCCCATTATTCTCGAACTGGGCGATGCGTTTCGTTCCTGGTGCAACCCGAAAGGCGAGGACAACAAGGACGCCAGCTTCTCCGTGCCGTTCTTTCGTGCTGCCGTGACGGGCTACGCCCGGGAAGCCTGGGACTTTCTGACCGAGGAGGAGTGGCAAGCCCTACCAGCGGCGACGCTCACTATCACCGTGGAGCTAGCGGCTCGATTTGCAGCCGACGCGCTCGTGGAAAGCCACTTCGGTTGGGATTCGAAACGCTATGGGACCGCGAGTGAGCACAACCAAATACGCGCCGAGAGCCAAGTTAGCCTGGCGCAAAGTATTCGTACCCAGTGGTCGGCGATGGAAGACATCGTCGCCGCAAGAATTGGCTGCTGAGGGAAAAAGGGGCGAGGCGGCTAATGCTAGCCATCGGCACCACCCCACCCCCTAATACTGTCGAACGAAATCGAGACTTCGACTAGTTGGTCAGGCTTCGATACGCACCCTCAACGTTGCCAGGACGCCAAGCCTCATACTGACCCCAATCGGAGTAGTCTTCCATCAGCACGGACTCCTGCAGCTCTTCTAGGCTTTGGCCGGCCTCGATACCCTCGGCCACCGCGACCAGTAGCTCTTCCATGTAACGCATCGAGTCATCGACATCAGCCTTCGTGCCGATGGCACCGTGGCCGCCGGCCATAATGTCGTAGTCCACCCGAGTCTGCAGTTCACTGTTCGCGTCGATCCAATCCTGAACCGTACCGCCCGGCAAATCCTGGAACGGCACGCGTCGAACGTTCACGAAGTCAACCGCAAACACAGTTCGCTCTTCCGGAAAATAGATGATCGAGGAGTCATCGCTGTGACTGGGTAATGAATGGATTATCTCCACGATCCTGTCGCCCAGCTCGATCGTGAGCTGATCTGAGTAGGTGAGAGTCGGCGGAACCACGTTCGCGAAAATCGGATTACCCGCTTCGGCCTCCAGATTCGGAATCATGTTCTCGTGGCCGACAAGCTCGGCGGTGTCGGAGAAAACCGCGCCGCCCGATGCGTGATCGTCGTGGTAGTGACTGTAGAGCACGTATCGGACCGGAACGTCGAAACGGGTGGCCAGTTCCTCTTTCAACCAGTTGGCGAAATCCGCGCCGATGGGGTCGGTCATGATGATCCCTTCGGAGGTCACGAGGAACGCCGTGTGGTGATTATTGTTGGTCGCGCGGTAGAGGTCTCCAGTTATGTGTTCGACGGATCGGCTCGGCGCCTGTTGGGCGGTTGCGGTAAAACTCAGTCCGAGCCCAGCAACACACGCGGCCAAAAGTGATAAGGCATACTTGATGCTCATACGTTCTCCCCCTCGTTTTTCGTTTTTGTTCGTTGAACGTTGCGAACGTCTCTCACTCCCAAGTGTACCTTGCGAGACGCCACAGAACAGAACCGGATGCAGGCGGCGATGACACTGCCGTGACAATTCCGAACGCGCGATCCCTACCCTTTGTTGCGTGTTGGAAGACCTCGGCATCGTCGGCATCTCTTGGCGCCAAAACGGCAGCGAAGCGCTGGGGCGTTTTGCCCTGCCAGAGGACAGCGCACCTGTGCGACTGGCGCAATTTGCGGAGCGTGCGGCGCTCTCCGAACTTGCCTATTTGGAGACCTGCAACCGAGTGGAGATCATCTTTTCGCGGACCACCGAAACGCCTGCTCGCGACATCCGACCTCTAGTCTATGAGCTCCTGACTGGCCGTCCGTCCGCGGCCGGCGAGGCCGAACGCTCATTGAAGGCCTGGCAGGGAGAAGGAGCATGCGAACACCTGTTTCTCGTCGCCGCAGGACTGGACTCAGCCGCAGTGGGTGAGGCGGAGATTGTGGGTCAGGTGCGCGCCTGCCAAGAGTTCGCGTTAGATCTCGGACTCAGCGGACCTCGATTGGAACTGATGTTCGAGGAGGCCCTGCGGATCGCGGCAGAGGTGCGCGGCGAGACCGCACTGGGTGAAGGGCGAGTCTCGCTGGCGGAGATCGCGGTGAAGCACCTTCAAGAACGCCTCAGCCGCACGCCCGGACGCGTAGCGCTACTCGGGATCTCGCCTATGACCGAACGCACGGCGCTTTCGCTCGTTAAGGAACCCGCGAAAGCCGAGGTAGCACTGATCATTGTTAATAGAACGCTAGATAAAGCCCGGACGCTCGCCGAAAAGTTTGGCGGCGAAGCGATGTCACTCGAGAAATTCGTGCAAGACCCTCCGGCGATAGAGGCACTGCTCACCTCAACCGGGTCGCAGGAACCACTCTTGACCGAGCCCGCTCTGGAACGTGTCGCAGCCAGAGCGCCTTCCGGTCAAACACCCTTGCTCATAGACATGGCCGTACCACCGGATATCGACAAACCGGCCTGCAACAAACTCGGGCTCAAATGTCTCAGCTTGGATGACATTGTGGGGGAGTCTCAGTACAACCGAGAAGCACGCTTGATGGAAGCTGCCCAAGCACGCGAACGCGTCGACGACGCGCTCTTGAGATTGCACGACCGCTTCGCGGAGCGAGTTTATGGGCCGCTATTCGGTACGCTGCAAAACCGGTTCCGGCACACAGCTCGGGAGGGCGTGCACCGGCTGCTGAAAAAGGAACTTAAGGGGCTCGGCGACACCGAGAGCGAAGCTATCAAAACTTGGGCGGAAGTTTTGGCGCGGCGTTTTGCGCACATCCCGACTCTCGGCCTACGAGGCCTGTTGCATTACGGTCCCGACGGGTCATTGGAGGCCTTTCTCGAAGGACTCGACGAAGAGTTCGCCGACGAGTTACGCCAGGCCCTAAACCACGGCGTCAGGAAGAGCGGTCAAAACCGTGCGACTGGATCATGAAGATTCGTATCGGCACACGCGGCTCGCATCTAGCACGCACGCAATCAACAACGATCGCCGCCGCGCTTAGGAAACTCGGTCACCAGACAGAGCTCGTAACAATCACCACGGCCGGGGATCAATCTACGAGCCCTTCATTTGGCGCGATCGGTCCGCAAGGTGTGTTCGTGCGCGAGATCGAGCAGGCGCTCCTGGAAAACGCCGTCGACATTGCTGTGCACTCCTATAAGGACCTGCCGACACGATCACCGGATGACCTGATGATTGCAGCCGTGCCGGCGCGGCTCGATGCCGCGGACGTTCTGGTGATGCGCAGGGAGGTGGCCACCGGCAACGATCGAGGACTACCGATCGCGCCGGGCACGAAAATCGGCACGGCATCCGCACGCCGCCAGGCCTGGATCAAGCATCTGCGCCCGGATGTGACTGTAGAACCGACACGGGGCAACGTGCCAACCCGAATCGGGCGACTCAAGGAGGGCTTCGACGGCGTGGTGCTGGCTGCCGCTGGACTCCAGCGGCTCCGTGACAGCACACTCGACGACGCGCCGGATCTCGAACTGGGGAATGTCGTGATCGAGCGTATTCTCCCGAATGTCTTCGTGCCTGCACCGGCCCAGGGCGCCCTAGCGGTACAGTGTAGGCGAAAGGACGAGGCACTTAGCGGTGTCTTACAGATATTGGACGACGCCGAGACCCGACGTTGCGTCTATGCCGAGCGTACGCTGCTAGCGCGCGTAGAGGGCGGCTGCGACACCGCCTTTGGCGCCTACGCAGACGCCGATCCTTCAACTGCGCGATTGTTTCGCTTAACCGCTCTGCTCGATCACGAGGGTGAACTCTTGACCGGCAAGGCAAGCGGCCCAGATCCACTCGCACTGGTGGATTCTGTGTGGAAACACCTCGAGAAAAAGCTGAGATGAAGGAGCGACGGTGAGCCAACTCAGCGGGCAGCGCGTATTGATCACTCGAGCCGCAGAGGATTGCGGCCCCTGGGCGGAACAACTGGAGGACGCCGGCGCTGTACCCGTAATTCTGCCGTGTATTACCTGCGAGATCATCGATGAACCTGCCGTCAGGACACAACTGGTCAATGTCCTGCCGACGGCAGACTGGGTGGTATTCACTTCCAGTCGGGGGGTGGATGCCCTGAAGCAACTCCTCGGACTAGGCTCCGGGGACATCCTGCCGCGGGCGACCCAGGTCGCCGTCGTCGGCCCGGCTACGGCTGAAGCGGCCTTAACCGACTTAGGTCGAGTGGATCTAGTTGCAGAGGCTGGGACCGCAGAATCTCTGGCGACCACGCTAGCATGCGTTTTACAGTCAACAGACCCCGCCCCAACGTCCCCACCACAGATTCTTATCGCGGTAGCTGAGAACGCCGGTTCCGTCCTCGAAGAGATAATGAGCGGCGCGGGCGGAGAGTGCACTCGCGTGAATATATACAGAACGGTCCCAACGGGCGCGCGTCGCGTAAAACAGGCGCTCTCGGAGCTTGGTGCGGATAAAATTCTCCTTGCAAGCCCGAGCGCCGTGGCCGGGCTCTTGAATCAGGTAGAACTCGATGCAGCAGCCGAGATCTTCACGATCGGGCCGTCCACCAGTCGGGCGGCACGAGATGCCGAACTGACCGTCACGGCCGAAGCCACAAGCCCTAGTCTGAAAGGGCTGATGGAGACCATGAGATGAACAACTTAACCTTAACCACCCAGGGCCGTATCCGCCCGCGGCGACTGCGCCTCAACAAGGCGATTCGGAACCTGGTCGCCGAGACGCACATAGCCCCATCCCAGTTCATCGTGCCACACTTCGTGTTGCCTACGGAGCGCGGAGAGGAGCCCATTCCGTCCATGCCCGGGATTGCCGAGCTCGGCCTGGACAACCTGGTGAAACAGGTCGATGTGGATTTGGAGATCGGGATTCGTTCTGTGCTTTTGTTTGGACACCCGGACGATTCGGCTCACAAGACACCGGACGGCATGGCTGCGTGGGCACCGGACGGTGCCGTACAAAAAGCCGTCGCCCGACTGAAAGCGGAATTCGGCGATGAGCTCATCGTCATGACCGACGTGTGCCTCTGCGCGTACACCGATCATGGTCATTGCGGAATCGTAGAGGACGGCCATGTCGTAAACGACGCTTCCCTCGCTCCACTCGTCAGGACTGCCTTGAGTCATGCGGAGGCCGGTGCGGACGTGGTAGCACCATCCGATATGATGGACGGACGTGTCGCGGCTATTCGTGACGGGCTCGACGCCAACGGGCACGAGAACGTTATCCTGCTCGCTTATGCAGTCAAGTACGCATCCGCTTATTACGGACCATTTCGCGATGCGGCTGACTCCGCTCCCAACCAGGGCGACCGGCAAAGTTATCAGATGGATCCCCGCAATTCCCTCGAAGCACTGCGCGAAGCCGAGCTCGACGAACAGGAGGGCGCGGACATGCTGATGGTCAAACCGGCCCTCGCCTATCTCGACGTCATCCAAGCCGTCCGGAGCATCAGCAACTTGCCGCTCACCGCCTACAACGTCTCCGGCGAATACGCCGCGGTGAAGGCCGCCGCCGCCAAGGGATGGCTGGACGAAGCCCGAGTAGTGCGGGAAAACCTTATGGCGATTCGTCGCGCAGGTGCGGACCAGATCATCACCTACCACGCGCGGGACGCTATTAAGGGAGCCTGGTTATGAACGACGCCCCCAACACCGGGCAGTCCGAGCAGTGGTTTGCTCGGGCGTTGGAAAGGCTCCCTGGCGGCGTGAGCTCGCCGGTGCGCGCGTTCCGGAGTGTGGGTGGACGACCCCGTGTCATTCACTCGGGCGGCGGCGCCGAAGTGGTAGACGAAGATGGCAATCGCTACCTCGACTTCGTCGGCTCCTGGGGCCCCTTGATCCTCGGTCATGCACACCCGGTATTGATCCAGGCCGTGCGCGATGCCGCCGAGCGCGGGACGTCTTTCGGCGCGCCCAGTCGGCCGGAAATCGAGTTGGCCGAGCTCGTGGTGGACTCCTACCCGGGCATAGAGCAGGTTCGGTTCGTATCATCGGGCACCGAAGCGGTGATGAGTGCGGTGCGCCTGGCGCGAGGTATCACGGGTCGCGACCTCGTCGTCAAGTTCTCGGGTTGTTACCACGGCCACGTTGACTACCTTCTGGTGGCGGCGGGATCCGGGCTTGCTACATTCGGCAGACCATCATCCGACGGCGTACCCGATACCTTTGCCGAACTTACGCGGGTTCTACCGCTCGATGATGAGGATGCCGTCACAACATTGTTCGACAAGGAAGGTTCGAAGATCGCGGCCGTCATCATAGAGCCCGTGCCCGCGAATAACGGCTTGCTCTTGCAGCGTCCGAAGTTCCTAGAGACACTGCGCGAGCAGTGCACGAAGCATGGCGCACTCCTGATATTCGACGAAGTAATTTCTGGATTCCGCCTCGGACCAGGCGGTGCCGCCGAACATTACGCCCTCCAACCTGATCTAGCGACTTTCGGCAAAGTCATTGGTGGCGGTATGCCGGTCGGCGGCTTTGGTGCCTCCCGGGAAAACATGAAAAACCTGGCCCCCGAGGGCGGTGTATATCAAGCGGGCACATTGTCCGGTAACCCCGTCGCTATGACCGCTGGACTCACTGCTCTCAAATACTTGAAGGAACAACAGGGATGGGGCTCGCTGGAGGAGCTCGGGCGTTATCTCGAGAAACGCGTTGGGGCCGTGCTCAAGCTGAGTCCTGTGCCAGCGTGTCTGGTACGCATCGGATCGATCTTCTGGATCGCCTGGGCCTCGAACACCCCACCACGCGCCGCCGAGGCCATCGACGTGAACGCCGCACTCTGTTACGGCAAAGTATTCAATGGACTACTCGACCGGGGTATCGCACTTGCGCCGTCGGCTTACGAGGTGGGTTTCCTCTCCCTTGCACATACGCAGTCCGACATTGATCGCCTTGCCGATAGCCTTGCCGATGTGCTGGAGCAGATCTTCTCGGGGGCAGGTTCTTGGAAGATGCAGTTAGAAACAGATGAACATACCGGGGGCGACTCATGACACTCAAGCGCGACCCTACAAAGGCACTGCAGTTCGGTTTCCTTGCGTTGTTGGTTATCTCTACTGCCCAGGTGGCATGGTGGATTGCCGATCAGACCTCACTGGCCAGCAGCAACAGAAACCGCGTAGAAGCGCTCTACGAAGCCGATGCGCTTGCTGTCACGGCAGTGCTCGCCGGGTCAACCGAAGAGCTGCCCGCACTGATGCCACATCTGGAAATCGATCCTGTTGAGCGCACAGCCAGTGTTCGTGAAGAAGCGGTTCAGGCACTCGGCGAGGCCACCGAATCGCGTATAAATCGCTACACCTGGGAAGGCGGATTCTTCCTCTTGGTCTTGCTCGGAGGAATAGGGATTCTCACGCGCACAATTCGCCATGATGCCGAACTCAGGCAGCGGCAACAAAATTTCCTCGCTGCCGTCTCCCACGAATTCAAGAGCCCTCTGGCAAGCATGCGGCTCTCCGCAGAGACGCTGGTGATGAGGTCACACGATCCAGACACACAACGCATCGGACAGCGCATACTGGACGACGGCGAAAGACTACTGCGAATGGTGAACAACCTTCTGGACACCACACAGCTTGAGGAGGGCAGACTCGAGCTGAAGAAAGAAGACGTATCCCTTCGAGCAGTTTCGGAAGCAAGCGCCACCGAGCTACGCGAGCGAGCGGTACTGAGCGGCGTAGAGATAAAAGTGACCGTTGCAGACGAGGTCCACGTTCATGCTGACCAGACCACTATCGAAACGGTGCTTCGCAATCTCATAGACAACGCTATCAAAGCATGCGCCGCTGGTGGTGGAGGTAACGTGTGGGTCAGCGGAGAGCAGGTCGGCGAGTTCGTCAAGTTCACGGTAAAAGACGACGGCCTCGGATTCCCACCAGAGGATGCCGCGATGATCTTCGAGAAGTTCTACAGGCTAGGGGATGAACTGAGGCGGTCCACGCCGGGGACGGGGCTCGGACTCTATATCGTGCGCCGGCTAGTCGAACTCTCCGGCGCCCGGATCGTGGCTGAAAGCGATGGGCCCGGGAAGGGCGCCACGATCAAGATCACCTGGCCCGCATCGGAGTCGGCGTGAGCGCGGCGAGCACACCCCGCATTCTCGTTGTCGACGACGAGGCGCATCTCGCCGACGGTATCCGTGAGAACCTCCAAGCCGAGGGCTACGATGCCACCGTGGCCCACGATGGTGTCGAAGGACTGGAGCGGGCGAAGACGGAAACCTTCGATTTAATCCTCCTCGACGTGATGATGCCGAAGATGGACGGTCTCAAGACCTGCGAGGAATTGCGCCGCAACGGGTTGCAGACGCCCGTTTTGTTCCTCACCGTAAAAAGTGATCCCAAAGACCGCATTCGGGGACTAGAGGCCGGCGGCGACGACTACCTGGCGAAACCGTTTCATTTGAAGGAGTTACTGCTGCGTGTGGCGGCCATTCTGCGCCGAACCGCCTGGTACAACCAAACGAAAACAACACTCAGTTTTGGCGGCAACGAAATTGACTTCCAGACGTATCAGGCACTCGCGTGGGACGGCGTCGAGCATGCGTTGACCCATAAGGAGGCCATGATCCTGAAGGTGCTCGCCGACCAGGTGGGCGCAATCGTGCCACGGGAAGACATCCTCGATAGGGTCTGGGGGTACGAGGTATTCCCCTCGACACGAACCATCGACAATTTTATCGTCCGCCTGCGAAAGCGTTTCGAGCGTAACGCGGAGGCGCCGGAGTA
This sequence comes from uncultured Gammaproteobacteria bacterium, assembly GCA_964384125.1. Classification (GTDB taxonomy): domain Bacteria; phylum Pseudomonadota; class Gammaproteobacteria; order Steroidobacterales; family Rariloculaceae; genus UBA6522. The sequence goes on along the minus strand of CAYLKA010000015.1, from coordinate 30,890 downwards.
TTTCCATACGGTGCGCGGGGTCGGCTATCGCTTCACCGAAAAACCAGAGGCCTCGGAGAATGAGTGACGATCGGTTGATCTTGCGAGCGATACGCCGGGAGCACACGGAGCGGCGCCCGCTTTGGATCATGCGTCAGGCGGGTCGTTATCTACCCGAGTATCGGGAGTTACGTAAGACTTACTCTTTCAAAGCGTTGTCCCGATCCCCAGAGCTCGCCACCGAAGTGACTCTGCTACCTTTGAAGCGCTATCCACTGGACGCCGCTATCATCTTCGCCGACATCATGAGTCCGCTGCCAGCACTCGGCGTAGAATTCGATTTCGACCCCGGCCCGGTCGTTGAAAACCCCCTCCGCGATCAGGCCGGTGTGGAGGCCCTCACCCCGCCTGACCCGGATAAGCTCGCACCGGAGGTCATCGAAGCGTTACAGCAGGCTCGTGCACAGATCCCGGAGGAAACCGCGCTCCTCGGTTTCTGTGGGGCGCCATGGACATTGGCCGCGTATCTAGTCCAAGGAAGGGGCGTCAAAGACTTCCCCGCACTGCGCGCCTTTGCCGCGGCCCAACCGGAAGCGCTGAACGCGTTGCTCGCTAAGCTCTCGGATGCCATGGCCACCTACCTCATCAATCAGGCGCGTGCCGGGGCAGACGCGGTGCAGATATTCGACTCCTGGGCCGGTATCCTGTCACTTCGCGACTGGGAACGACTGATCCGCCCCCACCTCGAAACCATGCTCAAGAAGGTTGGCGAGGCTGATGTACCGAGAATCCTGTTCCTGCAAAACGCACCACACCTAATGGAAGCCTATGCGAGTCTTCCAGCGGAAGTACTGTCGGTCGATTGGCGCGTGGACATCGCAGATGTGCAAGCCCGCCACACTAATCGCGCCGTGCAGGGCAACATCGACCCGGCGATACTGCTCCACGGCGCCGCACTCACGGAAGCGGCGGCGTCAGATCTGCTCCGGCGTGTCGATCCGCAGGGGCATATCGTGAATTTGGGTCACGGCATCCTGCCTGGGACACCGCTGGAAAGCGTCGAAGCCCTGGTAGGTGTCGTGCATAACGAGAAGCTCTAATGAGAAATCAGATGACGGATGAATTAACCGAGGCCGCTAAATCGCGCGGCGAATCTAAAGCGGCCGAACCGGGTCAAGCTCCATCGGTGGATCTAAGCGAAAAAGGGACTAAAGAGGGTCGCCCGATCTCACTCGATCGGCGCCTCTTCATGAAGTTCACCGGATTCGGCGAGTGTGCCGATGTCGAGGCTGCCGCTAAGGCCCTTTCCGATGCGCAAGTAGAAGGCGCACTATATCTCGACACGAACGATCCCAACGGCATCGGTATCATCGCGCTCTCCGAAGACCCGGAGCATTTTGTCACTACCCTTCGCGACGTATTCAGCCGCCCACCCTTCCAATCAATGAAGCGCAAACCCGAGTTCGACATGCTCGGACGCACCTATTCCATCGGCTATGAGCCCAATCTAGAAGACACCCTAATCGACAAGCCGCAGCAAAAGATTCTGAATCCACAGTTCTCCTGGGCGGTTTGGTATCCGCTGCAACGCTCCAAAGGTTTCTACGTTTTGCCCGACGCCAAACAGCGCCAGATTCTTGCGGAGCATGGTTCCATCGGTAAACGTTACGGTTTCGCGGGACTCGCCGCCGACATTCGTCTCGCCTGTCACGGCCTCGACAAGCACGATAACGACTTTGTCATTGGGCTCCTCGGGCCCGACCTATTTCCACTGTCTGCGGTAGTACAGGAGATGCGCAAGACCGAGCAGACCTCGCAGTTCCTCGACAACCTTGGGCCATTTTTCATCGGCAAGGTAGCCTGGCAGAGTCCGAAGACCCTCTAAATATCTCGATGAGCGAGCTCTTCGATAATGATGCACACGATTACGACGCTGTCCTAATCGTTTCCTTCGGTGGCCCCGAAGGACCGGACGACGTTAGGCCGTTCCTGGATAACGTACTCAAGGGACTAAACATTCCGCCACCGGTGAAGGCACGAATCGCGGAGCGTTACGATCGTTTCGGCGGCATTAGCCCGATCAATGCCGAGACACGCAAGTTTATCGAGGCTCTCAAGGCCGAACTGGCAGCGCATGGTCCAAAGCTGCCCGTTTACTGGGGGAACCGGAACTGGCACCCGTTGTTACCCGACACACTGCGACGCATGACCGATGACGGCGTCAAAAATGCAATCGCCTACGTGACCAGCACCTTCAGTTCCTATAGCGGGTGCCGCAAGTACCGAGAAGATCTTTACGAAGCCGTGCAGGGTCTCGAGAACCCCCCGCACATCGACAAACTTCGAGCAAGCTACAACCACCCGGGCTTCATCAAGGCCGTCGCCGAACGTGTACGCGAAGCGCTCGAGCGAGCGCCGGCGGCAAGAGACGACGGAACTTTGCTCTTCACCGCTCACAGTCTCCCCTTATCGATGGCCAAACGAACCCACTACCAAGCACAGCTGCAGGACGCCTGCACTCTGGTCAGCCAGGAATTGGGAATCGACTCCTGGAAGCTGGTGTATCAGAGCAACAACGCCTCCTACGGTGAACCCTGGCTCGAACCCGATATCGGCGATGCTTTGGAGGCGGTCAAAGAGGCGGGACAAATTGACGTTGTCGTGGTACCGATCGGTTTCGTCTGCGACCACATGGAGGTGGTGCTCGACCTCGACATTGAAGCCAAGGAAAAGGCCGATGCCCTCGGACTGCGAATGGTCCGAGCCGGAACTGTCGACGATCATCCCACGTACGTGAGCATGGTGCGCGATCTCATCGTGGAACGCATGGCGGCGGAGCCCGAGCGCCGCTGGCTAGGCACCCGAGGACCCACTGCGGATTACTGTGCGCCAAACTGCTGCCTCTCGGGCAAGCCAGGCGATCCAAAGCCCGCACTCTGCGGGGCCGAGACGCAATGACCAAGATTCATCGCGCCGAGGCCGTCGTAATCGGTGCTGGGCTGGCTGGTCTCACGGCCTCGTTGCACTTACAGGATCACGGCATCAACGCACAGGTCATCGAAGCGCAAGACCGAGTCGGCGGGCGCGTGCATTCCATGCGCCAACTCGGCAGCAACAAAGAAGCAGGTGGTACCTACATTGGTGCCGGCTACCGATACGTCATTGGCGCAGCCGAGCGATACGGCGTCAACCTCATCGATGTAACACCGATGCTCGAATTTTTTCGCGAGCAGGAGTTAGTCCTAGATGGCGAAATCATCCGCCAGTCGGATTGGCCGAGCCACCCAGCAAATCCGTTCCCGGAGGAGGACAAGGCCTTGATGCCCTGGACATACGGCCGAGTCCTCACCGCACGGGAGAATCCGCTGAAGACGCCAGAAGAGTGGCTTGATCCCAAGCAAGCGCCCAACGATGTCTCACTGTTTGACTGGATGCGTAGTCTCGGGCTGACAACTGAGGCCATTCGGCTCGGCTATGGTTTGAACGTTAGCTTCGGCGAGAACGCCCGCGATGTCTCGACGCTACTGATGTTCTTCCGTGCTGCCTTCTCTATGGAACAGCGCAAGCATGCACCCGAAGGGGTTGTCGGTTTTACCGCTCAGAACGGCGTACAGCGAATTCCCGAGGCAATGGCCGAAGCACTCGAGCATGAAGTTCACTTCGGTAAGGTCGTCAATGAGATCGACGATTCCGGAACTCGCGCCATCGTACGCTGCGCGGACGGTGCGATCTACGAGACGCCACATGTGATCTGCTCATTGCCGTTCCGTGTCTTGCGGGACATCGCAATCGACCCACCACTGACTGGTTTGCAAAAGGATGCGGTCAACCAGCTTCCGTCTCAGTCGATGACCCAGCTCTACTTCGCGCACAAGTCGAACTTCTGGGAGCTGGACGGTCTGAAGCCGAGTATGTTCACCGATGGTGTCGCCGGCATGGTCTCGGCTGCACGCAACGGCGAAGACCCGACCGAGGTGACAAGCTTCACAGCCTGGGCGATGGGACCGAACGCGGCGCGGCTCGACACGCTACCCCCAGAGCAAGCTGCCGATCTGGTCATCCAGGAAATCGAAGCAGTGCGCCCGGCGGCACAGGGACAGCTTGAATTCCTCGGACTTCAATCCTGGGGCACGGATCCTTTTGCTAGGGGTGGCTGGGCGTACTTTCGGCCCAATCAAGTGACCCGTTTCGGCACCTCCATGGGGACTCCACATGGGCGCATCCGTTTCTGCGGCGAGCACCTAGGCCGCGCCAGCCGAGGAATGGAAGGCGCCATGGAGTCCGGTAAAAGAGTGGCCGAGGAGATCATCGCCGAGGGCTGAGAGGCCGATACCGCCGCCGATGCCAGCACCAACCACTGGCGCAGCAATCTCGACAGGTAACTCGGTTCTCGTGGGAGTAGCTATCGCACCATGGTCGCAATCGCCTGGCGGGCCGCAAAGTATTGACGGTAGTCATCATCAACGGCTGTTCGGGACTGAACCACCGCGTCGAAAGCTCCCATGAGGCCGAGCAACATCTCGGCGGATTCACGAACAGCGTGAGCGTCCGCTTCCGAAGCAGTCAGGTAATCGCACAACCCTTCCCGGACAGCAAGCTCCTGCAACAACGCGCTGGACCTGCGACGAACGAGGATCCGGACGGCGCAACCGGAAACCATACCGAGATCGTTGATATCGTCGAACACGCACGCAAGCTCGTCTCTCTCAAGACCAAACTCCTCGCAAAACTGCTCGATGGCCTCGGCCTTGTTGCGCACGCCTTGATAAAGCGCATGGAAATGCTCGCGTTCGGTGAAGAGCGCAGAGGACGCATTTTCCTCACCGGTGATGATCGCGCAAACCGGTAACGCATCGCGAGCGCGCCACAATCCATAGCGCAGCATGTTCGTTCCCATGGAGTCCGCTTCGCTGAAAGTACTCGCAACGCCGGCGCCTTTGACTCCTCTATTGAAAACGCCATCCCAGTCAAACACGAGGCCGCGGACGGACTTCAGGCGAGCGGCTAGCACTGTCGGCTCAGTTAGAAAAACGCCTCCCAGCGTCGAGAAACGGGCCGCAATATCCGTCAGGAGGCTAGCTCGCATATCTCACCAGACGGCCGCTGCACTGATCAGGACTGAACAACGATATTTGAGTCTCAAGCCCTATGTCGATATCGGAATTGATCACGATCTGCACCCCACTAACGACCTACTCCGGCGCCGACTTGCTTAGCCTCGCCGCGGCTGGGCCTTCACTCGGGCCGTGGCTATAACTACGACTCTCGCTGCGGACCGACACTCAAAAGAGCCCTGTCCCGCGCCATCACCCGGAATCCTGACTAAAGATGCGGGCTAAAGATGTTCTTGCCCAAGAAGCCCGAGTTTCACCAGATCTTGAATGTCGAGCACGCCCGAAGGTTTTTGGCCTTCAACGACCACGATGCTGTCGACTTCGAACTCCTTAAAGAGCTTCACCGCTTCATCCAGGAAGGCGTCTTGCTCGATGGTCACGGGGCCTTCTGAAAAACCGATTCCCGCTAAGGTTTCGCTAAGAATTTGCTGACCGTCCTTTTGGAGACGCCGGCGCAAATCACCGTCGGTAAAAACACCTGCCACGTTGCCTTTGGAATCCACGAGCGTGACCGCGCCGAGCCGTGACTCGGTCATCTTGACCATCGCCATAGTCAGGGTCTCGGAGGTCTCGCACACAGGGTTCTCGGCACGCATCACGTCACCCACTTTGCGGGTCATGAGCTGTGTATGCTCCCAGAACTGGGCCGTACCCAACGCGGTCAGAGAATTGTCACAAAGATGTTTGATAACACTGAAGGGCGCTGTACACACGTGCGCGCCCGCCAGCATCGCCTGGCGTACGTGCTCCGGGTGACGAACCGAGGAGAACATCACCTTAGTGCCATAGCCGTGTGTGTCGATCACCTCAACGCACTCCTCGAACAGCCTAATCGCATCATGGCCCTGGTCCTGCAGGCGTCCTGCCAACGGACACACGAACGCGGCGCCGGCTTCTATCGCCATATAAGCCTGGTTGAGCGTATAGATGAGATGAACGTTGACTCGATGTCCCTTTGCGGTCAGCCGCTGGCAGGCGATGACGCCGGAGTTGGAGATCGGCACCTTGAAAACGGGTTCGCTTTTCAGCGGTAGCGCAAGAATGCGCTCGGCTTCGGCGAGGATGGAATCCGGGTCATCTCCCAACGCCTCGACCTGCAGCTCCGGTACCATGCCAGACAACTTCACGATCGCGCCGTCGATGTCGGTGATGCCGTGGCGGTGCATGAAGGTGGGGGTCGTCGTGAGACCCTTTATGAAACCGAACTCCAGAGCTTGTTCGATCTCCTGAAAATCAACCGAGTCCAGATAAAGATCCATGTGCAGCCTTTTTAGTGAACGCTCTGCGCTCTTACCAGTTCGTGGATCTCCAGGAGTGGTTTCACGAACTCGGTCAGATCATCAAGATAATACTGGCTGGCGGCATCACAAAGTGCCTCGGAAGGATTGGGATGAGCCTCGATGAAGATTCCATCAACGCCAGCGGCAACACCCGCCCTGGAGAGCACCGACAGGAATTCCCGGCTGCCACCCTTCGGGTCCTTGCTCGGGATGCCGTACTTACGAATGGTATGAGTAATGTCGAAGACGACCGGGTAACCGATCTGATTTAGCAGCAGGAAGCTGCGCGGATCGACAACCAGATCGTTATAGCCAAACGTGTAGCCGCGCTCGGTCAAAACGATCCTCTCGCTGCCGGAAGTCTCAATCTTCTTAACCGGTTTATCCATATTATCCGGAGCAATGAACTGGCCATGCTTTAGATTGACGACGGCACCAGTCTGCGCTGCCGCCACGACGAGCTCGCTCTGCATACACAGATAGGCTGGAATCTGCAGCACATCCACAACCTCCGCTGCCGGCGCCGCCTGGCTGGGGTAGTGGATGTCGGTCAAAATCGGAAGTTCGAATCCTCGTTTGATTTTCTCCAGCATCTTCAGCCCCTCGTCGAGGCCCGGTCCCTGGTAGTAATCCAGTGAGCTTCTGTTGTCCTTGGAGAACGAGGACTTAAAGATCAATGGGAGATCGAGAGCCTCTGAGATCCCTTTGAGTCGCTCGGCGGTCTTCATCATCAACGGCTCGGCCTCGATGACACAGGGCCCGCTGATGAGGAACAACTGCTCTGAGCCGCAGTCGATATCGCCGATCTTGACGTGTTTCTTTTCCATGAGAGGGTTCGTCCAGAGCCCGCGGCATTGTACCACTAGAGAAATCAAGGGCTCGCCGGGGACGGCTCAAGTCAAATCAACCAACCCCAATAGCCTGATTGATGCACAATGACCCCAAGCCCAACAATGCCGAAAACGGTAAAGGCAAATAGGATCGTCCCGAGTTCCGTGGCCACGAAATCGAGTACAAGCCACGCGCAAACCACCGTCACGGACGATCCGATCAAGGTTACCCTGGGAGTGGACAGCGTGACTTCAGCTAAAAGCAAACGCTTTCACGCTCTCCCCGACGGTCGCGGAGACGGGAGGGCAACACCCCCCCGCCCGGCGACCAACGAGACGCCTTCATCGGCTGAAGGCATTCAGCTCACGAGTTTAGGAGTGTGGCTTAGTCAGCTGCGAAGCAGTAAAACAGGCCATCTCCACCAGTGGCTTCAAGATCCGCCTGCGCACAACTCCGAGTCGTATGCACAGCATTCCAAGAAGCACTGGGTCCGCCTAGACGGTCGTGATGCCCAACGATGGCATTACCTGCATCACCGCTAGTCCAGTTACTACAAGTAGTCGTAGCACCAGGTCCGGCCCCAGGCACGAAACCTCCGTCCATCAAGCGGCCCGAGGAATCGGAGCCCGTAAGGATGTCGTGCCGATTGGGCGAATCACCGGCCCCGCTGATTTCCTCGCCGTTCTCATCGACCGCGGTGGGCTTACGAACGTTATTACGGTCCTCGTGCAGACCGTCGACATCATAGGCGATGTAGTCGCCGTTCGCGTTGTACCAAGGGCCGTCACCAATACGATCACGCGCATTAACCGCAGCCGCTCCCCCGCCAGGAGACTGGCTGAGGTAGGCCCGCCAAGTTGCGTCGCCTCTGCCGACAGCCGCCGCCAGTTGCTGACAATGAGCGTCCGCTCCAGCTAGACCACCTAAGTTACCACCGTCACCAGACCCTACGCTTGTTATAAAAAAGCTCATCGGCTGCTGCGCTAAACCCAGCGTAGCGACCATTCCTAGTCCGATACCGACTGAAATACACCTAACCATCTTCATATTGGTTCCTCTTTGGTTCTTATTCGTCAACGACGCATTCTATTTTATTAGGGGTGTCTTGCGATAGCCGTTCTCACTCTATGACCGCCACCGCCTCAATCTCTAGGAGAAAACGGGGATCGGTCGCCAGCCGGACAATCTCAACCGTGGTGCTGGCCGGACGGTGGTCCGGGCCCCAGTGCCGATTCATGACGACATTGATGG